>CAMCYN010000281.1 GCA_945883955.1 Akkermansia muciniphila
GCCGCAGACTCGTTGCGGTCGTTGACGAGTTCCCATAGGAGCGTGTCCGCTTGATGAAGCGATTGCTCGACTTCCACAGACAGTTCCACCGGTTCCTGCGACTGGAAAATTGCGTGATTTTCGTGAGCAGGGAAGGTTGCACGCAGAGATATCTCGGGAGACGCCGGGGCAGGGGAGTTTTTCTCGACAGTGTTGTCTTCGATGACCTTCAAGGTGGCGAATAGTCTGGGATCTTGAGGGCCGATAATGCCTTGGCCAAATCGGAGGGTTTTTCGGTCCCGCCCCTGATCTGAATCGTTCACAGCGATGCTGAATCCGATTTGCTTCCCAATGGGAGGAGCCTGCTCGAGGCCGAGGCTCTGCCAGGGGAAAACGAGCTCGTAGAGCGTGTTTTGATTTTCACGACGGACATCGGCGACGACTTCGGGGCTAAGACTCTCCCCAGCAAATCCGGAACAGTCTGCTCGATTGCGCCACACAATCGTGGGTCGTCCGTCTGATGGCTTCGCAATGGTGTAACCCAAAATCCGGTGTCCATTATAGCTGCCATCCATGATGAGGTTGAACTTCCAGGGTTGGTCGCCATCGATATCGAAGGCCAGTTGGATTGAATCCTCTTCGTGGAGGCTTTTGGGGTCGCGAGTCTGGCGATGCACATCGTCCGTGACGACAATTCGAACGTGCAGGCCTTTATCTGTTGCTGCCGTCTGAACAGTGGCGGATAGATCACGCGGGGCGACCTTGGCCGAAGGTGACCACGATGAGAAATCGGTTGCCGAAATCCGATCCCAACTCGGTTGCTCATGAAGTCGCGGTGCAGGCAGGGCGCTAACGTCTAGCTTGCTGGTGAGCGAAAATGGGATGGATCCAATCAGCTCCACTCGCACCTCTCCCTGGATCCGTTTTCCAATTTGAAAGGCAGGCACCGGAAGCCGGATCAGATTCTCGTGTCCGAGAACCACCGGTATTTCGGTATTCACGGTTTCTCCGGTTCCAAGCGTTAGGACGGCACGGAGAGTGCCTGAGACGGAGGGCACGACGGTGGCGACAACTTCGAGCGATCCGCAAACGGAAGATAATCGCGAATCTAGCGCCTTCAGCACTAGCGGAGGTGGAACAGTGATGGGTTGCAGGCCTGTTCGCGTCCCGTCCAGACCGGTCCCAATGAGGAGGTAGGCGCCAGGTGTCGCCTTGTGCGACACGGAGGCCATCGGTCCGGCTGCGGTGATGCCTTCGGGCGTTTGCAGGGAGTCGAAATTGGTTTGGAGCGATTGACCAGGAAAGGCACTTATGGAGGGCTCTTCAGCGAGATTGATGAACGGGTTTTCTGCCGGAAGCTCGAAGAAGATGGGGGAGGGCGAAAGCGTCACGTGGGATTCAAGAGGGAGTTCCCGCCCCATCATGTCTGTTGCCCGTAAAGGGCGGCCGGGTAGGTCAAATGGGGCTTCTCCGTTGGTGCTCCAGGCGACGCCGATGATCCGGTTTGGGGCGCGGCCAAGAACCATGTGCAGGCGGGGTGAAAATCGGAACCATCGCGCGTCGCCTCGTTTAATTTCCGATAACCATTTTACGGCGTTGATATAGGAAACATAGGATGCGGATGGGGTGTGGTCGCTGTTGAGGAGATTGTAACCCAACTCGTCCTCCTCCTTGACCGAGCCTGAGATGCGGAAGCAGTGCCAGATCACGGCGTCGACCGGTTGTGCAGCAAGCAAAGCCAGCGAGCGAGCAATGTAGCGCGGGTGATCTTGTACATTGGAGATCGGATCAAACCGGGTATCCGAGCCGCGAGCCCAGCCAAACTCGGTCAGGTATACGGGCAACTTGCCGAGGCCGGCTTGCTGCAGGAGAGCGCTGATGTTGCTGATCCTTTCGATGAACTCTCCTTCCGGCGGTGTCGCCCCGATGTAGGCGTGCATATTGACCGCGTTGAGACCGTCTTTACCGAACATGCCATTCTGAATGTAGCGGCGGAAAGTCTCAGGCTGGATGCTGAAATCAACGGGGCCGGACACCTCAATATTTGGGTTTCCGCGCCTCGCACCCCTCGCCATCAGCGCATTAAATTTGATGAACTCTTCCGGAGTTCCACGCCACTTGGCATTAGCCTCGTTATGGGTCGAAAACAAAGGCAGGTTGGGATTGGCTCGTGCGAAGGCTTCAAACAGGCGCTCGTAGAGTTGCCAGTCCTTTGGCGGATGCAGAGTGTGCTGTGCGAGCGGGTCTGCGGTTTCCTCACTGTAGAGCCATGAAGGAAAGCTGCCAACGGACAGTAGATCGGTGAACCCTGTTGATTTCTGCAAGGGATGCCAGTGAGGCGGCGGTAGGATGGAACCATCTTTCTCAAGGAGCCAGTCTTTGAGTTGTATCTTCCCGATACCCCATTCCCAGCTGGAGCCGCTCTTTTTCCAAAGGCCGAGGTCACCGTGGACGCGCGCCAAACCAAAGCGTGAGTGGAGCCGGATAGAATCAGAGAGGGGTTCGCCCACAACGGCGGCTGTGGTGCGTGAGTCGACTTTCGTTTTGTCCCTATAGATAGCCTTCACCTCAATGCGATGGATTCCAGCTGATTCAAGGGCAAGAGTGTCGATCGACGGCTTACCAGTGCCTGTAATTTGATTCTGAATACGATCGGTTTCGTCGCGGTCAGTCACCTCCCAGGAATCGATTTGCTCCGCCCGAGCGAAGTCGATGTTCATGGATCCCTTTTTCGAGAAAAAGATGTTTCCGATTTCGGCTGTGGTGGAGGTGATAATGTGCGTTTCGCTAAAGGTTTCCCTTAATTGGAAATCGCGCAGGTGAATCACCGCAGGGGAGCCTTTGGGCACGGAGAGCCAGAGCTCGAGGTTGAGCTGGTCACAGTCCGGCGAAATCTTGCCCGTGCCGCCGAGTGTCGTCCATGAGGACATCCTGTGAGCGTCAGCGAGCTCCCAAACGCTGTCCCAAAACTGATGGGCACTTCTATTTTGGGCATAACTGGTTCGAGCCTTTTCTGATCCGGGACTCGTGGAAGCGATTTGCACGTTCCCACCGTTCATTTTGGCGCGCAGGTGGAGGGCGTATCCCTGGATCGGGGTGTCTCCTGGCTTCTCTGGCCATGCGTCCGCCGTCACGTTGATAGCGCGGTCCGAGTGATAGCGGGTGCGGGCCGGCAAGCTCAGCGAAGGTCCATCGATCACGTACCATGATTTTGTCCCGGCGGGTATCTCGAGGGTGAGCCCTCCGTCCTTGTTTGTTCGGAGTTGAACCTCCGGATCGCGTGCCACCCAAACACCGGGATCCACCGGCACCGTCGCTGAAAAGCGAGAGTTCCCCAGATCGCGGACAGTGAAGTGATCGAAGGCAAACACGGGCCAACCGGCAGGGCCGGCCGGTTCATCCAACGCCGTGATTTGAAGCCCGACGCTCTCACCTTCCTCAAGTTTCACCTGTCCGTTCCAGGTGAAGAGCGCGTCACGCGTGAGTTCCTCGCCTACTATGACCCGAACCAGAGACGGGCTCGCATCAAAGACGCCAATGGATACCCTCGCGCGTGACTTGGATGCCGGTCTGAGACCGAGTTTTCCATGGACGGAGACCTCCAGAACCCCTTGCGTGGGGGGGGTAAAGGTAACTAGGGAGGCGAGACTTTTCGCTCCGGGGGTCGATGGACTCGGTGCGTGTAGATTCCGGCCGATTAGCATATTTTGTGGGGTCGGGCCTGCATCCGAGTCGAGCCATGCGAAGCTAAAGCCATAAGCTTTGCCGAAGACCATTTTCTCAAAGCGATCGTCTTTTTGATGATAAACTGACCAGCTCCCATCGCCTTCCACAAAGGGGTTGCTGGTCCAATGTCTTCCATGTGCCCAACCGTCCCGGACGTTCCCACGGACCCCCGGCATATCCCATACAGCCGCTCCGGGGGCACTACTTGCGTTGATTGAGAGGAAGAACAGAGCGAGATAGGTGAGCAGGGTTCGCAACGAACAAAGACAATTAGGGAACTTCATGCGTAGTATTCGCGGATTCGGTTTGGGGGTTACTGATAGCGCGGATTGCATAGTTGCGGTTGGGTTAGGGGAGAAGGGCGATGACTGGATGGTCGTACCTAGGGAGTTTAGCGTGAGTCAGCGTGAGTCAGCGTGAGTCAGCGTGAGTCAGCGTGAGTCAGCGTGAGTCAGCGTGAGTCAGCGTGAGTCAGCGTGAGTCAGCGTGAGTCAGCGTGAGTCAGCGTGAGTCAGCGTGAGTCAGC
>CAMCYN010000282.1 GCA_945883955.1 Akkermansia muciniphila
GCAGAGTGATTCACGAGTACCACGTCATCAACGGCCGTTTGAGCCTCCGCAGCGAGTGCATGCTTGCCCGCTTTCAAAAGGCAGGCGGCACCGTCGAATACCTCGTGCACAACGACACCGAGGTCAGCCTCACCGCATCGCACCCCAAAGGCGGTGCGCTCACCGTAGTCTGGACCATCGAGCGCGCACGCAAAGCCGGCCTCACCTCGAACCCCACCTGGACAAAGCACCCCGCCGCCATGCTCACCGCCCGCGCCGTCGCCGAAGCCGTCCGCGCCGTGTACCCCGCTTGCCTCTCCGGTATCCTCGCCGAGGAGGAAGCCGAGGAAGTGGGGGCCAACGAAGCGCAGCTCCCCGCGCTGAACCCACGCCGCACCCGCGGCAACGGATCCAACGGCGCCGAGATCCGCCTCACCCCCGCCCGCCCCGTTGCCGCGTCCGAACCCGAGCCCGTCACCCTCACGGTCGTCCCCGAGGCGCCCGCGCCCCGCCCGCCGGAAGCCGACCTGGGCCACCCGCTGGACGAGACCCTGGGCGGCCTCAATCAGGACAAGCTCACTGCCTTCCTGCTCAAGACAGGCATCATCGCTGAAGGTCAGACCTACAAATGGTGCGGACCGACCATCACGCGCCGGATTCAGAAGCAGCTCCCCAGCTTCCTGAAAGCCGCAGGCTTCGAGGAGGAACTCGCCTCCTAGCCACAAGCAAGCGCCACCCCGCTTTCAAACTTTCAAGATTCAATTCGACGCACTGTTGAGCGCCGCGCAGAACAGAAGTCCGGCAAGGCTGATTCGGATGAATGAGGGTGTGTGTGTCATGGTGGGTGGGATGAATCAGGAGGTGCTGAGACTACTTCTTCACCCGTCGTTCGCGCATGATCGGCGCGAGAAACTTTACTGTCTCGTCGGCGATGAGGTTGTAGCCGGCGATGTTCGGGTGACGGTCTGCGAACCAGCCTGGGAGATGGCCAAAGATGGCGTCGAGCCGGTTGTCGAGCACTATGACCATGGGATCTTTTTCCGGCATGACGTAAGGCTTGGCGAGCTCGCGGAGGTTCTCGGGAATTTTGGAGAGCGGATAGCGACGGTAGTTCAACATGTCGGGGCCGCGTTTGAGTTCGGCGGTATAGCGCGGGTGGATGTCGAAGATTGTAAGCTTTTCCTCGGTGGCGACTGCGTGGATGAGATTGTTGATTTTCACGATGCTCTTTTCGTCATTGAAAGGAATGACCGTCATGGGAATCAGCATCGCCTGCGGATGATCTGCGCGCAGCTTTGCCAGCAACTCATGGAAATCCTTTGGAAAATCAGTCTCGAAACTCTTTCGATAGGCGAGATCGTTCAGCCCGTAGCGGATGAAAATGTAATCAAGACCAGGCAGCTTCGCCGCCAGCTTCTCGTAGCGGCCCGTATCGAGGAGCTTACGAATGTAGTCACCACCTTGGCCGAAATTGACCACCTTGGTGGGCAGCAGATCGGACTCACCGGCGAGCAGGAGGCGGATCACCTCTTCGAATTGCGGCTCTTTTTTAGCGACCCACTTTGGGACGCTCGCTTCAGTGGAGCTGTCGCCGAGGAGCAGGATTTGGATTTTTCCCTCGTGCTCAGCGCGCGCCGTGACGAGCGTGAGGCTAAAGGCGAGCAGAGTGACGAGCGTTTTCATTTTGAGGAAACCTCCGAACATTGTTTTTCGGAGTGGAGTCGATGGTGACGGCTCGCCTTTCGGTGCGGAAGGATTCATGTTGAGATGGGAGCACTTGCTGATCGGCTGCGAGATGCGGAGGTAAGCGAAGAAATCGCGAAGCTGCTGCTCGGTCAGGCCTTCGAGCAGGCCCTCGGGCATGAGGCTGCGGCCCATGGGCTGCACTTGTTAAAAAGATAGGGAATTGCTTTTCACCCGCACGGCACGAATTCTTCAGCCTGAATGCGGGGCGTTAATTACGGCAACTTTGCGGTCAATCGTTTTAAGGTCTCGCTGTGCGCAATCTCTTTGCCATCGACGAGCAATCGCAGGCCAGCGCCCTTGTTGTAGCGGTTTCCGGTCTTGTCCCAGAGAATCGTGAGCGTGCATCCGTGATAGCTGACGTTGTCCAGACAGAAGTAATCGAACACGCCTTCTGGCGCGAGTGGGTTGACTTCGAGCAGGTCATCCGCGCGGGGACGCAGCCCTACCAGACCGGTGATAATCAGATCGCAATAGGTGGAGTGGTTGTAATCCCGGCCTCGTGTTTTCGGAAACGGGCCGACCTTCATCCATATACCTGTGTCCGGGTTGAGCGACTCGTCGAGCCAGGCTACGACCTTTCCATCATTCAGCGTCAGGTGATGGCTTTGTGTGTAGGCCTTCAGAGTATCAAAGTACTCTTTTTTGCCGACTACAGCTTGCTTGTAGTTGTTGAGCACATTTGCTAAAGCGGTCAGCGTCTGGGATGTAGAGAAGGGCCAACTCGCTCCGCACCACATGCAACCAGCCGCGTTGATAAAGAACTTCGGATGCCGACGCTCTGCCACGGTCGGACCATACGACCCGAGGAATCCCTGCGGGTCGGTCAACTGGCGCCAAGCCTCTTCATAGCCGTGACCACCCTCAGGCAGGTTAAAATACCAGGGCACAAAACCAAAGATTTCACGGACCTTAACTCGCTGCCCTGGTTCGCAGGCCTCCGAGACGGAGTTGTCGTATTGATTCGTGGGGGCGTTTTCGTGCCGCATCACTTTGAAAAACTTTGCCTCGGGATCCCACAACAGGTCCTGAAATCGTTTGCGCAACTGCACGGCTTCGGCGCGATATTGATCGGCCAGTTCCTTCCGGCCAGCCAACTCAGCTATCCGGGCAATCGCAATGGCCCCGCCGAACATATACGAGTTCATCGGTGGCCTGATACCCGTGCCGCCGATGGAGAACTCCTGCCCCTCCCAGGAATCCACCTGCCAATAAAGGCCATTGTCGAGCAGGCGGCTTTTCTGCCACGCGTGGAGTGCGGGGTTGCCTATTTTCCACGCCTCGTGGTTCTTGATCAAAGCGTTCAATAACCCGGTAACGAACGGCTTGTCGGCATTGACCAGATATCGGGCGTAGATGGCATCCGTAATCCACTGTGAATACATCTTGCTCGAGCCACCCGGATCGCCGCCTTTGCCAAAATGAAACTGAGAGTAGTCGTCGATGATCTTCGGGTCGCGAATCCAGCGTCCCTCGTAAAGTTGGTGGCCCACGGGGCAGTTGATGGTGTTGTGGATCTTGCTCCAGCCCACCTTCGGCAGGAACTCGGTAACGACGAAGCCATCCGGGGTGTGCCAAATGTGTTTGCGATAGGCCCACCAGCGAAAGTGGTAGGTCTCTTCGATGTCTTTGTCGGAACACTCGAAAAGAGGGACGTTTCGCTCCATCCAAGCGGCGGCTTGGTCGTTGCTGATGGCGGTAATCGAGCCCTCACTCGGCAAGTCTGCGGCGGTGTCGTCCGGACGCTGGCTATTGAAGGTTGCCACATAACGGTGCAGCGCGTCGGGCTTCAGAATCGCAGACGAATTCTGGGCGAGCAGTGCCGCCAGTGAGCACATCTGCAAAGCGATTAAGGTGATGAGTGTTGGCCTTTTCATTCGGTGGAATTCAAGCATCTCTCAAGAAGTCATTTCTTTCAACACGCCCGATCTGTCGTAGTGGCGCTTGATGTAGAGGCTGCAGCTTCGGAGCAGGTTGAGGCAGACGGTGCAGAGTGGTGCGTCTTTCGAGGCGACAAAGTGGTGTCCGAATTTGATGTCTGAGCTGCCGCCGGTGATGAGAGGGAGCCGTTGGTGAGGTTGTGAAAGGTGCTGAGCAGGAATTTGATCGAGTCGCGGCCGGCATTTGCTAAACATAAAAACTCACCCAGAAGCAAATTGGGGGTGCTTGCGACCTTTCCTCCCCCCAAACTGCAGGCCTGCTTAAACCCAGGCTCCTTCGACCCCGTTTCCACCGGAGCAACTCCCGAAAAAATGCAGCGCCAGACAGCCGTCCACAGCCTGAACCTTCATTTATAAAATGAGTTCTGTCCCCCCCCCACAAAGCCAGGGTCCCGATTCCCAGAGCGTGCCGGAAACCACTGTTTCCTTCGACACATTCAGCGCGGAAAGTCCCCTGCCCGAAACCACGCTAGCCTTCGACACCGGCTTTTCCGAGGTGCCGGAGGTGACTCATTACCCCGCGGTGGTAAACTACGAGGCCCGAGAGGAGGTTGGCCGCGGCGGC
>CAMCYN010000283.1 GCA_945883955.1 Akkermansia muciniphila
ATCCAGACTTCCACCCGGCCTATTTTAGCACTCAGTCCCTCCAGGATGGCCTCCACGTCGTGTCCGTCGCCCCCGATACTCTCGGAGTTGATCCGGATATGGGCTTCCTTCTCACGCAAGGCAGCCAGTAAGTCCATGCCTTCAAGGTAATCGTGGAAGAAATCAGGGGCGGGTCTGTGCATTTTGGAAAATACACACTCTCCTAAGCGCATCTAGGGATTTGCTCATCCGCTTCAGAATTTCTACCAGCCCCGGCCGGCCCCTCTGAAAACGCTCCGAGCAAACCCGACACCGCCCCTCCACGGGCCTCCGAGCCCTTATCCGGTGGTACGTAGTCCGCTCGCGATAGCGTTAATCGACAACAGGAGTTCCGGTAGCATCGCATCGGCACCGGCGGTGTCGCCCGACTGCACCCGAGCGCGCCAGTCTTTTAACAGCGCGATCTGTTGTAAATGTAACACCCGAAGCGCTTCACTGCGCAGCTCGAGAGTCTTGAGCATACGCGGCCGCAGGTTGCCAATCGTTTGCCCGCGCAATTGCGCCAGCATCCGGCCCGTGCGTTCCCATTCCCCTTCGATCTGCGCCATAAACCGCTGGCGCAAGACCTCGTCCGGCACAAGCTCGCCATAAAGCCGCATCAGTTCCGGGTCCGTGCTGGCCAGCGAACTCTCCACATTAGTGAGTACGTACCGCAAAAACGGCCATTCCCGTAAATTCGCCGCCAGAAGCGCCAGTTCCCCCGGCTCCAGCGCCGACAGTCCGCTGCCCACTCCATACCAACCCGGCACATAAAACCGCGCCTGGCTCCACGAAAACACCCACGGAATCGCACGCAAATCCGCCAGACTCGCCATCCCCGTACGCCGCGAAGGCCGCGACCCGATACTACTGTGTTCAAGCGCATCCACCGGCGTGGCCTTTCGATAAAAAGCCAGAAACCCTTCCGCATCCAGCAATTCGCGATAGGCGATCCGGCTTGCGGCCGCCAACTTCGTCATCAACGGAGCAAAACGCGCATCAGCGGCATCGGGCCGGGCATGCCTCGCACTGGTCGCCGTGACCCCGGCCAGGAACATCTCCAGATTGTAGGTGGCCGTGGACGGGTTGGCGTATTTCTGCGCGATTGTTTCCCCCTGCTCGGTGAGACGCATGTGCCCCATCAGCGATCCGTGGGGCAGCGCCTCCAGAAACCGGTGTGTGGGACCCGCTCCGCGGCTAACCGTGCCTCCGCGTCCGTGGAAAAACCGGAGAGCCACGCCCTGTTCGCGTGCCTCGTTGGCGAGGCTGCTCTGGGCCTGCTGCAACGCCCATTGGCTGGCCAGAATCCCGCCGTCTTTGTTGCTGTCACTGTAACCGACCATCACCTGCTGAAGCAGTTCGCCGGGACGCCCTGCGCGTTTGGCATGGAAAGCCAGACTGGCCCGGGTCACGGGCTGACTCAGAAAGGCGCGTAACATCTGCGGCCCGCCATCGAGATCCTCAATGGTTTCAAATAGCGGCACCACAGGCAGTAAACACACAATCCCTCCGGGGAAAGACCGCAGTAACCCCGCTTCACGCGCCAACAGATAAACCGCCAAAAGATCCGACAACCGCCGGGTCATACTCACAATCAGCGCCCCCACCCCATCCACTCCGTAACACTCGATATGCGCCGCCAGCACCCGGTAACAGCCCAGAACCGCATCCGCCTCAGGCCCCGCCGAAGCGCTCGGATGCAGGAAAGGTCGGGGCGAACGGAGTTCTTTTTCCAAAAACCGAATCCGTTCCGACTCGGACCAATCGTCCCAACTGTCACCCGAAAGCCCGGCCGCGCCCAGAAGCTGGGTCAGGGCTTTGGCGTGAAACACGGAGTTTTGCCGGACATCGAGCTGAGCGAGATGAAATCCGAAGACTTCCACGGCACGCCGCACCGGGGTGACTTCAAACTCCACGAGCCGGCTGGCACCCACTTCCTCCAGGGATTGCGCCAGGCGGTCCAAATCGACGAGTAACTCCACCGAATGCCGGTAGCGCCCCGCCTCGTTACGCAACTGGGCCAGATGTCCCGGCGCCTGCTGCAGCGGCAACCGCGCGACCATCAATTCCACGTAACGCCGCCAGGGTTCGTCCTTGTGGGTAATTTCGGGCAAATCCCCGCCCAGCGCGGCAATATGACGCTCGATTCCCTCGACCAGCGCCACAGGCGCCGGCTGCATCCAGGACGACAAAGAAAGCTGCTCGCCCAGTTTGATGAGCTGACCACGCAGCACAATTAAAGCATTCACCCGCAGGCGTTCGAGCGTTTCGGCAGTCACCTCCGCCGTCACCCCGGGATGTCCGTCCCGATCGCCCCCCACCCAAGTTCCAAACCGAATCCGGGGCATCACCCCGCGCTGACGCAAAATGGCCGGATCCAGCCCGACATCCTGCCAGGCTTGCCGGAGCCGTTCGTCCAGAGCGGGCAATACCGCCGGAAAAACGTCCCTCAGATAATGCAGCACATTACGCCGCTCATCGGTGAGGGTGGGTTTTTCCAAAAGAATCTCCCCGGTTCGCCAAAGCCTTTCGAGGGCCGCCTTAACCGAGTCGCGCACCGTCCGGGATTCAAAGCGCGGAAGGTCTCCTCCTGTAAAGCGTTCGAGCAGACCGAAAAGCACCCGATGCTGATCCAGCACCGAGAGCCGTTTCGCCTCGGTGGGATGCGCCGTCAGAACCGGTTCCACGCGAACCGAGCGCAGAACCTCGGCGATCTGCTCGGGCGGCACACCTTCAGCCATGAGACGGGAAAGCTGGCTGCCCCAGCCACCGGGCTCGGCACTGAGGCCCTCGGTCCGTTCACGCAACGCCCGGGTTTGGGCGGCCGCGCTTTCTTCGACCATATTCAAGAGTTGAAAGGCCACCGACAATGCCAGGCCAAGCCTGGGAGGCGCCTCCCCGTCCAGACAGGAATGTTCGCGCCAGGGTAGAGCTCTTGCGAGGTCGTCCTGTCCCATCTCGGAGAGAACCTCCGAGAAACATTCCATTAAAAAACTCAAGTCACGCTGCATCCGGGCAAAACCCAGTTGCACATAGTCCGAGGTTGCGGAGTTCATGGGCACCCTTAAGGGCATTCCCTAAAGCGGGCCTCGGAGGAAGCCGCAAATATGCTTCCGGGCTGCAATGTGGCATAAAAACCCACTTCCAGCCCCCATTCCGGCCTTCCGCGCTCCGTTTTGCGCTCCTCCCCCCACTCCAACCTACCCGATTCCCCCAATCCGCATCCGCGGCGTCGGCTCGTGCTGGGTGGCGCAAACGACTTCAATCCGCTCCCCCCCACTCTGCGCCAGACGACTCCGCACCGTACTCACCGCAAGCTCAGGCGAATTACAGTCCCCGCTTAAATGCCCGAGCACCGCCCGGCATAAGTTCCCGGTCACCATCCCGGCCAGCACCTCCGCCGCCGCCGCATTGGACAGATGCCCATGCCGTGAAAAAATCCGCTGCTTTACCGACCAGGGCCGCCGCGTGTCGTCCTGGAGCAGCTTCTCGTCATGGTTAGTTTCAATCACGAGCGTGTGCACCGACCGCACCCGCTCCAAAACCAACCGGGTGGCAAACCCCAGATCGGTCAAAAATCCCACCCCGATCTCCTGATGATGTAACACAAAACCCACGGGCTCCGCGGCATCATGGGAAATCGGAAAGCTTTGCACCCGGATTTCTCCTAGGGAAAACTCGCCGCCCGTCACAAAAAAACGCCACTGCACTCCTTCGGTAGTCTTGGAAAGCGCCTCAGCCGTCAGACGGTTGGCGTACACCGGCGTGCCATACCGACGCGACCACACGCTGATGCCGGCCGCGTGGTCGGAATGTTCGTGGGTGAGTAAAATCCCGTCGATCTGCTCGGGGGCGACGCCGACTCCGGCCAGGCGTTCCCCGATCCGTTTGGCGCTCAGACCTGCGTCGATGAGCAGACGGGTCGTCGGAGTTTCCAGCAGGGAACAATTTCCTGCGCTGCCACTGCCTAGAACGGTGAGGTGAAACATGAGGTTCGGGGTCGGTTATCCTCCACTTTGGACGAAGGGGAAAGCAACGCCCAAGCAGGCGGGATTGGGAAGGGACTTCTTGGAAAAGTCGGCGGCCTATTCGGCCCCTCCCCGCATCCGTGCGCAAAAAGGAATTCCTCCCAAACCCCTGTGAATCGGTCCCCTGGCAATTTTCTTCATTTCTTTGAGTAGGAACCCACCCACCCCATACATACCTC
>CAMCYN010000284.1 GCA_945883955.1 Akkermansia muciniphila
CAGTTGCTCCGCTCCACAACCCGCCGGGCTCAGGATAACCGTCAGCTCGAAATTGCGGAAATCTCCAGCGGCCTCAAAGCACTCGCCAAGGAATTAAACATCCCGATTGTCGTGCTCGCACAGCTCAACCGTAATCCAGAGCAACGCTCAGGAGAAAGTAAAGGCCGCCCCCGTTTAAGTGACCTGCGCGAATCCGGGAGTATCGAGCAGGACGCCGATTTGGTTGGCCTTCTGGTCCGTGAGGAATATTACGCCGATTCGGATGACGAAAAGAAGGAAACCGAAGGCAAGGCCACACTCATCATTGCAAAGCAACGTAATGGTCCAGTCGGCGACGTAAACCTGACCTTCCGAAAGGAGTTCACCCGGTTTGAAACCCGGGCCCAGACGCCAGAGGGCGAATAAGCGCTCTCTTCCGGCAGACTTTCCCAAAATCCCCTTCGCACCCGTGATTTCGTGCCCATGGAGAGGGTTTCCCTTCCATGGGCACCATCCGCTTTCCGGCATGACTCACCTCGAGAGCATGGCGCGCTCCTAAGAAAGGTTACCTGCCGAGGGTAATTCTGAAGTAAGTTCCTCCCCTTTTTCCCCCATGATCCCACGCCGCTACCTATCTTTGGGCCTTTTATTGGCCTCGATGTATCCCTCCCTGAGCCAGGCTCAGACGTTCTCCAGAATCCACCTCATCGATGATTTTTGGGCGGAAGGATCTGCAGTGGCTGATTTTAATAAGGATGGAATTCCTGACATTGCCTACGGGCCATGGTGGCTGGAAGGCCCCGCGTTCAAGGTGCGCCATGAAATCTACCCCGCCACCAACACTTGGGATCTGACGAAACCGGACGCCCAACCGGTCAAGATGCCCGGATTCAAAGGCGCCAAGAGTGAATCCAACGGCTACTCCGATAACTTTCTGGATTTTACAGCCGACTTTAATGGCGACGGATGGCCCGACCTGTTGGTTCTAGGGCTCCCAAACAAGGAAGCCTACTGGTACGAAAACCCGAAAGGAGCGGAAGGTCCCTGGAAAAGGCACCTCGTTTTTGCCTCCGTCGACAATGAGTCCCCTACTTATACGCCCATCACTAAAGACGGTCAGAAAGCACTGGTTTTCACCACGGACGGCGTCATGGGATACGCGCTCCCGGATCCGGACAAGCCGGATCAACCCTGGGTTTGGCACCCGATTTCGCCAAAGGGTCCCTGGCAAAAATACACCCACGGTATAGGCGTCGGCGATGTCAACGGAGACGGCAGACCTGATTTCCTCGAAGCCCGCGGCTGGTGGGAGCAACCAGCCTCTTTGGAAGGCGACCCCATGTGGACCTTTCATGAAGTGCTGTTCGGCAAAGGCGGCGCCCAGATGTTCGCCATGGACGTCAATGGCGACGGTCTGCCCGATGTCGTCACCAGCCTAGATGCCCACGGCTATGGAGTCGCCTGGTTTGAACAAACCCGTGAAAATGGCCTCACCGGATGGAACAAACACCTCATCGTTGGAGCCAAAACTGAGGAAACAGCGCACGGGACGGTCTTCTCCCAACCGCATGCAATGGCCATTGCCGACATCAATGGAGACGGCCTGCCCGACTTGGTCACCGGAAAACGCTTTTGGGCACATGGGCCAAAAGGGGACGCCGAGCCAAATGCCCCAGCGGTGCTGTACTGGTTTGAATTAAAACGAACCGGAAAAGCCGCTGAATTTATCCCCCACCTGATCGATAACGATTCCGGAGTGGGAACTCAGGTCACCGTCGCTCCCCTAGGTAAAGCCGGCAAACTCGGGGTTGTCGTGGGAAATAAAAAAGGCGCTTTTGTATTCCAGCAGCAGTAGCGAGCGCAATCGAGAGCGCCACGGCCTGCCCTAACAGAGCCGCCTGCACTCACCCCAAATCGCCGCCCCAAGTCGTTCGAGGTAAAAACCGGACGACATGTGGGCGGCTTTCCATTGGAACCTTGAGCCGCATATCGGCTTCTAGGAACCGTATTATGGGACTGGTTCGCCAGCCGCGCTCAAGCCGTAGCCGCCTCCAGGGCGTGGGTCCGATTGCCGCTGTCCTCCACCCAACAGACCGCGTAACGGACCAGTTCCTGTGAGGAAGCCAGACCCAGCTTCTGCTTAATATTGGCCCGGTGCGCCTCTACCGTTTTCATACTGATACATAATCTCTGGGCGATGGACCGAGTTCCGTGCGCACTTCCAAGCAGCACTAGCACTTCCAGCTCCCGATCCGATAACCGCGCTTCGGGCAAGCCGCTCTCCGAGCTCTGCTTGCCGGCGAAAATCTCCAAAATCAGTGAAGACATCCGTTCACTGACCACAATCCGGCCCTTCATCACATCTCGAATCGCCTCGGCCACCATCTCGATCTTCTCGCTCTTCATCAGATAACCGCGGGCTCCAGCCCGCAGTACCCGGGGCGCAAACTGCGGTTCATCATGCATGGAAACGACCAGGACGGGCAGTTCCGGATACAACGCACGGATGTCTTTGATCAACTCGAGCCCACCTTTTCCGGGCAAATTGAGATCTGACAACACCATATCCACCTCGTTGTTCTCCAAAAAAGCCATCACTTCCCGAGGTTCCGCCGCTTCACCGCTCACGACCATGTCTGGCTGGTTATCAATGAAGTGCTTCATCCCGATTCGCGTGAACGGATGATCGTCCACCAATAGAATCCGAGTTTGTAATGAGCCGATTTTTAAAGCGCCGCTGGTAGGTTTCATGGTCGTAGAAGGGTGTCCCCCCTAACCCAAATCGCAAATCCCCACCGAGTTTGCCTTATTTGATCCGAAACTATCCGGATCAATTCAAAGCGACGCCCCCCTTCCCCATCCGCCCTCCCGTGGGACCAGGCGGCCGGAACCAGATTGGTCAGGAGGAAATATTCTTATGGCTCAGCCCCTATAGGAGCGTCCGAGATAATGAGCAGATCGGCCGAGATATTCCGTTCAAGATGACCCGCCGCCAAATCGTCGAGCTCAGCCAGAGACGCGATGCTTGAGAAGCGGAGACGGAGGTTTTTGGCCTCCGGCATTCCCCGCGAGTAAGCCATCAGCCTTGAGCGCATAAACTGCATGGTGATCCGTTCACATCCGCTACGAGAGGCCGCCTCTCGACAGTGACGGGCGATGTGGGACCACTGCTCCTCCAGCGGTTTGGGCGGAAGTATTTCTCCCGTTTTTAAGTAATGCTGGATCTCGCCAAAAACCCAGGGACTGCTCATGGCCGCTCGACCGAGCATCATTCCGGCCACTCCGGTAGCGCGCCTGCGAGCAACATCTAGGGCGCTCGTCAAATCGCCGTTACCCACCACTGGCACGCCAACCGACTGGACCACCTCCGCTATCACATCCCAGTCAGCCTCTCCACTGTAACCCTGCTCCTTGGTTCGCCCATGGACAGCAATGGCCTGAATGCCGCAGTCTTCTAAAATCCGAGCGGCAGTGGTGGCGTTGATGGTCGATTTATCCCAGCCGATTCGAATTTTAGCCGTCACGGGGTGCGGCGCCACCGCCTTGACCACGGCCGTCGCAACTCGCGCCAAAAGAGGACAGTCCCGCAGGAGTGCGGAGCCGCCGTTTTTTGAAACGACCTTGTTCACCGGACAGCCAAAATTGAGGTCTATAAAGTCTGGCCGTTTCCATTCCAGAACCATTTGTGCGGCCTGGCCGAGATGCTCGGGATTTGCCCCAAAAAGTTGAATACCCAAAGGCCGCTCGGCTTCCACAAAATCCAGAAATTCCATGGTGCGCTTGTTTCTGCGGAAAATTCCTTCGGCAGCAACAAATTCTGTGACAACGACATCGGCACCATACTCCTTACAGTATCCCCGAAAAAGGGTGTCGGTGATGCCGGCCATAGGCGCCAGAAACAGAGGAAAACGGTGATCGAACCAGGGTAGCACAACGGGATTCTAACCTCTGCCTTCAGCCTTGCGCAAACTTCCCGCCTCATTCGCCCCTCGAAAATTGCCTCTCGCCGTTGAAAACCTCGCTCCGCAAGCCTACCCATTTTACAGGCCCCTATGAATCAACTTGAAAGCCGTCTGCATTCCCTCATTTCCAAAAACGGCCCGCTGACGTTTGCCGAATTTATGAGCGCTGCGCTCTATGATCCCGAGCATGGCTATTACGGGTCGGCAAAAGCAGGGATCGGTCGCGAAGGCGATTTTTACACCAGCGTCAGCGCAGGTCCCCTGTTTGGACGAATGCTCGCCA
>CAMCYN010000285.1 GCA_945883955.1 Akkermansia muciniphila
CGCAAAAAAGACTCAGTGAGAACAGCTTGGCCACAATATAATACGGGAGTCGCACTGCCAGGTTTCGCTCCCTGTTGAGCACGACCCGATCCCGGATGATGTCGTCCACGCTGTTTACCAGCGCGAGGAACATGGACACCAACAGCGAGATGAAGATGTAAGTGGGAATGTGGAAGGCGCTGGCGAAGTCGTAGGTTCCCGATTCGTTATCGGTAAAATATAACGCCCAGCCCACCACGGCCGCCAACGCCGGAGGGACTATGAGGGTTAGAAACAGGTTGCCGCGGTTTCGGAGCTTCGAGGTGAACGAGCGGTTAAAGAGGGTGTGGAACTGGGTCCATTCCTCGCGCAGTTTAACCCGTCTGCGTTGAGCTAGGGGGGTGCTGGGCACAGGCGGAGCGGCGGGGCCTTCGCGTAGATTGACCTGCTTCATATCCTGTAACAGACGGAAGCGATCGTATTTATCCCGCCAGAATTCCGGCGAGAAGCGTCGGGCCGGAACCAACTGGCCGCGGCTGTTTTCTTCGTAAATGATGTCACCGCTCAAATCGCGCAACGGCGTTTCAAGCACGTCGAAGATAAATTCGGGCCGGGTGGTGCCGCAGGAGGGACATCCATCCAGTTCGGCTCCGAAATGCTGTTCGTGTTCGGCCTCTGCAAAGTACGTCAGCATTTCCGCCGGCGTCCCATAGAAGGCCATACGCCCGCCCTTATCCAGAAGCAGGGCTTTGGAGAACATCTGGAAAAGCTTGGAGGTGGGCTGATGGAGCGTCACCAAGACGATTTTGTTATGCGCCATCGAGCGAATGATATCGAGGACGTGCTCGGAGTCCTTGGAGGAGAGCCCGCTAGTGGGTTCGTCAAAAAGGAAGACGTCAGCCGAGGAGAGCATGTCCAAGCCGATATTCAGGCGCTTGCGTTCGCCACCAGAGAGAAGCTTTTTGGCGGCACTGCCCACTACCGAATCCCGTCGTTCGACCAGCCCAAGCTCAATCAGACGGCTTTCCACGCGGCGTGCCCTATCTCGTTTGGAGAGGTGAGGGGAACGAATGGCTGCTGCAAACTCCATGTTCTCCTCAATGGTTAGATGGTCGTCAAAAGCATCATCCTGAGGGATATATGCGAGAAACCGTTTAAGTGATTCGAGGTTTGGGTACAGCGCTTGTCCGTTTAGCAGAACATCGCCTTCGTTCGGATGAAGCTGCCCGGAAATCGCCCGCAGGAGCGTGGATTTGCCGGAGCCGCTCGCCCCCATGACGCACACCATTTCCCCGCGACTGACGCTAAACGAGAGAGCGTCCAGAGCTCGTTCGCTCTTGCGGAAGGAATACGTCAGGTCGCGTACCTCCATGACCGATATGACGTTACGCTCCTCTTCAATGATCCGCTCGGAAAAGTCGCAGCGCAGGATTTGCCATGCATCCAGGCGAATGGTCGCTCCGTCTTCGAGCGTGCATCGCCCGCCCACCGACAGCGATTGCTCTCCTACGTATAAGGGTCGGTCGGCGTGCAGTACTTCGAGCGCACCGAAACGGTGATCGTAATCACACAGGATTCGCAGCAGAATTTCCCCGGAGGTTCCGGGCGAAAGCAGGATGTCATCAACATCCAGAAGAGAGGGGTTGTTGGATACCAGGTAGCTTGTTTTGTATGTTTTAAGCTGGAATCGGCCGCCGAACGCACGAGCGCGACGGCGCAGGTCGCTGAGAGGAAGTTCCGAGTCGCTGTCAAAAATTAGACGATCTTCCAGGGAGGCTTCCACCAAGGTTCCCACGGTCAATTTGACGCCATTAAGAAGAGCCGTGGTGTTTTTAAGGGCGCGGACCTGCACTTTGAGCCCAAAGCGGATCTCGAGCGCGCTGTCGCGCGAGCGTTCCTTTTGGAGTTCGACTTCCTCGTCTTCATCCAGAGAGAGGTAGATTTGGGTGAGTGAGACGTTTTTTTTGGCGTTAAAATAGTAAGCCAGCTCCTGATGACTGAGAACTTGCTCACCAAGAGCAATCCTTTGTCCGGGATAGATACGGCTGAATTCGCCGGGTTTAAGGGGGCGGCCACGTACCGCGATAGTTTGCGCTGAGAGGTTTTTGAGTAGGAGCAGTTCGTGGTAACGAAACGAAAGCATCCGTTCGGTACCGTGGAGACTTTTGAGGCCGACATCGGCGTCACTGGCAGGGCCGCCGAAGCTGACGCACTCGAGCGGGGAATGCCCGCCCTGATACACGGACGGATCGGGGGAATCGCTCGAGCTTAGCTGGTACACAATATCGATGGCCTGTGCCGCCATTCCCAGCTGGGTCATGAAGGAATAGAATTCGACGAGTTGCTGGCGATCCATACCGGCCCGTGCAATGAGGTCGTACAACTGAACGCCGAGCATGATCTTTTTGTCAGTATCAAGCTGTCCAGCAAGCTTTTGGGCCATCGCTCCGATGTCGTGCTGTTCATGCAGCGCGTTGCGGAACAGTTTGCGGAGTTCGGAATAGACGGCCTCAGGAAAATCGTGACGAAGAAACCCGAGGGAAGAGTCAATTTCCTCTTCGAGCACCTGAGCGGCCCCGCCCTTAGAGAAGGCAGCCAGCACCTGAATCAGAAGGGGGAGCAGGTTTGGGCTTTCGGTGACCGTTCTGGGGCGCCGTGCGGCGCGCCGGGCTAGATACTGGACGTGGTGCCAGCCGCGGTGGATAAGAGGGAGCTGCATCCAGGCCTCTTTTAGGCGGGTACGCACTTCGCGCAGGAGACTGTCTAAAATTTGAGACATGGAACTGGGCAATAACTTAGTGATGCCTGGGCGAGATGTCGAACTGCTGGACGGGCGGAGTTGCCGGAGGGGGTAAAAGTGCTACTGTTAGGAAGAGGCGCTTGATAGCCTCGCCGTAACGTACAAAGAACGTTCCAGAAACGTCCAAAGAGAGAACCTTATGTCTGAGCCAGAATCCAGTAACACCCCACAGCGCCAACGCCCCGGCAATGGTGGAGACCCACAGTTTAACTGGAGAACTTTACTTGGATTAGCCCTCGGTGGAGCCCTGATCTTGGGGGCTGCGGTGACGTATCGTTCACCCTCTGCGGGAGTTATTGATCTTCCCTACGTGGCCTTCCGGGACGCAGTCGAACAGCAGCGCATAGTGAAGGGAAAAAAAGACAAGCCGCTCGAGCTTATTACCGAACCGAACGCCATTGGCGAACACCTCCAAGGGTGGATGCTGGTAAAGCGTGCCGAGGGCGACGTGCCGGTGGAGGAGCGCTTTCGGACGCAAGTTAACCTGCAGTACAATAGGGACTTGCGGGAGTTCTTGAATCAGAACAATCTGGAGGCCAACCCACGCACCGACACCAACTCGGTGGGCTCGTTGCTGATGAGTTTTCTACCCATCGGGCTTTTTCTCGTGGTTCTCTATTTCCTCTTCCGTCAGCAGATCCGTATGGCTGGCCGCGGAGCGATGAGTTTTGGCAAGTCGAAGGCCAAGATGATGACTCGTGAAAAGAACAGGGTCACCTTCAAGGATGTCGCTGGCGTCGAAGAGGCGAAGGATGAAGTGCAGGAGATCGTCGAGTTCCTCAAAGACCCTAAAAAGTTTCAGAAGCTGGGCGGGCACATACCAAAAGGAGTCCTGATGGTGGGGTCGCCGGGAACTGGAAAAACGTTGCTCGCACGGGCGATTGCCGGTGAGGCGGATGTTCCATTTTTTTCCATCTCGGGATCTGATTTTGTAGAGATGTTTGTCGGAGTCGGTGCCAGTCGGGTGCGCGACATGTTTGAGCAGGGCAAGAAGAGTGCGCCTTGCCTGATCTTTATTGATGAAATTGACGCAGTCGGTCGTCATCGGGGTCACGGTATGGGAGGCGGGCACGACGAGCGTGAGCAAACCTTGAATGCGCTTCTCGTGGAAATGGACGGATTTGATACCCAGGAGGGGGTCATCATTATTGCCGCGACCAACCGGCCCGATGTTCTCGATCCTGCGTTGCTTCGTCCGGGGCGTTTTGACCGTCAGATCACGGTGCAGTTGCCGGATATGAAGGGGCGGGAAGAGATTCTTCGCGTGCACTCCAAGAAAGTTAAAGTGGCCGATGACGTGGAATGGGCGGTGATCGCCCGTGGAACTCCGGGGTATTCCGGGGCGGAATTGGCCAATGTGATTAATGAGGCCGCTTTGCTTGCAGCACGGCGCGGACTCAAAGCCATTACGCGGCTCGAACTGGAAGAAGCCC
>CAMCYN010000286.1 GCA_945883955.1 Akkermansia muciniphila
AACGGACCGTTAAGCAACATCCGGAAGATTCCGCGTTCCGTACCGACACACGGCCTCCGTGAGCGGTGCAAATAGAATGCACAATAGGCAATGTAAGCGTTGGTGTTGGACGCTAGGGAACACATTTGCCCGCTCGGCAAAAATGGCGCACCATTCGCCGTCCCCAAGTTCTGCCACCCCTTTATGCCTGATTTCTCCTTGGTCCGTACGGCCTTGCGACGCCCGTGGACGGTTCTAGTCGCCGTGATTGCACTTCTGCTGGGCGCCTGGACCGCCTCCCAGCGGATGGCCCGGGATGTATTTCCTTCCCTGGGAGTCCCCACCATTTACGTCGCTCAACCTTATGGCGGAATGGATCCGCTCCAGATGGAGGGCTATCTGACGTATTATTACGAGTATCACTTCCTGTATATCACTGGAATTGAACACGTAGAGTCCAAGTCCATCCAGGGCGCCTCCATTATGAAACTCCAGTTTCATCCAGGCACCGACATGAGCAACGCCATGGCCGAGACCGTCGCCTACGTCAACCGGGCCCGCACCTTTATGCCTCCGGGGACCCCCGGCCCTTTTGTCACCCGCTTCGACTCCGGCAGCGTGCCGGTGGGTAACCTCGTTTTTTCCACCGACAACCCCAACCGCACCGTCGGCCAAATGCAGGATGCCGCCCTGAATATGGTGCGCCCCCTGTTTGCCACCCTGCCCGGCGTTTCCGCACCTCCTCCCTTCGGAGGCAGTGCACGCACCATTCTCGTCAACCTCAAGCCCGACCGGCTCCGGGCCTACGGGATGTCCGCCGACGAAATCGTCGCAGCCATGACGGCGGCCAACACCATCAGCCCCAGCGGCAACGTTTCCCTGGCGGGAAGTTACCCGATTGTGCCCGCCAACGCCGTGGTCAAAAACATCCAGGATCTCGCCACCGTGCCCCTGCGCGTGACGCCAGAGGGCACCGTTTACCTCCGGGACCTCGGCGAAGTCAGCGACGGCAGTGACATCTCCACCAGTGTAGCCCTCGTCAACGGACGCCGCACCGTTTACATGCCCGTCACCAAACGCAGCGACGCCTCGACGCTCCGCGTGGTGGATCTGGTCAAAACCAACCTCCCCAAATTCAAAGCCGCCTGCCCCGACGACATCAACGTCAGCTTTGAATTCGACCAGAGCCCCTGGATCGAACGCGCCATCCGGGATCTTGTGAAAGAAGGCATTCTCGGCGCGGCCCTCACCGGCCTGATGGTGCTGCTCTTTTTACGCGATATGCGAAGCGCCTTGATCGTGGTGATCAATATCCCGGTCAGTATCGCCTCGGCCCTGCTCGCCCTCTGGCTCACCGGCGACACCGTCAACCTCATGACCCTCGGCGGACTGGCCCTCGCCGTCGGCATCCTCGTGGACGAGGCCACCGTGGCGATGGAAAACATCCATTCCCACCGTCAACGCGGGGCCGGTGCCGCCCGTGCCGCCCTCGACGCCATCGCCGAAACCGCTCTCCCCCGGCTTCTGGCCATGTTGTGTGTGATCGCCGTTTTTGTGCCCTCCTTCTTTATGCAGGGAGCGGCCCGGGCGCTGTTCGCCCCACTGGCCGCCTCGGTCGGATTCAGTATGTTCGCCTCTTATCTGCTCTCGAGTACGCTGCTGCCTGTGCTGAGCGTGTGGTGGGCCAAACGTGGCACCCACGCTCCGGAACCCCAGTCTCGTTCCGGCGTGTTTGCCACCCTGATCCGAGGCACCGTCGCCCTGCGTTACCTGCTGGTGCCCGCTTACCTCGCCGTGGCCGGACTCGCCGTCTGGTGGATTGCGCCCCGGCTCGGCTCCGAGATCTTTCCACAAGTGGACGCCGGCCAGATCCAGCTCCGGTTCCGGGCTCCCAGCGGCACCCGGCTGGAATTAACCGAAGGAATCGCTCTGGAGATCCTCAAAACCATCAGCGAAGAAGCCGGCCCCGGTCAGGTCGCGATCACCATGGGGCTCATCGGGGTGCATCCCTCCAATTACCCCGTCAATTTGATCCACCAGTGGAACAGCGGGCCGGAAGAAGGAATCCTGCAGGTTCAACTTAAAGAAGGCACCCCGGTGCGAGTGGCCGAACTGCGCGAAAGATTACGCGCCCGCTTGAGCCGCGACCTGCCCTCGGTCCGGCTGTCGTTTGAACCGGCGGACATCGTCAGCAAGGTCATGTCGCTCGGATCCAATACCCCGATTGAGGTCGCCGTCAGCGGCAAGGATTTCGGAGCCACCCGAGCCTACGCCGAACAGGTCCAGACCAAGCTCAAAAGCCTGTCCACACTGCGGGACGTACATATCGCCCAGACGCTCGATTATCCCAGCATCGACGTTTCCATCGACCGCGAACGGGCCGGACTGCTTGGCGTGCGGATGGTGGACGCCACCCGGAGTCTCGTAGCCGCCACGGCCAGCAGCCGGTTTACCGTCCCCAATTACTGGGCCGATACAAAAACCGGAGTCAGTTACAGCCTTCAGATCCAGTTGCCGCAGGGCCAGCTCAAGGGAGCCGAAGACATCCTTAATCTGCCCGTGGCGACCAGCGGCGGTCGCACGGCCCTGCTGCGCAATTTTGCCAAAGCCAGTTCCGGCAGCGTTATCGGCCAATACGACCGTTACAACATGGCCCGGACCATCTCGGTCACCGCCAATATTCACGGCGCAGATCTGGGCGGGGTCTCGCGTCAGGTGGACGCCGCCCTCAAGGAACTGGGCACGCCTGCAGGCACCCAGGTGGCCATTCGGGGCCAGATCCAGCCGCTGCGGGAACTCGAAACGGGATTACGCTCGGGATTGCTGGCCGCCGTGCTGGTGATTTTGCTGCTGCTGACCGCCAATTTCCAGAGTGTCCGCCTCTCGCTGGTGGTCTTGAGTGTGGTGCCGGCGGCCCTGGCGGGAACGTTGGGAGCGCTGCTGCTGAGCCGCACCACCATCAACCTCCAAAGCTTTATGGGAGCGATCATGGCCGTGGGGGTGTCGGTATCGAACGCGATTTTGCTGGTGACCTTTGCCAGACGTCAGCAACACGCCGGACTTTCGCTCAAGGAAGCCGCCATTGAAGGTGCCAAGGGCCGGGTCAGACCCGTGTTAATGACCAGTTTCGCCATGATGGCTGGAATGATTCCGATGGCGTTTGGGGGTACCTCCTCCGGGCCGCTCGGGATCGCCGTGCTGGGCGGACTGGCCGCCGCCACACTCACCACCCTGTTCATTCTCCCCGGTTTCTACGCTCTCGGGGCGGGCCGCTCCGCCCAATCCGCTTCGCTGGATCCCGATGACCCCGAAGGGACTCTGGACCCGGAATCCGGCCGCAGGGCCAGCACCTCTTTCACGCCAACCACGCAGCCTGTTTTAAATTAAATGAACCCCAGAATTTTGCGGACATGGATTCTCTCCGTCTCGGTGGCCGCCTCCCCGGCCTTCGGACTGGAACTGCCCTCGGTCCACCCGACCACCGGCACCGTTCACCGCTGGGTGTCGCTGCCCGCGACCATGGCCGCCTTCCAGCAGGTGACCCTTCAAGCCCGAGTGGCCGGTTACGTCAAATCGGTCAGCGTGGATAAGGGAGACGAGGTGAAGGCCGGCCAGACCCTTGCCGTGATTGAGGTGCCCGAAATCGAGTCGGATCTCATCAAAGTGACCGCCGAACAGGACGCCGCCGCCATCGAACTCAAACGCCTCCGGGAAGCGCGTGCAAAGTCGCCCGATCTCGTCCTGCCCCAGACTGTGGACAATGCCGAGGCGCGTTTTGCTGCGGCCAAAGCCGGGGTGGACCGCTGCCAGACGCTGCTGGATTTTGCCCAGATCAAAGCGCCGTTTGCTGGAACCATCACCGCACGCTCCGTCGATCCCGGCGCTTATGTGGCCATTGGAGGGTCGCCCCTGTTGCGTCTGGTCGATTCGGGAAAGCTGCGTTGTCAGATCCCGGTGACCGAAATGGAAACGCCGCTGGCCCGGGTCGGCAAGCCGGTCAAAATCAGCGTGGACGCGCTGCCGGGCCAGACCTTTGAGGCGAGTGTTACCCGGATCAGCCAGGCGCTGGATCTTCAAACTCGCACGATGCTGGTCGAAGCCGACGTTGAAAACGCGGGAGCCAAAATCCTCGCCGGCATGAGTGCCACAGCCAAAATCGGGGTCGAACGCCACGAGCAGGCCGTGCTGATTCCCAC
>CAMCYN010000287.1 GCA_945883955.1 Akkermansia muciniphila
TCCAAACCATCGTCAAAGCCGCCGTGATTCTCACCGCCGTCTGGCTCGATATGCGGCGCAGAGACAAAAAGTAACCCTCCCCGTGCGCGGCTTCCCCCAAATGGGGGAGGATCGCCCCGTTGTTTTCCCCAGTGTCAGACTTAACAATCTGCCACATCAACGAACCACTTTCCCAACTCCCCGCCCGAATACTCCCCATGAAACTTCTCACCCTTTCCAGTCTCCTCCTGAGCTTACCCCTCGCTCTCTTGGCCGCAGATAACCCAGCGCAACCCACCAAAGCCACCACCCCAGCCGAGAAGGACATCCTCAATTTTCACCTAATGCATCCCGGAAATCCGAGCTCTCCCGGCGATCCAAACGCCGCGTATTTCCTCGATGGCGTTTACCACATGCACTACATCATCGCTCATCCGTGGAACGGGAAAAACTCGTTTTCCTTCGTACATGTGACCAGCCCGGACATGTTGCATTGGACCTGGCAGAAGACGACTTTGCAGCCCTCCTTCACGGGCCACGGGATGTTTAGCGGCACCGGATTTCTGACCAAAGAAGGGATACCGGCGGCGATCTACCACGGGCAAGGCAGCAACAAAAACCAGATCGCTCTCGCCAGAGACCGGGCGCTCAGGGCTTGGGAAAAGCCCTTCCCCATGGAAGTCCACAACGCCGACGGTTCTCCGGCAAAGTTCCGGCACTGGGATCCGGACTGTTTTCTCATTGGAGACACCTACTACGCCTACTCGGGTGGGGAGGAACAGCCGCTTTTCAAATCCAAGGATTTGCGCGACTGGACCCACGTCGGGGCGTTCCTCAAACACAACATGCCCGACGTTGCTTACGGCGAAGACATCTCCTGCGGGAACTTCTTCCCACTCGGAAACAAATGGATGCTGCTGTGTATCAGTCACCCCATGGGCTGCCGGTATTATCTCGGGGATTGGGACACCAAGGCCGAGCAGTTTGTTCCCGAAAAACACGGGCGGATGAACTGGCGCAGGGACGAACAGAGCATCTATGGCAGACCTCCGTGGCGCGTGGATTTCTTTGCACCAGAAAGTCTGCTCACGCCTGATGGCCGCCGCGTGATGTGGGCGTGGCTTGCCTCGATCGGAAAGTCCGATGGCACCATGGACAATCAAACCATCCAGTCTCTGCCGCGCGAGTTGAGCCTGCCCGAGGACGGCATCCTTCGCATCAAACCGCTGCACGAACTCGAAGGACTTCGCGAAGAGCCGCAGAGTCTCAACGAAATCAAAATCAGCGAACTCACCAAGGAGGTGCTGCCCAATAAGGCACCGGCGGGCACGAAGATCACCGCGCTTCCCGGCGATTCGGTGGAGTTGCGGGTCACAATCGCGCGTGACCAGGCCGAGCGGAAACTCTTTGGGTTTACGCTGTTTTCGGACGGTAAAGGGGCTGGCCTGCCGATTCTTTTCCGGCCCGAGACCGGCATGATCCGGGTGGGAACGACCGAGGCTCCCTTCAAAGTGTCCGAACTACCGGCGGGTGAAGACGTCAGTCTGCGGGTGTTTATCGACAAGAACCTTGTGGAGGTCTTCGTGAACGATCGACAGGCGGTGGTTGCCTCCATTGCAGACACACAGGGACTCACGGATCTGAGTGCGTTCACCGTCGGTGCGCCGACGAAGATTAAGCACGTGGAGATCTGGAAGCTTAAGCCAACCAATCAAGGCTTCCGCGAAGCGCAGACGAACCGGGTGTGGGAGCCAGAGATAAAGTGAATTCCAGAGCCATGAAACAGACATTCATATTCCTCTCCATGCTGCTCCTGACGCCGCTGGCCACGTTGCATGCTGCTGATGCCCCCGCGCCGATGCCGACGTATCACTTCACCAGCCCGACTGTTAAGGACTACTCGCCATTTGATCCCAACGGCGCCATTTACTTCAATGGCCGGTATCACCTTGGATACATTGCCCAAATGGATGATATCGAGGGGGATGGCAAACATTTCTGGGGGCACGTTTCCAGTGCAGACCTCATCCATTGGCAAATGCATCCGCCTATTCTTTCGCCCGGCCCGGAGGGAGGCATCTATAGCGGGAACGCGTTCATCGACAAAAAGGGCAGGGTGGTTCTCTCCTATCTCGGGACAAAGGTTTCCTCCATGTGTCTCGCTATCGCCGAGGACAAGGACCTGGACGTTTTCAAAAAGCACGAGGCCAATCCTGTAATCAAGAAGGTTTGGGATCCCCACTGCTGGGTCGAAAACGACATCTATTACGCCATCGGTTCAGGATACGCCAAACGCGCCGTCCCCTTATACACGTGCTCAGACGATTCGCTGACAAATTGGACGCCCGTCGGTCCCTTTTTCACCCATGAAATGGCTGACGTCTATGTGACTGAGGACCTTTCTTGCCCGGACTTCTTTAAACTGGGAGACAAACATGTGTTGCTGGGCATCAGCCATATTCGCGGTGCCCGCTATTACGTCGGCAGTTTCGACGGAAAGCAGTTCCGTCCCGAAGCGCACTATCGGATGAACTGGCCGGGCGGCACCTGCTTTGCCCCGGAATCCCTGGTCGATGCCAAGGGACGCCGGATCATGTGGGCGTGGGTGGTCGGAAGCCCTTCCACCATGAGTCTGCCGCGTGTGCTCTCGATGGAGTCCGACGGCATTCTGCACATCAATCCGCCGGAGGAATTGAACACGCTTCGGACCCGGGCACAGGCATTGAAGGAACAGGCCGTTCCTTCCGATTCCACGGTGGTTGCCGAGGGAATTCGTGGGGACTGCAAGGAACTCCACGTCATCATGGATCCGCAGCAAGCGGCCCAATGTGGCGTCAAGGTGCGGTGTTCCTCCGACGGAACAGAGGAAACGGTGATCGCGTATGAGCCGTCACGAAAGACGCTCCGCATTGAAATGAGCAAGTCCTCCCTGGACAAAAAACGGATGCCCAGAGCCTACGTGATGCCTTGGGTGTTCAACCCGAAAGGCATCGAAAATCCGGTGGTGAGCTTTCAGGAGGCGCCCTTTGAGCTGAAAGTCGGCGAATTGTTGGACCTCCGCATCTATTTGGATCACTCGATCCTCGAAGTCTTCGCCAATGGCCGCCAATGCATCACCCAACGGATCTATCCCACCCGTCACGATAGTGTCGGCGTGGCGTTTTTCGCACGGAGCGGTGCCGCAAAGGTGGCGTCCCTTGAAGCGTGGGACATGAATCCAACGACTCTGACGTCGCTCCCTAAAACCGCGAATTGAGTCCGGAGAATAAATTTCAGCAAACACGCAGCGCTACGAACACCGTCTACATACGCGAACTCAAATTGTCCCTATGAATCGTACCGGTCTGTTCTCCTTCATCCTGAGCTTTCCTGTCGCTGCCCTCACGACACTCAGCGTGGCCGATGCAAATGATTTTCCTCTCACCGGAACCGTCGAACTGCGGGCGCTGCCTCGTTAAAAGGCCGAGAAACATCGACCGATACGGAGACGGGGAATGATTACCTATCACGAAACCCAAAAAGACTTGGCCTCTATTCTGGATGTCAATGGGGAACCTACGTTCCTGCAGACTGGCAAGTGGTCAATCCTTCGGAGAAGCCTAGCTGTCGTGCTTCTGAGGGCCCGTTCCGCGACAAGTAGCTTCTTCGATTACACGACACCTTTGGATGAGGCTGCGGCGGCAATCGAACTGGATCCGTCGCAAGGAACGGTGAATCTGTGCCATTGGAACGAATGGGGTTGTCCTCCGGTCGTCAGCGGGCGTCAGCCCTTCGCCACAGACGGCTCTGTTTTTGTGCAAGTGTTCTTAAACGGTGACATGCTTGAAGTTTTTTTTGATCAACGCCGGTCGCTGACCATGCGCTTACGCGACCGGAAGCCTGGCGCCCTGGGCCTGATGGCTCGTGAAGGAGCGGTTACATTTGAAGACTTCCAGCTTCGGTACCTCCCTGGGAAATCACGAAACACTGTCGAGGAGCCAAATACCAAATAGAGATACGAACCCATGAACCCCACCCTCCCCCTGCTCACCGCCCTGCTGCTCGCGCCGCTCGCCGTCCTGCATGCCGCGGAAGCAGTCCCCCCCTCCGCCCGCCCCGACATCATCCTCGCCGACTTCGAGCAGGGCTACGGCGATTGGGTGGTGAAAGGGGAGGCCTTCAACCACCCCACAAC
>CAMCYN010000288.1 GCA_945883955.1 Akkermansia muciniphila
GGGTGCTGGGTTGGGGCGAACACGCGCGAGTGCTTGAACCGCAGGAGCTCATTGACCGGGTGGTGAGCCGGACCCGGGCCTGTTTGGCGCAGTATCCATAGGCGGAGGCCGCTGGGCTGAGCGACTCGGGAGGCTTCGGCCCGGAATAGGATGCTTCTCTTTGGAAAGAAAATCGGGAGGGGTACCCCCTCAAAAGGCGTGCCTATCCGGTAAAGTGTGTCCCTCGCCACCGATCACGCAGAAGGATCGGTGGCGATTTGTCAGTTCACCTCAATTAACCAAACACCGGAATAAATATGATCGATCAATTTGTTGCTAATCACGGATTCAAGAAAATTGGCTCCTATAGTGTGGATGTGTCTAATGTGGTGCAACGCAGCGCGAATGTCCAAATCACGCAAAGGAAGCCGCTGGTTTATGCGTTATTTTCTGGGACGGAATGTAAATATGTTGGGAAGACGGTGCAGGGGTATTCGCGCCCATTGAACTACCACAAAAATGAGGTTATGCGGGATGTGAAGTCCGGAATTGAGCGGGAATTAAAAGCCGGAAATTCTGTGACCGTGTACGCCAAGGAAACCGATTTACATGTGGAGCATGAGGGATTTCAGATTAATGTGATCGAAGGAATCGAACAGGCTCTTATCAAAGAGTACAAGCCGGCGTGGAATAACTTTGTTATCAATCGGTAGGGCCAACTTATGGGCGCTTTGAAAAATTGATGATTTTGGATTTTGAGAAAAATCCTTTCTGTAAAATGATGTCCGTTCTGCGGATTTGTTTATTTTTCAAAGCGCCCCATAAAGGAATCGGTAGTGCAAATGCATCAACCGGTAATTGCCCATCTAATGAAGATCCTGGCCCCGATAATGTCTCGATGTGAGCTTAAGGGGTAAACTGTGGTCAGGGCCCTTTTCTGTAAAATCCGCTTATCCTGGGCTGCTTATCGCTTTCTCTTGGCCGTGGCCGGGATGATTTTCAACCCCGCGAGCACCGCGATCTGGCGTTGCATGTCGTCGAACGAGGCAAAGACGGCGCACCCGGATTCCAACGCCGCCGCAATGTGCAGGATGTCCGCAGAACGTGCGAGGGTTGCCGCGGCGTGCTTAGCCGAGAGGGCCTCCGCCCTAGTGTAAACGGCTTCAAGGTCGTAGTCGGGTCGGATGAGAACTCCGCTTGCAAGGTCGCTTTCCACAGTTTGCAACGATGCCTTCATTTCCGCCGCCGTGATTTCCCCGCGCCCGTGCTTCAATCGAATGGCAGTTCGTAATTCGATTTCCAGAATGTGCGAAAAGGGAATGGGGCTCCTAACCGCCTGTATGATCTCCACCGCCGCCGGGGAGTTAGCCTCACTGACATAGCACTTGAGAACAATGGAAGTGTCGAAATAGGTCGTCACGCTCAGTAATCCCCCCGCATGTAGTCAACCACTTCTTTGGCGCTCCCCTTTGTGGGGCCGTTGGGAAAGATACGGTCGAGGCGGGCTTGGAAGTCCGGCAATTGAACTGCCACCTTTTTCTCCTTTCCAGCCGGGGAGAGGATAGCAAAGAGCTTGCCGCGCTTTTGGATCGAGACGCTTTCGCCCTCATAAATCCAACGTGAAATCACCGCGAACTTGTTCCGAAGGTCTGCTACGGTTGCGCTCTTCATGATACTTTATATATCACGAAAATCAGAAGGCGGCAACCGCATTACCCCTCCCGGCAGCGTCTGAAAACGGCCATGGAGGACGCCCGCCAGAGGGACTCGTCTCAAATGGTACCCCCCGTCTGCGATGGATTATGTGCAACTGAGCGGAGACCCGATGTCCCGGACTCGTTCCGGCCATTCTGAAGCCTATTTCAATAGGCCCGTAGCTCCCAAAACCCTTTCCGCAACATTCTTCGATCTCAAGTAAGCGATCCACCAAGCCCCTATTGACGGGTCGCGTCTGTCTTTTCCTTTAAGCGGCTTTCGCCAGCACACGCCGCTGCGCTTTTGCCCAGGCTTCCGGCATGAGCTCCTTGATCTGCCAGTTCGTCATCGATGGCAAACGCGTCAGCACGTCCCGGAGGTATGCGTACGGATCGAGCCCTCGCCGCCGGCAACTCTCAATGATCGTATACACGATGGCGCTGCGTTCCCCGGCTTCGGCTTCGCCAAAGAACAGCCAGTTCTTCTTCCCAACCGCCGTGGGCCGGATCGCCCGTTCGCAGGGATTGTTGTCGATCTCCACCCTCCCGTCTCCAGCATATACCAACACGGCTTCCCATTGTCCCAAGGCATAACGGATCGCTTTTCCAAAACCACTCTGCGGCAGGATCCCTCGTTTGGTTTTTAACAGCACCAACACCCGGTGCAGCCTTTTGAGCACTGGCACACTTTGCGCCGCTCGTTGCGCTTCCTTTAACCTCGGGCCGGCCTTTGCCTCCTTCAGTCCCTTTTCCACCGCGTATAACAACTGGATCTGTCTGAGGATAAATCCGACAAGCTTCGGCGCTTCTGCCTGCGCTTCAAAAAAGGCGCGCCTCACATGCGCCCAACACCCCACAAGTACAAGTTCCCCGGCGTGTTTCCTGGCAAAACACGGGTACCCCTCATATCCGTCGCACTGAAGTTTCCCGCTAAAATCTACAGGGATCACCCGTTTTAAACACTCTGCGGCACGACTCGTCTCCCAACGGTAAAACACGTCCCCATCAGGTCTCAGGCAAGTCCACAGGTATCCCTGACCCGCTTTCCCACGGCCCGGATCCAGATAACGAATCGGCGTTTCATCCACCTGTACGTACCCCTTTTCAAACACTCCTTTGCGGATCTCTTCGTAAATTGGCTTCAACCAATCCGCTGCCAGCCCCACCCAACGCGCCATGCTTTGGCGGGGTAAACTCACCCCGTGCCGACTCTCATAAATCGACTCCTGCCGGTACAACGGCAGGTGGTCTGCGTATTTGCTCACCAAAATCTGGGCGATTAACCCGGGCGCCGCGATGCAGCGTTCCTGCAACACGGGCGGTAACGCCGCTACCACCGGCACGGCGTCCACTTCGGAACGGTGCACATATTTCGGACGCACCAACCGCCGACGGAAGAACTTCGCGGGTTCAAAATCGATCTGCTCGCTGACTTCCTCTCCGATTTTACGCCACTGGCTCGGCTCCGCTTTGACGGCTTCGGGCACAAGAACCTCTTCGACTACTGCCAAGTGTTCAGGGAGTCGCGGAGCGCGGGGACGTTTGGGTTTACTCGACCGCGGAGGCTGCGTCTCAGATTCCTCCGGGCCGGATTCTTTTCCCATTGCGGGCCCGGGTGCCACCTCTTCCTGGAAGAGCAATTGCAGCTGCGCTTCGCTCAACTGCTCGCTCTTCTTTCCAAAGAGCCGCCGGGCCAAGGCATCCAGTTTTGCCCGCAGCAATTTGATTTCCAATAGTGCCGAGTCGCGCTGACTGGTTACCGACGCAAGTTGCGTCAGTAGGTCTTTTTTGCACTCGTTTTGCTCCACCATCTCACATAAGTTAACCCATAATCGATTAGCCTCTTAGCTCGATTTACAGAGATTATTTACTCCCGCTCGTACCAAGGCCGCAGCTTTGCCCCGCGCAGATCCACTCCGTCGGTTAAGAGCGCCAACGCCTCCGGGGCCAACCTCAGCTTCACCCCTCCGGACTGACTCGGTTTGGGCCACGAAAACGTCCCTTTTTCGAGCCGCTTGATCAAAATCCACAGCCCCGTGCCGTCCCAATACACCATCTTGATCCGCGTATGGCTCCGATTGGAAAATACAAAAAGGGCTCCCTGCAGCGGGTCTTCCTTGAGGCGTTCACTCACCAGGCCGAGCAGACCATTGAAGCTCTTTCGCAGATCACACGGTTCCAGTGCCACGAACACTTTGAGGCTGCCGGTAAAATTCAACATACCCGGGACGGCTGACCTGTACGCCCGGAAAGATGTCCAAGGAGTTCCGCCACCAGCGCCAACTGCTCCCGATTGCGCACCTCGACCTTCGCTCCACCTCCAAGCTACACAACCAAGGCAGGGAGGGGTTGCTGCATGCGTGAATCCAAAACTGCCTCCACCAACTGGATCGGAGACGCTCTCCATGCACTCGAAGTTTTCACCCCGCTGGAGGCGCGCCGTCTCTGAATCCACCCTGCAAAAGTCGAATAACGCA
>CAMCYN010000289.1 GCA_945883955.1 Akkermansia muciniphila
CATCTCGAGGGTCCCTATATGAGTGCCGAACCCGGATACCGCGGGGCGCATCCGGCTGAACTGATGCGGGACCCCGACTGGTCTGAGTTCCAGCGCCAGCAGGAAGCGGCCGGAGGAGCCATCCGGCTCGTGACCCTGGCCCCCGAACGAAATGGCTCGGAGGAATTCATTGTTAACGCCACCCAATCCGGCGTGTGTATCTCCCTCGGCCACACGAACGCCACCGAGCTCCAGATTGACGCCGCGATTCGTGCAGGGGCCACCCTTTGCACACATCTGGGCAATGGCTGCCCGGAAATCCTTCCACGCCATGACAATATCATCCAGCGCCTACTGGCTCGCGATGAACTGACCGCCTGCCTCATCCCCGACGGCATCCATCTGCCCCCGGGAGTTTTGCGTAATTTGTTTCGGGCCAAACCGCCCGGAAAGGTTCTGCTGACTACCGACGCCATGGCGGCGGCCGGGGCGGGACCCGGACGGTACCGGATCGGGCGCGTGGAGGTTGAAGTCGGCCCGGACGAAGTGGTCAGGATGCCCGGCGCCTCGAATTTTGCCGGAAGCGCCCTGCGACTGGATCAGGGCGTGGAACGCGCCGCCCGATGGTTGGGGATAGAACTGGAGGCCGCCCGGACCATGGCAGGGACAGCCGTGGCCGTGGCGCTCGGCATGCCACCAATTTCCAACCACGCCCGTCTCGCGGAGTAACCATCTCATTCCCCTCCAAATCTTATGAACCAGCCAGCCCTTACCGCCCTGCCCGGTGCCCCCGAGCTTCATCTGCTGGCCGATCGTCCCGCCATTGGACTGGCGGCCGCAACGCATGTCGTGGAGGTGCTTTCCAAAACACTCGCCTCCCAGGGACGGGCCCGGGTGATTTTTGCATGCGCCCCGTCCCAGAATCAGTTCCTGGAAGCCCTGCTTGAACTCTCTCGGGACCGGGTGGACTGGTCTCGAGTCACCGGTTTCCACATGGACGAATACGTCGGATTAAGCGGAACGCATCCCGCCAGTTTTCGGCATTATCTGCAGACCCATTTTCTTGCGCACGTGACGCTCGAGGCCTTTCACCCCATCGCAGGCGAAGCGCCCGATCCGGCGGCGGAATGCGCCCGGTACGCCGCTTTGATCCAGAGCGCTCCGATTGATCTGATCTGTCTTGGCATCGGAGAAAACGGACACCTCGCGTTTAACGATCCGCCGGTGGCCGATTTCGAGGATCCCGCCACCGCCAAACTTGTGGAACTCGACCTGCCCTGCCGCGAGCAACAGGTCTACGATGGGTGTTTTACCCGGCTGGAGGACGTTCCTCGCCACGCGATTACGCTGACCATCCCCGTTTTCCGGCAAGCCCTGCATCTGAGTGTGGTTGTCCCCGGCGAACGCAAAGCTGCGGCGATAGCCGGGACCTGCCTCGGGCCGATTTCTTCCAAATGTCCCTCCAGTATTCTGCGGACCCGGGGGAATGTGGCCCTGTTCGCCGACCGTGCGGCGGCAAGCTTGTTAGCGTGAGAAGACCGGGCTGGAAAAGCGGGTCGGAGCGGAGCCTGATGTGATAGAATATGGTCACATTCATTCCTGTTTAACCCCTATGAACCGTATCCTTCGCTCCCTCACACTGGTCACATGTCTGGTTTCGAGCCACTTGATGGCTGCAGATGGTCCGAAGACCAAGGTGCTTGATGCGTTTAACACTATCGACCCCAAGACACTCAAGGCCGACGAAATGAAAATCAAGGTGGTCTCCACTCCGGATCCCATACACCACAAAGCCCTCGAAATGGTGGTCGACTTTGCCAAACCCGGCGCCTGGCCGAAGCTCATCAAGAGCTTTCCAGCAGGAACCATTAACCCGAAGAAATATTCGGGCATCCGCTTTTTTGCCAAAAGCGACACGGCTACAAAGATCCATTTCGGCGTAATAGGCCCCGCCGAAAAGGATGGGAAGCCGATGGATTACCGAGTGTACAATGTCGTAGGGAAAGACACATGGACCGAATTTTCGCTGCCCTTTAACACGTTTAAATTTCCGGGCTATAAAGCATGGAAAAACGGCCAACAGATGGTCATTCCTCCAGGGGCTACCCTGCCCGAAGAAAGCCTCAGCCTGGCCACGGGTGTTGTGTTTAGCTTCCGCGTTGAGGATCGCGGCAACTCCACCGTAGCCAACTTCATGGTCGACGGACTCGAATTGATCGAGCGATAGAACCCCGAACCCGCGGGCCGCACCACTTGCTCCTGGCCGCCTTGAAGGTTGCCCGGAACGGAGTGTTGGCCTTTGGTTGACGCCACCTATGTCTGCCGCCAAGAGCAAAACCGCCACCGCCATCCATGCGGTCCTCGGTTCCGATGAATCCGAGGTCAAACGCGTGGCCCGGGAACTCGCCGAAAGACTCACCCCAACCGGCGGCGGCGATTTTGCCTGTGACCTCATCGAAGGCTCGGCCGCAAACGCCGACGACGCCGCGACACGGATCCGCCAGACCGTAGATGCGCTGCTGACCTTCCCGTTTTTTGGCGGGGAAAAACTGGTCTGGCTCAAGAACGCCAATTTTTTTGGGGACAGCGTTTTGGGACGCTCAGCCAGTGTCCAGGAAGCGCTGGAGTCGTTGCTCGCCACTCTCTATGCGGGTCTCTCCGAGGGGATCTCCTTTTTGCTGAGTGCCAGCGAAGTGGACAAACGCCGCACCTTTTACAAAACGCTGGGCAAACTCGGGCACGTCGAAGTCTACGACAAACTCGACACCTCCCGGGCCGGATGGGAAGAGGCGGCCATGAGCCTGGCCAAGGAACTGGCTGCTCCGCTGGAGCTCAGGCTGGAAGAAGAAGCTCTCGAATTACTCGCCGTACGCACTGGCGGCGACCGGCGCACCCTGCTTTCGGAACTGGAAAAGCTCTCGCTTTATACCGCCGGCGAGAACCGCGCCGTGCGCGAAGAGGAAGTGCGCCTATTGGTGCCAATGACCGGAGCGACGGTGATTTTCGAACTCGGCAACGCTCTGGCCACCCGCAACACGCAGCGTTCCCTCGAGTTACTCGAACAATTACTCACCCAGGAAGAGTCGCCCATTGGGATCCTGCTGGTGGCGATTATCCCGACCTTCCGCAATCTGCTCGCCGTGAAAGATCTCATGGACCGGCATCGCCTGACCCGGCCTGCACAGCCCTTTTTCTTTGGTAAAACCCTTGAGAAACTGCCGCCGGAGGCCCTGGAGCATCTTCCCCGCAAAAAGGATGGCACCGTGAACGCTTACTCCCTCGGCATCGCCGCCCAGCACGCCCACCGCTTCCAGCTCCGGGAATTACGCGCCGCTCAGAAAGCGGTCCTGGAAGCAAACGTAGCACTGGTGAGCTCCGCCCAGGACCCCGCCGGATTGCTCCGCCAACTGATCATCCGGCTGACGGCTACCTGAGGCGCTCCTTTGTAACGAAGCCTTCCCGAGAAGAATATCTATTCCAAGAAGACCCGCCCGTTAACCTCCTGAATTCAAACCCGGCACTCTTCCCATCCCGAGCTTTGAATTGGAGGCTTTCCGTATCATATCCTGTTTGTGCGTTTCGCCTTTTGGCGTGAGTTCCCAGACCGATCCCACATCCATTCAGCCCTTCTCATACGCGATGTCCGAGCAACCCCCGCCACTTCCAGTAACCTCTGCCGCAGCTCCCACCAGTGGCACGAGCCGGCTGCGGACCCTTTGTAACCTCTACCTCATTTTTTTCCTTCTCGATGGTGGAGTGCGGCTCGCGTGTGTGTTGCTAGGCGACCAGGTCTGGCTCCCGTTTATAAAGTCGCTGAGCTTCCTCGCGGTGAACATTTTCGCGCTGCTCGTGATCATGCTGCTCGGGAGCTACCGCCATCTTCCCTGGCGCGCGTTGCTTTGTGCGCTGGCTGTCTCGGTGTGGGCGGGCCTTTTCTACATTCCACTGCCCGGATTGCTGGAGTGGAAAAACGTGGAGTTTGCCGGAGCGATTCTCGGGCTGGTGGTCGGGAGCGGCACTCTGGTGTTCAGTCGTCTGAGTCGGGGCTCCTGGTTCCTGCCCGAAAGTGCCTTTGAAGCCGCCGAGTTTTCGTGGGCGTTCACGGCTCGAGTCGCCTTTGTGGAAACGGTGCTGCTCGTGCCAGCGTGTATCGTTTATGT
>CAMCYN010000290.1 GCA_945883955.1 Akkermansia muciniphila
CACGGGGTTCATCACACGGTCTGGAGGCTCAGGCGGCAAAAGGAAACGCCGACTTAACCAGAGCCCCGTGATGCGGGCGAAGGAACGGTTGAGTCCAAAATCCAGAACGGCGTCGAGCTCCGCTCTCGCCCTAAGAAACCCCTCCCGTGGAAGATAAACTTAGGTTGTTACTGCCTTTCCCGAAGCCACTTCACCCCATCTCTCATACGTACGACAAAGGGATTCCCCTCCCGTCCCTTTTCCTTCACACCTTTCTCATTTCCTTTGGTTTACCCACAAACCCTCCCCTTTATGAACCGGCGACGTTTTTTGCTCCAATCCCTTGGCACCACACTCGCCCTGCCCTGGCTCGCGTCGCTCAAGGCCTCCACCCTGGCCGACAATTCAGCCGTCCAGACCGCCAAAGGCGCGGGCGTCGGCGCTCGACGCTTTGTAGCCGTGGGCAACCTGCTCGGTTTTCAGGTAAAGCAGTTCTTCCCGACGACCTCGGGCCGGGAGTACGAAAAAACGACGTTGCTGGAGCCGTTGTGGGAAAACCGCAGCCAGATGACGGTGTATCGCGGGCTCGATCATGGCGTGAAAGGAGGGCATTTCGCCGTGCATTCGTTTCTGTCCGGCGTGCTCCACTCCGAAGCGCAAAACAGACCTACGGCCAATGTCACTATTGATCAGTACCTGGCCGATGAAGTGGGCATTGAAACGCGCTTCCCGTCGCTCACCGTCGGTTCGGAGGGTGGTATCCATGGCGGCTGTCAGATCGCCTGGACGAAGTCGGGCGTCCGTGTGCCGCCGGTGACCGGACCGGCCGAACTGTTTGAAAAGCTTTTCCTCAGCGAATCGAAGGAGCGGCAGGCGCGCCGTGGTCAGGAAAACCACGTGCAGGCCTCCATTCTCGATTCGGTGCGCGAGGAAGGAAATCGCCTCTCCAAACAGATTAACCAGGAGGACAAGGCCAAGCTCGACGAGTACCTCACCTCGATTCGCGATGTGGAAAAGCGCCTCGAACTGCGGCAGCGCTGGATCAGCCATCCAAAGCCAGAAGCGCCTTTCGGCAAACCCGCCAACCGCAACGCGGTCGAAGATTTGCCACTGCTCTACGAACTGATCGCCCTCGCGTTACAAACCGACTCCACACGGATCGCCACGCTGGAAATCGGGGGCGATTTCATGCCGCAACATCTGGGCATCAAAAAGGATTATCACGGCCTGTCCCATCACGGGAATGATGCGGAGGCCATCGCCAGCCTCATCACCCTGGAGCAGTATCAGATTCAGCATTTCGGCAAGTTCCTCACCCGTCTCTCCAATATGAACGATGGCGAGCGCACGCTGCTCGACTCCACGGCCGTGCTGTTTGGCAGCGGGATGGGTGACGCCAATGTGCACAAGAACTCGGATCTGCCCGTGATTCTCGCCGGTGGTGGCTACAAACACGGTGAGTTCCGTGAAGTCCCACGCGAAGGCATCCACAAAGTTCCGTTGTGTAATCTCTTCGTCGATATTGCCCAGCGTATGGGCGTGCAGACCGAGTCTTTCGGCAACAGCACTGGGCGCTTCGCGTAATGGACATGCCGACTTTTTATCGCGCCGCTTTTGCCGTTTGCCTCTCGGCCATGGCGACCTCCATCACGGCCCGAGCCGAGGACAACGCGCCGACTGGGAAGTTCGTGCAGCAGTTTCTGGATAAATACTGCCTGGATTGTCACAGCGACGATGTGAAGAAAGGCGACCGGAACTTTGAGAAGTTCCAACTGCCGCTCAAGGCCGAGGCGGACATCATAGCGACAAAAGAAATCATCGATCAGCTCACGCTGAAGGAGATGCCACCCAAAAAAGCAGATCATCCCACCGATGACGAACGCCTGGCCATGCTGCGTATCCTTCGGGAAGGGACCGTGGCCGCTCGCGACAAGATCACAAGCACGGGCGCACGCACGGTGATGCGCCGACTCTCCAGCCGCGAATATGAAAACACACTCGCCACGCTGTTTGGGCGGCGCGTGGACACGCTGGGCCTCACGGCAAATTTCCCAAAGGAGAAAGCCACCCAGCACATCGACACGATCGGCAAGTCGCTCGTGACCTCCAGCTTCCTCGTCGATCAATACTTCCAGGCCGCAAACCGCGTCGTGGAAACGCGACTTGGCAAGCCTGCCACGGAGCCGAAGAACTGGAGTTTCAACGGCCACTTCGTGCAATACGAGGAGTTGCAAGGCCCGCACAAGAGCGCGTTCAACTACCGCTACCTCAACATTTACGAACAGCCAAACACCGACACCCGTCAGGGCGGTTACGGCCACATCGAGGACTTCAAACAGGGCGTCCCCGTTTCCGGCCTCTACGACATCGAGGTGGAGGCGCAGGCGATGCATCGCGACACCCACTACGATCCCAAGATCTTCGGCATCGACTTCTCCGAACCCTTCCTGCTCGGCCTCGTGCCCGGCGATGTCACCAAAGGCCACATCCATTATCCGCAACAGATCGAACCGCTACTCGCCAGCACCACCGTGCCGGATGACAAACCCACGTGGTTGAAATTCCGCGTCTGGTTGGAGGCCGGCCAAACCCCGCGCTTCATCTTTCCCAACGGACCGTATGAGTCCCGGGCATCGATCCAAACACTGAACACCCGCTACAAGGCTGAACTTACGCCGGGATCCGGAGCGGAGGGCATCAACCGCACCGCCCTGCTCAAGGAGGGCAAACTGCCGCACATCCGCATCAGTGAAATCCGGATTCAAGGACCCGTGGCCGAGGCAAGCGGCAGCGTCGAGGAACAGAGCGTCTTTGGCAAAGAAGGCTTCATCGAAGCCCTCGCACTCGAGCAACTCGGGACCTTCGCGGAAAAGGCCTATCGCCGTCCCCTCACCGACTCCGACCGCCAGGCCGTCGGCACATTTTACGGCAAGCGCATCGCCGAAAAGGCCGCACCGCGACAGGCCGCGCTCGATACCGTAAAACTGATCCTTTGCTCACCCTCCTTCCTTTACCTCAGCGAGATCACCGCTGAATCCGAAAAGACGCTCCAGCCCTACGACCTCGCCACACGTCTCTCCTACGCCCTGTGGGCCGCACCGCCCGATGAAGAGCTGCTGGCCGCCGCGAAATCCGGCAAACTCACCGAGGACGCCGAGCTGAAAAAGCAGATCCAGCGTCTGACCGCCGATGAACGGATTAGCGGCTTCGTCAATGGCTTCCTCGACAGCTGGTTGAACCTGCGCGATCTCGGCGGCATGCCACCGCCACGCGAAACAAGCCGGGCATACTACGCCGAGGATCTCCCGACCGCGATGAAGGCCGAGGTCCGTCTCTTCTTCCGCGACCTGCTCACGCACAACGGGACGGTGGCGCAGTTCCTTCACGCCGACCACACCTTCGCGGACAAGCGACTCGCCAAACTCTACGAACTGCCCGAAGGGAACACCCTGCGCCTCGCCGATGGTTTTCAAAAAGTCAGCCTCAAGGGCAACACACATCGAGGCGGCCTGCTCGGCATGGCCGGCGTACTCACGGTGAGCGCAAACGGTGTCGAAACCTCCCCCGTCACTCGCGGCGTGTGGGTCAGTGAAAACATTCTGGGCATTCAGCCACCGCCACCGCCGGACGTCGTACCCGCCATTGATCCCGACGTGAGTGGGGCCACCACCATCCGTGAGCGCCTCGCCAAACACCGTGCGGATAAAGCGTGTGCCGAGTGCCATCGCAAAATCGATCCGCTCGGATTCAGTCTCGAAACTTTCGACCCCATCGGCCGCTGGCGCGCCAACTACCCCAAGCCCGCCAAGAGCAAAGATCCCGCGCCCCGAATCGATTCCACCGGCGAATTCCCCTCCGGTGAAACCTATGCGGACTTCGCCGGCTTCAAGGACGTGCTTCGCACCACCCGGGAAGACATCTTCATCCGACACCTGCTCCGCAAGGTTCTCGCCTACTCGACCGGTCGCCAGATGGAGCTCATCGACGACTTCGGGATTAACGAACTGCAAGCCACGGTGAAAAAGGACGGCCTTGGACTGCAAACGCTCCTGGTCGAATGCCTCATGAGTGAGATTTTCCGTTCCCGGT
>CAMCYN010000291.1 GCA_945883955.1 Akkermansia muciniphila
GGAAACCAGTGGCGGGATTCGATCGATTCGCCCTGCGTCCACAAGGTCGTTTCCGAATAACCCATTTCCTTGGTGCGAAAATACAGTCCCTTCACCGGCTCCGCTCGGTAGTGGACTGTGACGGTGGACTCTTTGCCAACAGGGATAGGCGGCGAAAAGTTGAAGACGATTTCGCTCCCGGTCACCTGGTGTTTAAAGCCGGCCTCGGAACTGGAGGTGGCTCCGATATTCAAGTCGACTGAGTCGAGGCGGAGTTCCCCTAGGGGTGCGCTCAGCGGCTTGAAGCGAATGGTCACCGAACCCTTAATGGTGCGTTGCTGAAAGTCCGGGGTGACGTCCAGAGCAAGGTGGAGGATGTCCACGGTACGGTCGGGCGCATATTTACGGTAACTGGCCGACTCTACGGAGGTCGGGGCCGCGCCGGAGGAGCAGAAGCGGCAGAGGTGGGCTTGTTGTTCGTTGGAAAAGGAGGCGGCAGGCGTGAGGCCAAGAAGCGCCGCGGCGCTCAACGTGCTGAGGAGCGACGGGTGGAACCGGGGAAAGGTTCTGGGAAAGGTCGGGCCGGGTTGCATGGACATGGGTGAATAATTAAGGGATGGCCTTGGATGACAAGAGAGGTCTTTTCCAGAGAAAGCGTGCGGCGTTTCCCAGGAGACCCTAGGGGCTAAAGAAGGCGGACACGTCCGGGGGTTCATCCGGGGGGGCGTCGGCAAAAGGGGCGCCTGAGGGGCCCTTGCCCTCTTCGCAACCGATCGAATCCCTATTACGGGCCCTTAGGATCGATAGACCCCGCCTATAGACCAGAGTACGGACGCGGGGTCAGGATCCGGTTGGTAACCTTGGAGACGATCTCCTTGTCGGCGTACTCGGGTTTAGCCTTAAGGGCGATCCATTCAGGGTCGGCGCGGAAGGTGGCCCAGGCGGCTTTGCGGGCTTCATCGTCGTCGAACACGAGCATGTAGGTGAGATTAGGCATCCGGGTGCCGGCAAGCGCTTCTCCGAAAAACACCGGGGTGAGGCCGGTTCGGCGGAATATGGCGAGTTCGCCCAGGTTGAACATTTCGAGCTTCTTCGCCGCGGCCCGCTCGTTGTGGCTTTCGTAAACCCGGAGGTTCAGCATTCGGGGTTTGGAGGCGTCGGGATTGATGAGCGAAGGCATTCCGGAGATCGCTCCCAGAATGGAACTTTCAATCCGCTCATAAACAGGATCGGCCGCCAGAGTCGCGAGATATTCGCGGGCTGCGGCCTGGTAAGTCACGTCGCCGGCGAGTTGCGCGGCGAGTGTCAACGGTTGGCCGGGAGACTGGAAAACGGTCAGCACAGTGACCCCGAGCTTGTCGGCTTCCATCGATTCACTGAACACACCGATGGGTCCAATCCCGAGTCTGCCTAATGCCGGGAGCAGTGCCTTGCTGAGGTATTCGTCCAGAAGCGGCAGTTTTTCGGCCTTAAGGGTGTAGGTGCGCAGTTCGTAATATTCGCGCACCGATTTGGGCTCGGGAGCGGCGTGGGAGGTTTGAGAGAACATGGCGCAGGCGGCCAGACTTAGGCCGAAAAGAGGGGTGAAAAAGGAATGGGAAGCCATGGGGGGCGGTTAAGGAAAGGAACGCGGTGTTGGGGCGGATTGTTAGGGTTTGGGAGACAGACCGAGTTGCATCCAGAGGTAGGAAAATTCCAGGGCGATTAAGCGTGCGCGCTGGGTGTTGTCGGCGGCTCCACCATGGCCGCCTTCGACATTTTCAAAATACAGCACTGGGTGCCCCTGTTCGTTCATGCGGGCCACCATCTTCCGCGCATGGCTTGGGTGAACCCGGTCGTCCCGCGTGGAGGTATTAAAGAACATGCGCGGGTATTTTCCGTCCGGCCGCAGGTTCTGGTAGGGCGAATACTGGCGGATGGCGGCCCAGTCCTCGGCATCCTCCGGATCCCCGTATTCGGCCATCCACGATGCTCCCGCCAAAAGCTTGTGGTAACGCTGCATGTCCAGCAGGGGCACCTGGCACACGACGGCATTGAATAGATCGGGCCTCTGAACGGCCACGGCTCCTACGAGTAACCCCCCATTGCTGCCACCCATAATTCCGAGATGTGCCGCGCTGGTTACCTTGGTGCGGATGAGGTCTTCGGCTACGGCGATAAAATCGTCGTAGGAATGTTGTTTGAGCCGTTTCGTCGCGGCCTGATGCCATCCCGGCCCGAACTCGTCGCCGCCCCGGATATTGGCCACCACAAACACCCCCCCTTTGTTGTACCAGGCCGGCCCGTACGAACCGGCATAGAAGGGCCGCACCGAAACCTCAAAGCCACCGTACCCGTACAGCAGGGTCGGATTGCTACCGTCAGCCTGGGCGTCTTTAGGCCAGACCACGAAATACGGAATCCGGGTGCTGTCTTTGGAGGCGGCGAAATGCTGTTCGACACGTATCCCGGTGGAGTCGAAAAATTCGGGCCGTCGCTTAAGCAATTCCCGGCCGTCGCCGCCCGTTGTCGCAAGCCAGAGAGATTCCGGTGTCAGGAAATCCTCGTACTGCAGTAGGTATTGCTCGGCCAGCGGGTCACTTTCGAGTGCGGGATCGTAGAGGCTTTGGATAGTGAGCGTGCCCGGAAATGGGGCCTGGACGGAACGCTTTTGCCAGCGGCCCTCGCTCCAGTGGAGTTCTTCGATCCGACCGGCCACGTTCTCGAGGATCTCCAGAAGCACACAAGACCGCGTGAGATCGAAGCTCGCAAGCGAGCGACCTTCGGTCGGCTCAAACAAAGGGGTCAGCTCGCCTTGATCCTCCAGAAAGTCGTCCAGTTTCGTGCTTAAAAGTGAGCCCGAGGGGAAGGTACGGCCTCGGTGTGTCCACTCGCTGCGCAGGCGCAGAAATAGCCATTCCCCCTGGAAACGCGCGGAGGCATCCGCCGGTTTGGGGAGCCGAACCAGGGTCTCGCCCTTCTGGATAAAAACTTCTTCGTTATAAAAATCGACCGCTCTGGTGAACACCGTTCGGACCCGGCCGGGACTGCGTTCGACGGAAACGCCGGCCGAAACGTCCTCGGGTTTCGCCTCAAAAACAACGGGGGCTGCGCTGATCGGCGTGCCGCGTTTCCAGCGTTGAATCCGGCGTGGATAACCCGAGGTGGTAAGGGATCCAGGCCCGGAATCGGTTCCGACAAGTAGGGTGTCGGCATTGAGCCATTCGACGGAGCTTTTGGCCTCGGGTAACTCAAAGCCGTCGGTCACGAAGGCTTTCGTGATAGCATCGAATTCGCGCACGACCACGGCGTCGGCTCCACCTTTGGACAGCTCGAGCACGCAACGCTCATAAGCGGGTCCGAGCCATTGAACACCGGCCCACACCCAATTGGTGTCTTCGGTTTTGGCGAGCGCATCCAGATCGAGCACGGTTTCCCAGTTCGGGGTGGCCGAGCGGTATTCGTCGAGGGTGGTGCGGCGCCAGAGGCCGCGCGGATGTTCTTCGTTTTTCCAGAGGTTGTAAAACCAGGAGCCGACCCGCTGAATTTCCGGAATTCTTTCCCTGGAGTTCAGAATATCGAGGACCTGAGAGCGGAGAGGGGCGTATTCGGGGCGGGCCTCAAGCAGCTCGATGGAGGCCTTATTTTGTTGGCGCACCCAGTCGAGGGCCTTGACGCTTTCAACTTCTTCCAACCACAGATAAGGGTCGGCCGACTCGGGTTTGGAGGAAAAGACCATGGGAACCAGAGGAAAAGCCGAACAGCACACTGCTGGAACGATCCAGCCAAGGGGTGATTTCATGGCGGGATCGTTAGCGTAAAGGCAAGGCTAGGCGAGGGGTTCGGGGCGGGCCGCAGTGAGCAGATGATACCACTCTTCCCGGGTCAAATCCACGTCGATTGCCTCGGCCATCCGCCGGATTCGCTCCGGGCTTGTGGTACCCACAATGGGGATAATGCCTGAGGGATGTTTGAGCAGCCACGCCAGGGAAACCACTTCCTTGGGCACATTGCGGGTTTTGGCGATCCAGTCGACAATGGCCACGACAAACGAGGGTTCGTAGTCCATCTGTCCGGGAAGGAGGTCTTTTCCGCCGTCGGCGAG
>CAMCYN010000292.1 GCA_945883955.1 Akkermansia muciniphila
CCATTATGCGTGTTGCCCTTTTTGACAGTCACCCTTTCGACCGCGACGCTTTCCTTCGTGCCAATGTAGAATTCGGCCAGGATCTCGTTTTTCTAGAGCCTCGTTTGAGTGTGGAAACGTGCGGCCTTGCCGCCGGATGCGAGGCGGTCTGTGTTTTTGTAAGTGACCGTGTAGACGCCCCGGTGTTGAAGGCCCTGAGCGAGATCGGAGTGCGCCTGGTGGCACTGCGTTGCGCCGGATTTAATAATGTGGATCTTAAAGTGGCCGAGTCGCTTGGAATAGCCGTGGTGCGGGTGCCCGAGTATTCGCCGCATGCCATTGCCGAACATGCCGTGGCGCTTATTCTGGCCCTGAACCGCAACTTGATCCGGGCCAATCGTCGCCTCCGGGACGGCAATTTTTCGCTCGATGGCCTTGTGGGATTTGATCTGTTTGAAAAAACGGTCGGTGTGGTTGGTACGGGTAAAATCGGCGCGACGTTTGCCAGGATAATGCGCGGATTTGGCTGCCGGGTCGTGGCGTTTGATCTCGAGCCCGATGCCACTCTCGCTGCGGATTTCGGAGTGGAGTATCTGCCGTTAAATGAGGTCTTCGCGGTTTCCGATATCATCTCCTTACACGTCCCGTTGAGCGCTGGTACACGGCATCTCATTAACGGGGATTCCATTGCGCGGATGCGTCCCGGGGTCATGGTGATTAACACAGGGCGCGGGGCTCTTGTAGACACGCCGGCTTTGGTGAATGGGCTCAAATCAGGCCGGGTAGGCGCGGCAGGTCTGGATGTTTACGAGGAGGAAGAGGGTGTCTTCTTTGTGGATCACTCCGGAGAAGTTCTTGGGGATCAGCAGCTAGCCTGGCTCTTGATGTGCCCGAACGTGTTGGTCACTTCCCACCAGGCCTTTCTTACCCGGGAAGCGCTGGCAAAAATCTCCAACATCACCCTCGGGAGTGTCCGTTCCGTGGAAGCGCAGTGGCGTGGCGACGCTCCAAAGGTGGCCGCCGATCAGCGGACCGTTTTGGTCGGAGTGCGCTGAGCGCGCGACCGGGTCGCTATTTGCCGAGGTATTTCAGAACGGCTTCCGTGCGGGAGTGTACGTGGAGCTTTTCGTAAACCTTGCGCAAATGGCTCCGGACGGTGTCCAGGCTCACGGAAAGTTTGTCGCCGATTTCTTTGTAAAGATAACCCTTCGAGAGCAGATCGAGCACGGCCCGTTCGCGTTCCGTGAGGGTGGCCAGGTTGCCTCCTTCTGGGGCCGTGCTTTTGTGAAAAAAGCTCACCACCTGTCGGGCGATCTGGGGCGACATGGCCGAACCGCCCGCGACGACCTGTTCGATGGCTGTCATGATTTCCTCTGGCGGCGTGCGTTTGAGTAAATAACCGCATGCCCCGGCCTTGAGTGCATCGAAAATGAGCGGGGTTTCCTCGTACATCGTCAGCATCAGGCAGAGCAGGGACGGGGCGCTGGCTTTGAGTCGGGCCACAAGCTCGATGCCGTTCATCTTCGGGAGATTGATGTCCACAAGCACCAGATCCGGTTTGAGCACAGGAATTTGTGTCAGGGCTGATTCCGCATTGGGAAAGACGGCCTCACACGCGATGGTCCCGGACAGGTTAAAGTAACTGACCAGAGCCGAGGCGAACGGCGCGTCGTCTTCCACAAAAACAATACGAAGTGACATGAGAACCAGGAGGGTATGAACAAAAGGCGCCAAAAGACAGCCGAGGATCGACCCCAAAGGTTTTTCGCATTTTTAGCACATCTTCAAATTGCTTGATCTCAACGCCCACTCCACTGATCAACCAAGTTTACCTTATAGTCCGAGCTTAACATGAATCTCGCTGCCCCTCACTTGTACGTCCTTCAAAAGTAGCTTGGCTGCTGCGGTCTTTGCGTTCTTGGCTGTCAAAGTATAGACGGGAAACTCCTGAAGATATTCGCGGGCAGCGCTGGAGGCGAAATTAGTAACCTTTTCCAGGTACTGCTGGGGAATGCCCTGAATCTCCAGGTTGTTGATTTGAGGGGTTGAAAGGAAGAATTGCTTTGTTTCGTTCCGATAGGCTAGGGCTGAAGTTACAAGAACTGTTCCGCCAAGCTTCTTGGATTCGTTCGCGATTTTAATGTTTACCTCGGCATTGAGTCCGACCTCGATTCGGTTCGAGTCTGGAAGAAGCGTCAAATGAGGGTTGGCGTAGGTGATCCGAGAAATCAAAAGATGGGTTTTCGTGACTGGGAATTTCTTTTGGAGTGCGGCGTCAATTTGCGTCTGCGTGATGACGATGTTGAATGGTTCGCTGCGGACGTAGAGGAGCCCTCCCGCAATCACGAGAACGAGCAAAAGGGTAACTATAAGGACTTTCTTCATAAGATGACGTGTAGCCAAGGGCCTAACGAACCGAGCTAACTAGACCCTATATAACAGGGTGAGCTGGCAGGCAGGTGTAGTGATAAGCGGGATTAGAAAGCCGACTGGATCTGCGGCTATTTGCCGAAATACCAGAGCAAGATTCCGACAGCTGAGAAAAAGAGAAGTGTGAGCCCGAATTCGAAACACTCCATAATCCACAGCCAGCGGGCTACCGGAGCTTTGCTTACGGGTCTTTTAAGAATTTCCGATTCTGCTACTTCTCCTAATACTTCCTCCGCAAGCGTGTGTTTCCCTTCACTGAACAGGCTTAGCGAAGTTTGCAGCGCGGTTTTCACCCCGGCTTCCCAAATTTCGATTTCCGGCAAATTGTTCGGACTTAGAGCGGCGATATCTAAGGCATCAGCTTCGCTGCACATGGCAGTCACGGTTCCATCCGGATATATGTGAATGTAAGAATGCCTCTCCTTGATTGACGAAAACCATTGGAAGAAGTCGCGAATGTAGCGTCTCCGGACGGGCATCAGAAATAGCCTCAGTCCGTCTGGCATGCGCTTTTGTCTAACGCTCAGAAATCGACTGCCGAGAAATCTGGCGAAGCGCACCAGCGTGCCTTCCGTCATCCTGATTGCCGGAGGTTCACCCACACCAGACACCGATGGCTTCAGCATTCCCTGGCTGGCCCGGAGAAAGAGGTTGTAGTCCATCTTCATTGGGCGATAGCGGAGGGCGTAAGTCTGCAATAGTGAAATTGCCGACAACAAAACGGCTTCGAGAATAAACGGGATGCGGCCGATTCCCGCCAAAAAAGAAACGACCGCCGTCAGGCTGGCGTTTAAGCAATATATCGCCCTTAAACGGTTTGGGCCATTGCGATACGCCCTGAACATGATGGCGGCATACAACAAAGACAGTACGAAGAGGAGGCACCACCAGGGTTGTGCGCCACTCGCTTTGCTTATGTTGGAAGGACGGCCGAAATTGAATAAATTGCGACTGTCTCCGATGGCACTCTCCAAAAATCCTTGGACTTTTTCGCCAAACCACAACGCAAGGCCCAAAATGATAATCGATGTCAGGAGGTTTGGTGATTCCAGCCGGTGGAGCTTGGCGCGGAATCCCTCTTGATCGGTAAAATTCGCGGCTTCACGGCGTTGAATCCACCATTGGAAAAGTGCCTCTGGCAGGATCCAGCCCAGACTCAAAATAGCCTTGGCGGTTGCTCCGCTCGAAGCAGTCGCTATTTTTGATACCGCGTATCCTCCGCCGGCAACAGCACCCCCGCCAGCCTCTGCATTTGTGGACGGTACCGCGGCAAGGATGCCGGCCATGACAACACCCACGAGTGAGTTTCCGGGGCGCAATTCGCGTAGCGAACTCGACAGCCTTCGGTCCATTTCCTTGCGCAGCGATGCTCTGGCGCGATGTAGTTTAACCCGAAAAGTGGCTTCGGAAATTCCAAGCGAGGCTGCCGCCTCTGCGCTGCTGTTTCCCTTCAAATAGAACAAGACCAGACACTCCCGCGATAAGGTCGGCAGCTCGGCCAAAGCTTCTTGGAGGACCTTCGGATCGCATGCATCTCCGGACTCCTCCTCCTGATCCCCGGTTGTAGCAAGCTGTTCCATGGACCATCTTTCGCGCTTGTCCATTTCGCGGCGATGCATGAGGGAAAGATTGATCGCAATGTTG
>CAMCYN010000293.1 GCA_945883955.1 Akkermansia muciniphila
TGCGGCGCGCTGCGTCTGGCCCGATTCAACTGCCTGGCGGCCGCGGATTCAGCTGCCGCCAACCGCGAATTCACCGGGTTCCCCATCCCTGCCGCAGCCGGAATGATCGCCTCACTGACCCTGTTCATGCTCTGGCTCGATGAACACGACCGCCAGCTCGGATCAGGCCGCTGGGTGCTGCCCCCGCTGATGCTTTTTCTGGCGTGGATGATGTTCAGCAAATTCAAATACCCGAGCTTCAAAGGGGTCTCCTGGCGCTCGACCCGTTCCCTTCCCAAATTTCTTTCCATTCTCATCGTCGTCGTCGTCACGGCCATGAACTTCGAATGGATGCCGGCCGTTATCTTTATCGCCTATCTCTTCTACGGCTTCTTCCGCCCTTTTCTCTCAAGGGAAATGAAGCGCGACATCGAAGATGACCTCGACGAGGACGATATCCAGCCAACGGACAGTCCCTAAGCGTACGGGTTCTTCTCTTTCGCCATGAGCGATTTCTCGCAAAACGGCGTCGTGTGTACTCTCCAGCGCCTCAACGACGCCCACCTCACGGAGCTCGACTCCAATTGGCTTCCCTCCCTTGCTCAGACAACCCCCGTCTCGCTGATCCTGCCCTGTCACGCCCCCGACCTTCTTGGCCCGGCGCTCGTTCCCATCTGCCGCGAACTCGCTCAGGCCGCCTGGATCCACCACATCATTATCCCGATCAACGGTCTGGCCTCCGCGGATCTCGCGAATACACGAGATTTTTTTCAAAAGCACCTCCCGTTGGCCCACACTGTCTTTCAAACCGATACTCCAGCGGCAACACAGATCCTGTCCGCAGCGGCCCATCTTCCCCCGGAGCAATTGCCCACCGGCAAAGGCCTCAACGTCTGGGCCGCTATGGGCCTCCTGTTTGCCAGGGGTGCCGGCGGCGTTTTCGCCCTTCAGGACTGCGACGTGCTGTCCTTCCAACGCGCGTCACTGGCGCGTCTGTGTTTTCCAGTAGCCGATCCGGCTCTGGAATTTGATTTTGCGAAAATGTATTACAGCCGGGTCACTGACCGTCTTTACGGTCGAGTCAGCCGCCTGTTCCTGGCTCCGCTCTTACACGCCCTGATCCGGGTGGCCGGCCACCATCCACTGCTCGATTTCCTGCAAGCCTTCCGGTACCCGCTGGCCGGCGAGTGCGCCATCCGCTCCTCGCTGGCCTCCCAACTCCCCATACACAACGGCTGGGCCCTCGAAATCGGCATGTTGTCGGGCGTGTTCCGTCAAATCGAACCCACCCGGGTCTGTCAGGTCGATGGTGGCTCCGGCTACGACCACAAACATCAACCCGCCTCGGGCAACCTGAGCCGGATGTGCGTCCAGATCGGCACCGCCCTCCTTCACCAACTCGCCACCGAAGGTTGCACGGTGGATGCCGCCTTTTTGCATTCGGTCGCCCGGGCTCTCCAGCGCGAATGCACCGAAGCCGTGCGCCGCTCCTCCGCTCTGGCCCGGATCAACGGCATCCCCAACTCCTCAGGGAGTGAAGAACTGGTGGCGGCCTCGTTTTCGAACTGCCTGCCCTCTTCCCTACCCCCACCCGAACCACTCCTTCCCCCTTGGGAAAGTGTCCGGCGAGTGGCACCGGACACTTTGCAACGGCTCCTGGATCTACCAGAAGCCGCCCCCTAAAACGCTTCAGCCGGCAGACTACGGCTTCTTGCGCAACGTATAAGCGGCCTTCTGGTTCAGGAGGCTCTCGCCGTCCCTCGAACGCAAATTGCGCATATCGAAGTCGTAGACGAAGTTTTCGCGCAACTCGCTAATCTTCAAATCCGCCGTAAGCCCGTCGGCACTCAGCGTCACTTTTTGCGGCACCACAAAGTCCTTCTCCAGTTCCGGAGAACCGTACTCGGCGTGGTAGGCATAAGTGTACCGACGGATATTCCAGAGCGCCGCGTTTGCCGCCTCATAATGCACTGGTTTAGTGAACCGGACTTTAAATCCGGAAGGCGTGACCTGAACCTCCAACGGATCAAACGGCAACTTTCCGGTGGGTTCCACCGTGGAGAGCTGTTCACCGCCCGCCCAGGAGAGATGCGTCCGGCCGACCCACAATTTGTCGCCCGCAAAAGCAAGCCGGTGTAACCCCTCGTGAAGCGCCTTGGTTTCCACAAACGGATAACAGGCCCCCTGCCAAACCCCGCCCACCTTCTGCACGGTCACCCGTAACAAACGCGGCACGTTCATTTCCCCAATCACAACCTGCCCGCCATAGGGTCCCCAAGCGGCTGTCTTCGGAATGACCACCATCTGGGTCGGGGAATTGGCATACGTACCATGCGGAAACCACACCGCCGCCGGGGTACGCAACTGGTCCAACCGCTCGATCGTCACATCCAGCGGCGGTGTATCACCCCAGTCCGCACGCCAGGGTAAACTGGCCGGATGCCCGTAAAAACCGCCCTTCGCCACCACGTGTAATTCACTACTCCCGCGCCAGTCTCCCTGGTTGTCGGAAACCATCAGGTTGCCCTCAGCATCCCACCCAAGACCGTCTGGGGAACGGAACCCGCTGGCATAAGGCACCGCTTTGCCCGTGGCCGTGTCCACCTCCATCAGCCAGCCCCGCCAGGTCACCCTCGAATACATCCGGCCGGCGAGTTTGGAGGCTTTCTTCCAGGATTCGGGAGGAGTTTTTTTCCAATCCGGATTAAACTCTTTGCGCTCCAGCCCAATCGGCAACCATTTGCCGCGAATCTCCGGCCGGATCGGCGCCCCGGCGGACGCTAGATTCAAGGCCACATACACTTTGCCATTCGGTCCCTGGAGCGGCCCGAAACTAAACTCGTGGTAGTTGCCGGTCATCCCAAACCCGTCCCACACAGTTTGAAAAGAATCCGCACGGCCATCGCCCGTGGTGTCGCGCAGCCGGGTCAACTCCGGACGCTGCATCACTAGAAGGCTGCCATCCGGCTCGGGCAAAATCCCGAGCGGTTCATGTAAGCCTTCGGCAAAAATAGACCACTCGCCTGTCTTGGAATCGAAAATCGCGATTTCCCCGTGATGAAATGCCACCGCCATCCGCCCGTCAGGCAGACCGGCAATTCCACCCACCTGCGGATCGACGCCCTGCGGCCCTTTGATCTCATTTACGGTAAAAAACTGGACCATCGCCTCGTCCCTCTGCGCCGGGGAACGGCCGCCTTTCTCGGGAACACTCCCCACAGAGGCGGGTTCTCCGTTAACCTCAGGCGCGTTTTGCGCCCGAAGCGCTCCGCCTCCCGCCACCAAAACACTCAACGTCAGACTGGAAAGAATCTTTTTCATGGGGAGAAAATTAGGGAGCTACAGGCAAGGGATGTGCGTGACCGGTGGTCGCCGAGGCCTTCGCTGGCACCAGGATGGCTTTGGATTCCAGCCGGACACGGAACTCGCTGCTTTTTTCAGCGGAAACTTCGAGCGTGCCGTTGTGAAAATCTCCCTCAGGGCTGCTCCACTTAAACGCTCCCGTGCCACCAACAAACGCCACTTTCTGGTTCACTCCAGGAAGCCGGAATTGAATCTCCACCCCCTTATCAAAGGATGTCACCCGCTGGTAAACCTTCTGTTTTCCGACCTCAAAATGAAACTCCGGAATACCGTCCACCAGTTCGTACCCAAGAAACTTGGCTTTTCCAGCCGTCAGCTTTGTATCGTTGAACCGTAACGGAAACGGATCCCCGGTCCACCAGGGCGCGTCACCCGGTTCGGCCATCGCCGTTCCATTTCCACGCCAATACGCAGCCGCATCCAGAAATGGCCCCTCCCACACATACCGCAGGGAACATGTACCGGCGTCAAAACAGTAGTTCTGGCTCCCGGGCAGCGCCACGGCGATGGCCGCCGGACCTGCATTGGGTAGAAACATACGCTGCACAAAAGGCCGGCGGCCACCGCCCGCCAGACCCTTTTCCAGACTCATTTGCGGGATGTTGGTGTCCTTGGCCAGAGCCGGCATCGGCACTCCCACATACATCGCCCCATACATCACCATGCCGTGACCCGGCACCGTACACACATACCCGTAAACGCCCGGTTC
>CAMCYN010000294.1 GCA_945883955.1 Akkermansia muciniphila
CTCGGATAGCCTTGTTGTGCGCTTCTGTAATCCGCACGTCGCCCCCTACGAGAGCTGCGATTGAGACGGACTTTGGCGCTGAGATCGTGAAGTCATAGAAGACGCGGCGGTTTGCCACGGAATGGATCGACCCGTCTGAGTGGCTTTCAAGTCGCCGATTCAAACTGCGCTGGGTGAGTCGCTCTCCAGTGGTTGGATGGAGGTTTTCACAAAGGGCCAAAAATTCTGCCTGCCCTACCTGTGCCTTCAAGCCGAGTTGCCGCGCACCTTGGCCCACCCATTCTCCGCGAGTTGTGTGTCCTTCGCTGTAGTAATCGCCGGTAGATAGATGCTCCGAGAAGTACTCCTTCGCATTTTTTAGGCTGTACTGGGTTTTTGGTGAAAGCATCCCACCCTTAACATCGCGGTGGAAAATCTCCGTTTGTTCCACTGTTGGAACATAATACTACGACCCTCCTGCGATGTTACGGCATGAGGAAGATGAGACGCCCTACCCCGTTATCGAACGGTTCGTTTGTGTACGAGGCGCGTGGCGAATCTAACGCCGATCGCACGCACGTGCGTGGCAAATCTCACGCAGAAGCATCGCAGATCTCACGCAAATCAAACGCGACTCTACCGCTCAAGCGTCGCCATTCGAACGAGGTGAAAGGGCATGAGTGATGCGGACCACGATCTCGGCGTTGCCGCGAAAGCCTTTCACAAAAGTGGCGGCTACAAAATGGAGACGATCCTTCCTCACAGGGATGCCGTTCTGGAACTGCGTTCAAAGGGAGCGTCCCTCGCGCTCATCTCACGTTTGTTGGAGAACGTCGGAATACACGTTTCGACGGACACGATCCGGCGTCTTTGCCTGCGGGAACCCGAACATTCGCCCCGCATCACCTCACATTCAAAGGTGGAGCTCCAAAAGCCGGTCGATCTCCCTGCAACCGCCAGCCGGGATACGCCTCAAACCACTCTCCTCCGGGGACCGCGAATCGCGAATCCAAACACTCAATAACCCTCGAAGTATTATGAAACGGCTCATTCTGATCATGAACGGCAAAGGCGGTGTCGGCAAAAGCACCTTCGCCATCAACCTCGTCCAACATTACAAGGACCTCAGCCTCCCGCATCGCTCGGTGGATACCGACAACGAGAACTCGACCCTCAAACGGTTTCACAACGACGCCGATTTCGTTGAGCTGTCACTTCCTCGGGGTCTCGATCTCCTGTTTCGATTAGTCCAGAAAACGGAGACGGTCATTGTCGACTGTCGGGCCGCTTCGACGGACCTGATCCTTGGCTACCTTGCAGAAGTGAACGCCTTGGACATTCTTACTTCGCTCCAAACACGGCTAACCGTGGTGATGCCGGTCAACCATGAGCCCGACAGCATCGAACAAATCTGTGTCATCACCGGCGCACTCTCAAAGCGTTGTGATTACGTGGTGGTCCGCAATCAGGTCCACAGTGAGCATTTCTCGCTCTATGACAAAAGCCGTATTCGTACTCGGTTGTTGAGTGAACTCCGCGCACACGAGATCACGATGCCGAAGCTGTACGACTGGCTGGTGACTGCACTGAACCAGCGCAACCTCACTGTGACGGCTGCGATTGCTCCGGGAGAATTCTCGTTGATTGACCGCCAGCGGCTCCTCAACTGGCAACGCACCCTTTTGGCACAAATCGAATTGGCTGGGCCGTTTCTGCTACCGGAGCAACCAGAACGATGAACGCCGAACATCGGGCACTTGCCCTTCAGAAAGCCGTTCTGGAATGGCAAAAGAAATGCGGGCTCTCTGATAACGACCCACTTCTGGGAGTGGTGGAGTTGTTCCAGTTGTTCTTTGGTTCTCTGGAAACGAACCGTGCCATATTGCCGGAAAAGGCGTTTGAGGAGTTTTGGGATTCCGTGGAATTGCTGAGTCAACGCACCAAGATGTTGAGCAAGCAGGTCCTGGCTTTATCCCAGATCCTCGAAAAGACCGAAGCAGGTAGTGCCAGTTTGTGGAACGGCTGGTGCCAGCTGCTGCTGAGTGCGCTCCTGTTCGCGGCCGGCGTCGTAGTCGCAAGGTTCGTGTTATGAACCACGAGCCGTGGCTCGATTGGCTCCAGGTTGCCTTCGATCGTCTCTCGCATTTCGGCATTTCGGAGGGGTGTGCCCTTCTGTTGGCTGGCGCCATTTTGTCATGGATCATTGTGGGTTGGGCGGGCGGAGACAGCCGGGGAAAGGTGATCGTCAAATTGGGCGGGTTGAAGTGGACACGCGAAGACTTTTGCCGTGGTTGGCTGATTACGGGAGACACGGGCTCGGGTAAGACCCGGTCCGGCATTACACCGTTACTGTATCAGGTGTTTCAGAATGAACCCACATGGGGCGGACTCTGTATTGACGACAAGGGGCTCTATTGGGAGACCCTATCAGCTATGGCCGCTCATTTCGGGCGAACCAAAGATCTGATCTTACTGCAAGTGAAGCCGGAAAGTGCCGATGCCGACTGGGCACCCGAGCACGCTTTCAACCTGACCGGCGACCGGAGCATTCCTTCCAGTACCTACGCTAAGTTCATCGTGGATACGGCTGCGAGTCTCGGGCAACAGGGCGAGAAAGCCTTTTTCAAGAACCAAGCCCAGACGCACATCGCAAAAGCGTTGGATGCCCTCCACGAGACCGGTGCGGACGTCACTCTGGAAAACGCCTACAACGTGCTTCTCAACGAAAGTGACCTGACGGAATTACTCACCGATCTCCGTGGTGGCCGCCAAACCGCGGTTCGCCGAGGGTTGTGTGAGCATTTCCAGAACCGCTACCTGAGCCAGCCGTCAGAACAAATCGGCGGCGTGAAGGAAACCATCGCAAACTACCTCCAACCCTTCCTCGCAACTGAGATCGCACAGGTTTTTTGTCCGGGCAACAGCACCTTCGATTTCAGCGAGATCGATCGTGGCAAAATCATCTGCGTTGCAATGCCCCAGAAGTTCCAGACCGAACGGCGTTACATCAACACCTTCCTCAAAATGCTCTTTTACACCCATCTGCTTCGCCGCTTCGACAAACCCAAAGGCGAACGACTGAAGGACAACTTACTCATCCTATGGGCAGACGAAGCCCAGCGGTTTATGACCGCAAGCGAGGACGGAATGAGCGACTACAACTCCGTCGACGTAATCCGCGAAGCCCAAGGCACCGTGGTTGCGGCCGCCCAATCCTCGACGTCTTTCATACCGCCGCTCGGTCGTGACAAGGCAAAGGTCCTCACTCTCAACCTTCGCAACCGAATGATCTTCCGAGCCGCTGATGAAGACGGCGCGTTGGATAGCGCTGACTTCCTCGGGAAGAGGCGGATGATCAAACGCACCTGGGGCTTCTCCAACGGCAAACGCACCACGCACTTCAGCGAAACCGAGGAGTACAGAATCAAGCCGCACATTTTGCGCGCCCTGCCCAAACACACGTGTGTCCTCGTCCACGCAGAACGGGGATTTCGGCAACAGGTCCTCCCGCCGATTGAGCCGGACGGGAAGGTGTGCGAGTGGTACCGGGGCGGTTGGTAGGAGCGAGACTTCACGAAAAACGCCACCCGCTTACACCTCGTCCTCTTGCCCGGAGTCTTCTTTCAGACGCGCTGGAATATCCATGTTTTCATGCAAAATGTTGATAACCCCAAGGCTTCCAGAGGAAAGCTCCCGAAAAAAGATGTAGTGGTGCTGGCGGCGAATAAAATACACACCGATCAAGGCGTTATCTAAAACGGGCCGCCATGCGTGACGTGCATCACAAGCATGGTTAATGGCCTCAACCAGATCCCGGACATACTTGTCCGCTTGCTCTTCTCCCCAGGTTCGTTCCGTGTAGTCCCAGATCTCGAGAAGTCGCTCCTTGGCGGTCTGGAAAATTCTAGCCGCCACGCTGTGCCCTTCGCGCCTTTGCTTCAGAAATAAGACTGTCTGCATCCAATTCCGTGAATGCAGACTCAGCCGCTTCCAGCCCCGGTTTCAACTCTTGCCGCAACCAAATCGCCTTGCGCTGTTCTTCACGCTCGTAGTC
>CAMCYN010000295.1 GCA_945883955.1 Akkermansia muciniphila
GGTCTCTAGCGAAAGCCAAATGAGCTTCGCGTTCTAGAGACGATCAAACAAAGAGCCGGATGCGTGACCCGCAAGTCCGGTTCTGAGAGAGGGGCGGCGGAGTAACCCGCTGCTCCTACTCGACAGTGCAGGCGGCAAAAAACCGGCCCGCTCCCCGGGCGGCTTCCCCATTCAGGCGGCATTGGGGCCACTGATGGCCTCTGCCTCCTTCTCCTTTCGCGGTTCCAGATGCACGACAGCGGGCGTCTGATTTCCCAGCGCCGCATGGGGCCGCCACGTGTTGTAACGCTCAAACCACTCCCTCAGCCCGGCTCTCAAGTCCGGTATCCCAGCGTACTCTTTCAAATAGATGTCCTCATACTTCACGCTCCGCCATAGCCTCTCAATGAACACGTTGTCCATCCAGCGACCGCGTCCGTCCATACTGATTGTGATACCAAGTTCCTCCAACCGCCCAAGCCACGCCTCCCCCGTAAACTGGCTTCCCTGATCCGTATTAAAGATCTCCGGCAGCTTCCCGTCATTGCCGGATACCGCCATTTCCAGCGCTTCCAAGCACAAGCCGCTATCCATCGTATTCGATACCGCCCACCCCAACACCTTCCTCGAATACCAGTCCATCACGGCACACAAATACGCGTGCCCGTGCGGCATCGGCACATAGGTGATGTCGGCGCACCACACCAGGTTTGGGTGCACTACCGCAAGATCCCTCAACAAATACGGGAATTTACGGTGTCCGGGCGCGGGCTGGCTCGTCTTCATCTGGCACCACAATGTCCCTATCCCCATCTCCCGCCGTAACCTCTGGAGCATCTTGCGGTTCACCTTCTCCCCATAGTCCCGCCGAAATATCTCCACCAACCGACGGGTTCCAAGACACGGATCCTTCAAAAACAGTTCGTCCATGATCCGTTTCAAACGATGGCTGCGCTCGCCCTCCGGTACGGGCACGTAATCCAGCCCGGAGCGGGCCACATTCAAGATCTCGCACTGCTTGCGAATGCTCAATTGGGTGTTCGCTTTTTCCACCAGCTCGGCACGTGCTACAGGCCGAGCTGTTTGGACTTTTTTTGAAGAAAATCCACAACCACAGTGAGTTCTCCAATCTTGGCGTGCAAACGTTCCCGTTCCTTCTCGAAGTCTTCGAGCCCGCCGCGTGCCGCCTCTTTCTCGAACAAGTGCGGCATACGTTCCGCAAATACCTTCTTCCAATCGGATATCTGCACCGGGTGCAGATCGTATTCTTTGGCGAGCTCCTGCAGGGTCTTGGTTCCCTTCAGGGCCTCGAAGGCCACTCGGGCTTTGAACTCTGAATCATGACGGCGGCGTTTGGATTTCATTGGGGTCAGTTAAGGGTAGTGTTTTCTCACACCCTCCTGCCACCACGCTATAGCTTAGCTCCTGGCCCAAATTTCGGGGTCCGCCTCTCCCTTAACGCGCCGCGGCAATGCAGACTTCCTTCGATGCGTACGTAAAAACGAAAAACGTATCAGTAGTTGGTTGGAAAAGTATTTTTCGCGTGGGGGCTACCTACGCAAAAGTTACAACGATAAAGCTTGGTGGGTCCTTATGGTTCCAATTATAATAATATATCTTTAGCAGGTTACAGATATGAAAATTTTGAAGCACTCACTGGCAAAGCACGCAAAAAGTCGCGTTGATTTCTCAACTATCGTCGGACTTTTAATTCTTGGCGTCGTTCTGATTTCAGCCCTCTGGGCCATGACCCGAGAATTGGAGAAACCCCTGCTTGATCTACACGCCTTTCGCCAGACCCAGACCGCCATATCAGCCTACTACATGGCAGAAGATGCCGGGTGTTTTTTTGACTACATCACGCCCGTGCTCGGCAAGCCATGGAGCATTCCGATGGAGCTGCCGTTTTATCAGTGGATCGTCGCACGTTGGCACAATCTTTCGGGCATAGGTCTGGATCAAAGCGGTAAGGCGATCTCCATCGCGCTTTGGTTCGCCTGTATCTGGCCGGTGTGGCGTTTGCTCGGCTCGCTCGGCCAGACCATCGGCCAACGCTGCCTCGCCTTATTGATTCTCTACTCAAGCCCGCTCTATCTCTACTGGGGACGGTCCTTCACGATCGAGTCCACCGGGCTGTTTCTCAGCCTTGGTATGGTGGCGTGCGTTTACAACGGCTACGCCAAACGAAGCTGGCACTGGCTACTGGCAGGGCTGACATTTGGGGTCGTCGCGGCACTTTGTAAAGTGACCACATGGGCAATCTCGGTCTGGGTCGCCGAATTGCTTATTCTCTTTTTAGTGGGTCGCTTACCAAAGCGAAGTGATCTCACTTGGCTGGGTACCGCGAGTGTAGCGCTCATTTTACCCATTATACCGGCCAAACTCTGGCTGGCCTATGGTGATACCCTTAAAGCACAAAATATTTTCGCCAAGGAGTTGATTCTCTCCACCTCCGCAAATCAACGCAGTTGGAATTTTGGCACCCTCAAACAAAAGCTCGACCCAGCCACTTGGCAGCGCATTGGGCAACACATCGCCGACCAGTTGCTCGTGCCAAACGCTTGGGCGGGCGGGCTAATTGCAGGACTTATCTTAATCGTAGGCGCCGCCTGCGCGCCTCGACGCATTCCAGTCATCGCCATCTTTCTCGCCGGCTTCGCTGCCGGGCCATTGGTCTTCACCAACCTCTATTTCGTACATAACTACTACTGGTTCGCCAACAGCATCTGGCTGCTGCTGGCCATAGGCACGGCTTTAGGCGGAATTGAAGAACGACTGCCGGGCCGGTGGCCTCAACTCGCGCCGCACGCAGTCGCGCTAGTCATTGCCGGATGTGGCCTGTTTGCCTGGAAAACACGATTCCTACCGATCCTCGAGAAACTGCCTAGCATGGAACAACTGGCGGAGGCGTGGACCAAACCCATCCAGCGCATCGTTCCCTCCGGTCAGACGCTGGTGATTATCGGCCAAGACTGGAACCCCACCGCCCTCTACTACGCCGGCCGAAGAGGCATAATGTTGCCAATCAAAAGCGCCGATCCTTTCAACGACCTCCAGAAATCCGTCGCACTCCTTGAACCGGTTGAGGCCGTAGGTGCCGTCTGTATCGGCCAAAACCTGCTAATCAAAGAAAACGAAGAGGGATTCAACCACTTATTCAATAAATGGAACGTATCCCCAAAAGGCGAGCAGACACCCTTCGGGGTTTTGTTTAATAAGAAAGAAAACCCCTAACGCCCGTTATCAAACATTTTTTGAATTCACCTACCACAGGGAAACATGAGAATGAATCACGAAAGCCGAAATCCACATTCCACGCTAATCAGATAGCCAGGAAAATTGATTAACGCGCCGCGGCGATGCAGCCTTCCCCTCGATACGTACGTAAAAGGAAATTCTTGCTATGAGGTTGGTCAAGTTTGAGCTGGAAATTTCCGCTAAGGTTTGTGTGTTTAAATAACCGGTTAATGCTTTTGTTTCGGGTGAATGGTTTTCGGGGGGCTGGTTGATTCCTAATGTCTTCCTTGCCGTGTAAGAGCCGTTGGGTTTCAACGATCACAGCCTGCTATCCGCGCGTTTGCTTTTGGCTTTCGCCTGCAAGCGCTAAATGACTGATTCGGGTCGAGGAAAGGGCGCGGTACGCGCCGGTCTCATCTATCAATCGGACGTTTTTAAAACGCCCAAGAAATTCACCAGACGCGCGACATTCAGAGGGGAAATTGATGCGGAAAATTTAAGCGAGCCGGGTTCCTCTAGAATAACGGTTCTTGTGGACCTATCCGGAGTTTTGTGTGCGGGTCATAAAATGAGAAACCAGAGATATGACCAAAGAAGAGAAAGCGCAGAAGGCACACACGGATACTTTAATTGACGGATTACTGGCAAAGACGGGGCTTAGCCACAAAGCGGTTTTGGGCGAGGGAGGGTTAGTGGCCCAGTTGACCAAACGGGTGGTGGAGCGGGCGCTCGCGGGAGAGCTCACCTATCATTTGGGGTACGAGGCTGGGGAGCAGCCACGGGAGGACGGCAACCA
>CAMCYN010000296.1 GCA_945883955.1 Akkermansia muciniphila
CTCTACACACCACCGCCGCCAGCCTCGGCGCGGTGGGTTACCATGGGCCATGGCAAGCGGATCTAGCGCGCGATATGCCGTGGATGCGTGCGTATGAGACGTCGTTTGCAAAGTTTCCGAAAACCAAACGGGTCATCTACATCGAAGGAAATAACGCAAAAAAGGTCCTCACCAGGGTTTCATCAGACGGTCGGGTGCTTTTCACCTCCGCCCAGCTTGAGAACCTCAGCAACCCAAAACACCGTCGTTACATCGAAAACCTCATCCAGCCGGACGGACGCACCATTTGGTTCAGCGACTGGGAGTTCATGCAATCCCCTGCTCTTAAAACGCCCCACGGGAAGCCGCTGCCAACCGCAATAGACCTGGGCGTCCCAGCATTTACCCATCCGCTCGATGGCAGTGTTATCAGGAATGAGGCGGACTTCTGGCGCACACGCTCCGGCTCAGCCCTGATTGGAGAAAAACAAAAGTCCGACGAGGGCAACGAGCGTAATGCCGAGCTACCGGAGGAAATCGCGAAAGCGCTTGGACTCCGCGAGATCACTACCCAACGACCCGACGGCCAATGGCTCGTTTGGAGTTCGCATTCAATGCTCTACGACGCACCCTACGCCCGTTACCAGGCGGCAAAAGGCCGGCGCGTCATGGAGACACTCGCGCCGGACATGATCCATTACGACGACTGGGATTTACGTTCTCCCACCGCAGCGGACGCCAATTCGGAAATTCACGTCGCCGCATTCCGTGAATTCGTCAGCCAACATTTCACTGAGACGGAATGCCGCGAACTAGGTTTCGAAAAATCCAACATCGCAGCCTTCGACGTGCTCGAGTACCTCCGGAATCCACCTTGGCGTGCGGAATACAAAGGCACTGGCGACCAACCTGTATGGCGCGCTGCGGCAGATACCCGATGGCTTTCGAACCGCGTCTGGCGCGCATTCCAGATCGCCGCCATAGAGGAAAAATTGGCGAGCATGAAGGAGGTCTACCGCCTGAACAAAGAAACGGCCCGCAGGCTTGGTCGTGACATTCCAATGGTGGCCAACGTCATACCGTTGCTGAGCGCCATCTTCCTCCAGCGCGATTGCGTCGACATGGCAAACTTTGAGTGGCCTGTATTCAAGACCTTCACCGCATTCGTGAAACCGCTCGGCTATTATCCACAGGCCCGATTGGGCATCGGACCGCGCATGGCGTCCAAAATCGGAGTCACCGGCCATGCGATCGTGGATCCTTATGTGGAGCAGCAATACAGCGGATGGGATGGCACCGGCTTCACCAAGCGCCATGGCGAGACACTGCACAAGGTGATCTATTTCGACCTTGTTGCGAACCGGGGCATCCCCTCCTTTTCCCTTAATTTCGATGGCGGCTACTCGCCTGGCTCGCTCCATTCCGCAGGGAATCTCCACACTTTCATGAATGAAATCGCGCCCGTGATCTCGAAGCGCGAATACCTTGCCGAGATCGGCCTCGCTTCAAGCTCCTGGAGTCAGATCGCCGCGCAATCCCCGTGGGCCTGGAATCAGGCTGTGACAAAGCGTCATACTTCCGAGTTTCTCGGGTGGTCCCAATATCTCGCTTCCGCCAAAGACTTCCCCCAGTGGGATGTTCTCCCATTCGACGACGTCAGCCTCAAAGATCTCGTCCGCTTCAAACTTATCATCCTGCCCTCGGTCCTCGTAGTCACCGCCGATCAACTTACTTTCCTTGAAGGTTACCTAAGCCAGGGCGGCAACCTCCTCATTACAGGCGAAACGGGAACCTTCGATGGCCCCAAAGCACTGCTCGCTCAGCGCACCCAAGATATCCTCACCCCGCTCACGAGCCGTTTCCCAGGTCAGATCACCGTCGTAAAAGACAAGCCCGGCCTCGAGTACCATGAGGATCCCAGCAAACCCGATCGGCTTCGCGAAGTTCTCGCCCAAGCCACTCATTATCCGCCCGTACTCACTCTCGCTAACGCCCCGGAACACCTGGGTGTCTACGCCAACCGGAGCAAATCGAACCCCTGCGAACGGACGATCGATCTCGTAAATTACCACCACGATCTTGCCACCGACCAGATCATCCCCGTCAACCGCACCGACTGCACTGTCACGTTGCAAATGCCCGGACTGAAAGAGACCGACCAGCTCACCGTCGAATCCTTCCAATACGATGAGGCCGCTCATAACAACACACTGCAGCAACGCCTTAACACAGGCCAAATCTCCGTAACTGACGGTAGCCTGACTCTTCGAATCCCGCCATTCACCCACTACCAAATCCTGCGAATCCGGACGCCTAACCCATAACTACCGCTTCTCAGGAGCGTACTGCACACTTCGTCCTAATCAGCACGCGGCTCCAAGCCCGGCCAGCATCAACGCACGACGTCAGCCCCGAATCTCCACCTTCAAATAACCCGATCATGAAAACTCTGTTTCCATCCCTCCTCACCGCCCTTGTCTTATCCGCAGGATCCGCGTTCAGCGCGGAACCCAATGTTCTTCTCGAGGAAAAGTTCGACCAACCACTATCCGCCGACTGGCACTGGGGACTCGGCACCTGGACGGCGAAGGACGGCGTGTTGCGCGGCTTCGAGTCCGGCGAGCGCCGTCATGGCCCGGTGAAGGTCCACAAGCTCACGATGACCGACGCGGTAATCGAGTGCGAGTTCCGCCTCATAGGGAAGGCGTCGTTTGCCGGCATCATCCTCAATGGGGCACAGGAGCGTGGGCACATTGTGCATTTGGTAATGGGCAAAGATCATCTCCGGGTCTTTGCACATCCGAAGAAAGGCGAGTCCATCGGACTGCTCAAACAAGACAACCCGCTGACCATCGATGAATGGCACCGAGTTCGCCTCGAGCTGAAGGGCGATACGCTGACAGCCACCATCGATAAGACACAGATCACCGCCACCGCTCCGTGTATCGCCGATCAAAAGCTTTCCTTCGGCCTGGGAGGCGAGTCCGGAGGACCCGAAGGCGAAAAAGCCGGAGCACTGGAGTTTCGCGCGCTGAAAATCACAACCACGCCTTGATCTCGTTCATCCAGCCGAAACCCAGATTCTCAAACATCTCCTCAATTCATTCATGAAACCCATACATCTTCCTTCGCTACTCCGCTTCACCATCCTCGCACTAACGTCTGCAGCAGCCACAGTCTCCGCTGCTGAAGAGCAGCACGACATCGTGATCTATGGAGGCAACTCAGGCGGGGTTGTAGCGGCGGTGCAGGCAGCGCGCTCTGGGCACAGCGTCCTCCTGATCTCTCCCACGCAAAAGCTCGGCGGGCTCACGGCCTCTGGCCTCGGCATGACAGACACCGCAGGCTATCGGCAGATCATCGGCGGCCTCACCAGAGAGTTTTACCAACGCATCGGTAAGCACTACAGCGACTAGAACAACTGGCACTGGGGTGAACGCGAAGCCTACATGAAAAAGGCCGGCCCCGGCACGGCTCGCGACGGTATGATGCACAACTTTGAACCTCACGTGGCCGAGAAGGTCTTCGAGGAGTGGGCGTCCGAGAACAAAATCACCATCGTGCGGGGTGAACGGCTCGACCTTCGCAATGGCGTCCTCAAAGCAGGCGCTCGCATCACCGCCCTCCGCATGGATTCCGGCCGGACCTTCCCTGGCAAGATCTTCATTGATGCCAGCTATGAAGGCGATCTCCTCCCGGGAGCTGGCGTAACCTCCACATTTGGGCGCGAGAGCCAGCAGACCTACAACGAACGCTTCGCCGGGGTCCAACCGCGCGCCGGGGTCGAGCACCAGTTTCGCCATCCAGCGGACCCCTATATTAAACCCGGCGACGCCTCCAGCGGCCTCCTTCCGGAAATCCACGCCGCATCGCCCGCCGGCATGGGCTCCGAAGGCAGCGCCGATAAACTCCTTCAGACCTACAATTTCCGTCTCTGCCTCACCGACGTCCCAGAGAACCGAATCCCGATCCAGCGCCCTGACGGCTACGACGCCGCACGCTACGAACTCCTCGGACGCTACTTCAAAGC
>CAMCYN010000297.1 GCA_945883955.1 Akkermansia muciniphila
TGTTGTCCGGGTTCGAGCGGGGCGCCCACCGAATGGACGCAGGGGACGACGCGTTTGTTGTTGAGATCGATCTCTTTAAAAACGGGCAGGCCGATCCGGGCCATGATGCGCATGTTCACCACGGCATAGGGCGAGTCGGTGAGCTGGACACCGAGCTGGGACATGGGTGAACCTATCGGGCCCATGCTGAAAGGGAGCACGTACATGGTGCGTCCGCGCATACAACCGGCGAAGAGGGGCTTGAGCGTGCGCCGCATTTCAAACGGATCGACCCAGTTGTTGGTCGGGCCGGCGTTATGGCGGGAGAGCGAGCAGATGAAGGTGCGGTCTTCGACGCGGGCGACATCGCTCGGGTCGGATTTGGCGTAATAACAACCGGGCCAGAGTGTGGGATTGAGTTTAACGAAGGTGCCCGAGTCGACGAGTTGGGCGCACAGGGCTTCGTTTTCTTCGGGGGATCCGTCGACCCAATGGATGGCGTCGGGTTGGGTGAGAGCGGCGATTTTCTCGATCCACTTGAGGAGGTTTTTGTTTTTGGTGAGCGGCGAGGTCGAGCAGTAGGCGAGCGCGGTCATAAACGTGAACAACCTTTAACAAAGGGAGGAGCCATTACCCAGTCCAGAAGACGGCCGGGGTGTGGAAGGTGGGGGGGAGCGGCGGGCGTAGGAGTGGATGCCACCTGCGGCCTTTAGTTTTGCTCCTCTCCAGGCTCCGTGTGAGATTCTATCGGTTATGCGTTCTGGGTGTTCTCAGAAGTTTTTTGCCATCCCTTTAAGCCACCTCCATGTCCCACTCCATTATACTTGATCAAATAGCGGATGCTACAAACGCCCTGAAGCAGTTGGAGGCCAAGGCCGGGCTTCATAACCTCACTGATTACTATGAGGCTACCAAGGCAATTACGGATTCAATTAATGATGTAATTCTCAAAAGTGATCAGTATTTTTTTCTGGTATGCCTTAAACCTCTGTCGCTGGCGTTTAAGGAATTTCACCTGGAGTTCATCAAGTCCCTGCTTCTTTGTCACCAATTCCAGACAGCTACGAGTGAGCTCAGCAAGGCGATCACGGCACACGGAATACAATGCTTTCCCGAGAATCTCCTATTAAGGTTGTTTATAAACTCCGGTATCCAACAACCAATCGGGCTACTCAAAGACACCGAACAGCCCTGCTGGGTCACACGTTATGCCCAGACACAGGAGGACCGAGCGTATGCTGCGGAAATACTCAGTTTCAGAATCCAGCTCACTCCCGATAGCGCGCTGCTGTTATTCACAGTAAAATGCTCCTGCTGTTCGGAAGTCCTGCAGTTGGACTACAGCAAGGATTTTATCAAAGAGGGAGTGTGTCTTTGTAAAAGTTGTTACGCCAAGCTGGCCTTTGATCGCGATAAGGTCGCTGCACTCGGGAGGGATTACTTCTTAAATTTCCTGAAACAGCAACCGAAGGCGGAGAGCGGCGCTATTAATAGTGTAGAAGCCCTACAAAATACGGTGCTATTGGCGAGGCTCCTCTCTCCAATGGTCCTTATTCGTTTTGGGAAACTTCGAACGGAAAGAATCGGGCATCAGATCATGAATGCGACCTATTATTATGGGCACATAAAAAATAGAGAAAGCTGCCGGGCTCTTGATGTTTTGGGGGAGAGTTATAGCTGTGAAAAGAAGCATGCAGCGAACCGATTTCTGCAGGATAAAATAAACGATAGTATCACGGGCGAAAGTGCCGTTATGGATCCCGTCGGAACCCAGCTGGGAGAAATGTTGCCCGCAGAGGACAAGCACAACATCACAAGATATACCTTCGATTTATACGAGTATCCACACAGTAAAACTATCGAGACAACCATCCCCCTTCATTTCACGGACGAGGAAAAACAAAACTGCCAGAACGAGCTCCTGAAAATGGGCCTCCCCCCAAATGCGCCCTACGTCTGCTTACACGTCCGAAGCGCGAATTACCTTAAAGAACAGTTTAAAGGATTCGGAGATGCCTTTTCCTATCATGACTACCGGGACTCAGATGTTAACGACTACATCCCTGCAATCAAACTCCTAAACGACGCCGGTATTTACGTAATCCGCCTGGGAGCAGCCGCTGGGTTGCCAGACGTAAACTACAGCTCGCCGCTGTTTATTGATTATGCGCGCCATTATCGCTCGGAGATGATGGATATTTTCTTGTCCTTGCATTGCAAGTTTATGATTTCGACCTCCAGCGGAATTGATCTGATTCCCATGTTTTACCAAAAGCCGCTGGTTATCGTGAACCTGCACCCGATTGTATTTGTTATGCCAGAAAACCCAAAGCTTCTAGTGATAACGAAAAAATTGCATTCAAAGGAGTTAAATAGAGCTCTTTCCTTAAAGGAACAATTGGAGTTGGGGGGCGGTTATTTTCAAAGCCAGCACATCGCCGCACGCGGCTTTGAAATCCGGGACAACACCCCCGACGAAATCCTCACTGTCACCCAAGAAATGCTGGAGCTTTTGGAAGACAGATGGAGCACGACTCCTGAATACAACACGAAACACCAGCAGCTTCATACGATAGGCCAATACCTCAGCATGCTCCATATAAAGCGCAGCGCTTCGCAGAGGTTTGGACACGACTTTCTTCTTCAAAACACCTGGGACCTGTAAGCCCACTTCCCGGGTTTATCCTTTGTGCGCCTGGAGCGCAGGGCAAGGCGCGCGTAAGGGTGACACGGCTTTGGGCGGCTGCATTAGTTTTGCTCGGACTTCTTTGGCGCTAAGTCCAGACCTCGGCAGGGGTCTAATTTTAACAGCCCGTCGGGCCGTCTCTTCCCCCCGCTTGTTCTCATGAAAAAAATCGTCTCCTTCTTCCTGCTCACCGGTTGTTTTGTGGTTCCAACCCTCCAGGCCGAACTGCGCCTCCCGGCCATCATCGGCAATGGCATGGTTTTGCAGCAAAAACAGGCCAACCCCATCTGGGGCTGGGACACTCCCGGAACCAAGGTCAGCGTGAGTTTCGCTGGACAAACCAAGTCGACCGAAGCTGGGGCGGACGGAAAATGGACGGTGAAACTGGATGCGGTGCCTGCCAATGAGCAGCCGCAAACTATCGAGATCACCGCCGGGACACAGAAGGTTCAAATCGGAGATGTGCTCGTGGGCGAGGTGTGGATGTGTTCGGGCCAGTCCAACATGGGTTTTACCTTGGGCGGGGACTGGAACGGGGACCTCGAGGCGGAGGCTTCCAAGTTCCCCAAAATGCGTCTTATGAAGGTGCCGCTGCTCGGGACTCAGGAATTGCAGACCAATTTTAGGGACGGAAAAGGTGCCTGGACAGAAGTCACCCCGGCCACGGCCAAAGGTTTTAGTGCGGTTGGTTTTTTGTTTGGACGTTACATTCACCAGGTTGTCGGTGTGCCTGTGGGGCTCATTGATAACGCCTGGGGCGGTTCGTCGGCGGAGGCCTGGGTGCGCCGTGAAACCCTCGAAAAAGATCCCCGATTCGCGTCCCTGATCGAGAACACCCTGAAAGACGAAGCTTACAACTCCACCGAACAGGCCCAGACCAGCTACGAGGTGGCGCTTGAAAAACACAAGGTCGCTGCAGCCAAAGCCAAGGCGGAAGGCCGAACCGCGCCGCGTGCCCCGAAGGGACCCAAGGAATGGCTCAGCGGCCAGCACCGGGCGGGAAACATTTTTGCCGGCACGCTCCATCCCACACTGGGCTACGGGATAAAAGGGGTGATCTGGTATCAGGGAGAGTCCAACGCGGGGCGTGCCTGGGAGTACGCACAGTTGTTTCCGTTGCTTATCGAGCAGTGGCGCAAAGAGTGGAACCAGGGGAATTTCCCGTTTTACTGGGTGCAGTTGGCCGATTATCAGAAGCAGGAATCCCAACCGGGCGACGCCTTCTGGGCGGAATTACGGGAGTCGCAAACCCGCACGATGTCGCTGCCCAACACGGGCCAGGCCGTCATAATCGACCTGGGAGAAGGGCAGGATATTCATCCCAAGAACAAACACGACGT
>CAMCYN010000298.1 GCA_945883955.1 Akkermansia muciniphila
TGGGACGCTTGCGGGTACCCGCAGCCGTGACCCCGCTTTTGAAACTTGCCGAAACCGACTGGGAACAACCCGTCCTGCGCCATGCCGCCATCGCAGGCCTGACCGGATGTGCCACCGCCCAAGAACTCGCCGCATTGAGAAGGCACAAGGCCTCCCCCGTACGTCTGGCCGGCGTGGTCGCCCTGCGCCGCCAATCCTCGCCGCTACTGGCCGGGTTCCTGAATGACCCCGATCCCGCCGTGGTCACCGAAGCGGCACGCGCCATTCACGACGGCGAATCCGTTCCGGTGGCCCTTCCGGATTTGGCCGCTCTCATTGAAACACCGGGCCTGAGTGAACCGACCATGTTCCGTGTTCTCAACGCCGGACTGCGGCTCGGCACCGTCGAGTCTGCCGGGAAAATCCTGGCTCTGACTTTAAATGAAGCCACACCGCTTCCCATTCGTGAAGAGGCGCTTGCAAGTCTACTGGCATGGAAACAACCACCACGCCTGGACCGGGTCGATGGATACGCACGCACCTTCCGGACCGACCCGATCACGGAACTGCTCACGGAGAATCTGGACGCGCTGCTGGGACTCAAAGACGAGACACTCAAACAGTCGGCGGTTGAAATTCTAATCGCCTACAAGCTGAAGGCTCAGCCGGAGCAGATCGCCGCGATTGTCGTCAACGAGACGGCATCCGCCCCCTTACGTGCGGAGGCTCTGCGTTTGATGGCCGGCGAACAACGGACCACCCCGGCCTGGACCAAAGCGTTGGATGCAGCGCTCCGGGAAACGAGCCCGGCGCCTTTGCAACAAGCCGCCCTCGAACTCCTACTGCCCGAACACCCGACGCGTGTGGTGAGTATCGCCGAACGGATTCTCAAAAAAGGGACCCTCCTGCAAAAACAGCATGCCATCGCACAGCTCGTTAGCTGCGCGCACCCCGAGGCGGATGCCGTCCTGGAAAAACTCGGCCAGACACTTCTCCAGGGCAAAACGGAGCCCGCTCTTCAACTGGAGGTTCTGGAAGCGCTCACAGAACGCGGTGCGGCCAATCCGGCCCTTTCGGAGATGGCAGCCAAATACGCGACCACAAAACAGGGAGCCGCACACGAGGAACTTCTGAGCGGGGGCAACGTGGCCCTGGGCATCGAGCTGGTCCAAAACCATCTCGGGGCAAACTGTCTGGCCTGCCATGCAACCGGCGAGACAGGCAGCACGGTCGGGCCGAACCTTCGCTCCATTGGACTGCAAAAGGAGCGAGCGTATCTGCTCGAGTCGCTGCTGGCTCCGTCGGCCACACTCGCGCCGGGCTACGGTCTGACGATGTTAAGCCTCCAAGATGGCACGCAGCTCAGTGGCGCCCCTTTGGGCGAAACTCCCGACACCTACTCCCTCCAGCTGCCCGATGGGACAAAGAAGGCGGTGAGCAAAGCCTCCATCGCTTCGCAAACACCGCCGATTTCTATCATGCCACCGATGCTCGGGATTCTGAAGCCACGCGAAATCCGCGATATCGTCGCGTACCTCTCTGGCCTGAAGTGGGTGGATAAAAAGGCGGCACAACCGGCGAAGACGCTGGGCCAACAGTAGGGGCCTCCTTCCGGCTGGGAGGGATCCACTTCAAAAGCGACGGCCCGCAGGCAAAAACCTGCGGGCCGTTTCGTTCAATGAGTAGAAGCGCTCAAGCGGCGCCTGCAACCGCGCTTGCCGGTCAGGCCTGCCGATCCAGCAGGACCTTCGCCGCCATGAGTGCCTTCAGGCGCTTATTCATGAGCTCGTCGGAGGCTACGGTGAGCTCCTCGTGGAAATCGGGGTAAACGTCTACGAGCCCCTCAAAATCGGGCCTCGTGAGCGTGAGAGCGACCGTTGGCGTTTTGGCCGTAATCGTCGCCCGGCGCCGCCGCATCTCGGTGAGGAGCGCAATTTCGCCAAAGATCTCTCCATCCGTCAGCTCTCCGAGATCAACAGCGCCCGCCGCCCCCTCGACGGCCACCGACACCGTCCCGCTCACAATCAGGTACATCCGGTCCCCAAGCTCGCGTTCACACACGATTTTCTGACCGGCCGCAAAGGTTTCCACCGCCATAACCGTCGCGATCCTGTCCAGTTCTTCGAGCGGCAGGATGTCAAAACTCGGCAAGGCGCGCAGCAGACTCACACGTTGTTCGGATGGAATATTCATAGAGGACTCCAATGAGGTTCACTAATACCGGAAATGTTCCTAACCCAATCAGGTTGTTAGACGATAGACAAAAGGAACCTTATCTTTAGATAAGCGCCCAAAGAACCCGCACCCGCCTTAGGGTTTGTTAGGGGCCGCAACCGCAGCGGATGGCGGCAGCTTTACGGACTGCCAGGCGCGAAAACGCCACTGCTTGTTTTCCTCGCTCCAGACGGCCAGGAAACCGAGCGCAAGTTCTACCCGGCCATTGGCCCCCATCACCTTCACCAGCACCCGCCCATCCATCAGCGCGACTCCGGGCGCCGGGAAACTGAAGTTCCGCTCCTGATATTCCAGCGCTTCGTACCGGACCCGACCGCTCGCAAGCGACTCGGTGAAGGTAGCCTTGGAATCAACGCTTCCCGACGAATGCCCATAACGCAGTTCGTCGGACAGGATAGCGTCGAGTCGAACGCGGTCGGCCGAGAGAATCGCGGCGACACGTTCCTCGTCAGCGGCGCGAAGAGCGGCAAGGGCGGGCGGATCTGCGGCAAACAGGGTGGAGGTGACAAGAAGAAGCAGGGGTAAAACAAGAGTTCGCATCGGTAAATTGAGACTAAAAGGCGTCGTATCGAAGGTATTCTCCGGGGCGAGGCGAGAGATAACGATCCGGGAGATTAGCGGGTTTCAGAATACACCCCTGACGTGTGCCTTGCTCCATTTCTCTTGAACGAAACTGGTTCCCGTGACGCCTTGAAGAGCGTGTTCCGTGTTACCCCCATAACCCGAGTCCTCACCATGCTGTGTGTTTTCACACTGCTCATGGTTCAGGCTTTTGGGATGATTCCAGGGTACCTGTGCCAATGTGGGGGAGCGCAAACCTACACCCAGACAGATCACTGTTTTGGCCCTCATTCGGAAAACTGCCACGACACGCCCGAACCGGACGGAGCGCAGGTGCCTCCGCACGACCCCGAGAGCTACGGAGACCGGGAAGACCACGAACCGCTCCGCAAAAACATGGAGCTAGTCCAATCGGCGAGTGTTGTCGCGCCGCAACTTTTGCCGGTTCTGCTCGCGGTATTACCCGAGTTGCCATTTCAGAGTTTCCGAATCGAAGACACCCAACTCGTCATTCCGTGGAGGAATGTGCGGTTAACCCCGCCGCCGGGAGTGGTGCGCAGCAGAACGATTGTTATGTTGATGTAAGTGAGGGTGTGACCTCGGCACTCGCCGTTGTCCTTTACTGCTAAAGCCCTGCGGCCAAATGCGCCCGGGGCCTTCCACGCCACACGCCTAACGGCCAGCGGAGAGGTCCTCTCGGCGAAAGGCGCCATGGAGGCCTATTCCCAAATCCTTTCCGAACTGGACTCCAAAGCCTTGCCACAGGCCACTCAGTTCGAAGAACAGCTCCGCTCGAGTTATTCCACCGGGCAAGCTCCGCTCTTTGATGTGCTCCGCGCCCGCTCCCGCCGACTGGAGCTGCAACGCCAACGGCTCGACGCCCTCCGCCACTATCACCTCGCCCGTATCCGGCACACCTCAGCCAACCATCAACAACCCTCTTCCACGCCATGAAACGTTTTCCCCTCTGGCCGCTCCTCTCCGCAGCGGCACTCGCGATTTTGAGTTCCCCTATTTTCGGCGCGGTCTCGCCTGAAAAAGCTGCGGCGACCGTCATCCTGAATGAAACCGGAGTGAAAAACCTCCAGATTCAAACCGTCGAAGCCGAGGAAACCGACTTTGAACAAACCGTCTTTGCGCTCGGCCGTATCCAGTCCATTCCTGAAAAACGCGCGGTCGTGGCCAGTCGGATTCCGGGACGTATTAACGAAATCCGAACCGTGCTG
>CAMCYN010000299.1 GCA_945883955.1 Akkermansia muciniphila
GCAGGCCGTTCCCGGGAAATGATTGCGCAACCGGAGCCCTGCACCACCCGAGCCTCCCCCGCCGATGAGGTATCCTTTATTGGCGTACTGCAAGTCGGCCGGATCTTCCGGGAGCAACTCGTAAAGGCTGAGCCCTGTGGTGACTCCCAGGGGAAAGGGCGCTTCAAAAATCGGCCCGGGTTGCGGCCGCTGGTAACCCGTTAGGGACAGAATCCCATCGTCGACCGCGAAGAATGTCACCTTTGCGTTCGGAACCGGAACGCCGTGGCCGTCTTTGACGAGAACACTGGTGGCAATCTCCCGGCCCGGCTCGACTCGGGGGGATTCGGGTTTGAGTTCAACTCGCAGTGCCGTCGCGGGATCCGTCACGCGCAACTGACAGGCGCCGTACCGGTATTCGGGCACCTTAAATTTGCGGGTGCTTTGTTCGGCACCGCGAATGAGCGTCAGCGACACAAAAACGTTGGGGGTATCGCCCGGCTCAATAGGCACCTCCACCACCGGTGCATTCCCTTCCAGACGGATCCGTTGCCGCCGCAAAATACGATCCCGTCTTTCGACCGTGAGCAGGGCCTCGCCGGCTATGGGGGTTTTGAGAAGAATTTTAGCCGTCTCGCCCGGCAGATACTCCGCCTTGTTCGGGATCAAATCCACCTGCGCCGGATGCCGATAATCCCACGCAATAGGTTCGCTCCCAGACACCATAAAGGTAAACGCCGCACGGGCGACTCGTCCCTTCGCGTCCCGAGCCGTGGCGCGCACCTGGTACTCTCCGGCTTTGCCCGGGAGGAAACTCGCCGTTTCCTCCGGCGGCACTTCCCACCCGGTTCCGGCAGGCACAAGTCGAAGACTCAACGCTTCAACCGAACGAACGACTTCTTCACGCTTTTCAGTCCGGAAACTGATCGCTTTACCCGCCCCCTGCAATCGGACGGTCTCATGCAGAATACGCACCAACTCCACCGTCACGGACACCAGTTCGGGCGTTGGCTGTCCATCGGGGCTTAATGCAATCACGTGGACCGGGATCGACTGCTGGTACCCGAGGACCTGTTCGTCCGGCAATTTGAGTCCGATATAAAAGCTCGCGGAGTCCCGGATGAAGGACCGCTTTTCAGTCACGGTCTGCTGGTTGAGATCGGTCACTTCGAGCGTCAACAGACCTTCCGCAGGGCCGTCTGCCGCCTCGGGTAATTTGGGCAGAATTTTGAATGCGCCCGTTTGGGACAAAGTCCCGCTGCCGCTTAAAGTCAGGGTTTTATTCAGCGAACCGTCGGCTGCGCTAAAGGTGAAATTCTCAAATCCGGCGGGAGTAAAGTCCCGAGGTGAGAGCTGGAGCGTCCAAAGGGTATGAGCGGCCCCGAGCGGACTTCCGAAGAGGTATTTTGCGGCGACCTCAGCGGCGACGGGATTTTCGGGCGCAAATCTGGCAGGCGAAGAGAGACGGAGTTCGAAGGCATTAGGCTGGAAATCGGCAACCTGAAAAGATGCCTCGAAGCCGGATTGCCAGAGGTCCCCATCGTGCCCGTCGAACTTGAGCTGGAGCGAATGTGCCCCGAGCGTGCTGGAATCGAGGGGGATCTCGGCGTCAAAAGCGCCGCTTTCATCGGTGCGGATTTTGATCACACGCTCGCCCCGGTTGCGCGGCAAACGGAGTACCAGCGTCCCGTCCCGATTGGGATCCGCAGCCAGTCCCGTCGCGCCCGCCTGACGAACGAGTCCTTTCACGTGGACCTTCTCACCCGGCCGATAGAGCGGCCTGTCGGTAAAAAGCAGACCACGCAGCGGCGGCACACTTTTCCCGGTATCCCACGCACCGAACTCCCTCCGGAGGCGAAAGGCCGCCGTCGGCAACTCCTGAGCCTCACTGCCCATCCGAAGAACAAAACTGTCGGCGCCATGTTGCACCTGCAACCAGGCCGCATTCTCGCCGGCCTGGAGTTGGGCTTCGCCGGAGGGGCCGCTCAACACAACCGGCCCCGCCTTAAACTCCCCATCGAGCAGTCTGAGTCGCGCACCGGCCACCGGTTTACCCGAACCAAGTGCAAAGACGCTGGCATTCAGACCACCCGCATCCTTTTTCCAGAGAACCCCGATATCTGTGAGCTGGATCAGCGCCTGGGCCGCCGGAGGTCTTCCGCCCAATGCGTCCACAGGCCGGCCTTCGAGCGTCACGAACAGCATTCCAGCTTTTCGCGCTCCGAGGATTTCGTCCCAGTCCAGGATGGTTTCCTGACGCTCATCCAGTTTTGAGGAAGTTATGGAGATCTCCTTCTCGAAAATGGGACTTCCCACGATGGCGTCCGGCGGCAGTGCGTGAAAAATTTCTTCCGGATCGTTTTGATCAAAATCCTTTCGGTAAGCGGCAAAAGCGGCGAGTGCCCGGGGGGCCTGTTCCGGCGCGACGGAAAGGACACGCACGCGCAAGGACTTCAAATTGACGCTGCGCGCAGGAAACTTCCTGGCTCCACCAAGGATCTGATGCCCTGTGATTTCCGGCAGATAAACCCTCGGCTTTACCGCGTCGAACCGGACGGAATGCGAGCGCGAACCACTGACCGGCATCCCGGAATCCGAGAGCAGCGACTCGGCCACTTCGAGGGTGTAAACCGTCTCGCGCTCAAAATCCGCGCGGATGACAATGCTCGAAAAGTCGGGCTCAAACACGAGGTGTCTGGGTTCGGGAACGATCCGGAAAAAGGTACCGGCCGAGGCCTCGGTGACATCGGGGCCCAGGTTCTTATTAAACTCCACGGTAATACTGCGCCCGCCATTGAGATAGCTGGAGGTGGTCACGGTCTGCACGTGGAACGGAAGCACTCGCCCGAGCGGGAAAGTCCGTCCCTTGGCGACGGTGTATCCGCCCGTGAGGGACACCAGACCGGCTTTTGCCTCCAAACGCCAAACATGGCCCGAGGCCAATGGCTCGACGGGAGTTACAACGAGCTGATGAAGTCGAGAGACGGGGACGGGCGCGTCGTCGGACTCGTCCTCAGAATCAGCCTTTGGCGCCAGCTCCGGATGAAGCGCCAGGTTCCAGCGAGAATCCCAATCCTCCTCGGGCGAAGGAACTCGGAAATAGTCATTTTGGGTTGCGTAACGGGCAGACGCGGCGACCGAACGGCCCTTGTCGTCGACAAAGCGGAAGAAGGCTTCGGCTCCGCTGATTTGTACGTTGCGATTATAGGAAAGCTGTACCTGGGGGAGCGCCTCCAGACCGGAAGCGTCGTCCGCGACGGCGGGGGCTCCAACGACAGCAAAGGCTGGAGTGTTCAGGGTCGCAAGCGGAGAGGCGGAAATGGGTTTGCCGGCCAGATCGAGCAGGCCCGGCTGAAGGCTCAGCGTAAAAGTGGCGCCCATTTTTGGCGGCGCGTCGGGCACGTAGACACCGCTGCGTTTACTGAGCCACGTAAACTTGCCGGGCCAGGGTGGGCTGACAAGCAGCGGCCCGAGTTCCTGAGGCGTGCCCAGTTGCCCGGGAGTCACCATGTCGGTGGAGAAACGGAGTTCGAGCGAGGAGGCGGGCTGGAGCCGGTCTCCCTGGAACATAAGCTGCACTTGAGGGGCAGGAGGGGCGCCCACGGCGCATGGGGTCATGCAGGCAAGAACACCAAAAACAATCAGGCACAGGCGGCGAAGAAGTTCAGGAATCATAGAGAGACGCGAGAGGTCGCGGCGACACTAGAAGGCACCCCAAAAAGTTGGAACCAGCGTCTTCACGGAAGCGCCAAAAGCGCCTCTCCAAAGGGGCTCCCCCGCTCCGGTTCGCGGGACGCGGATCCGGACAACCAAGAGCCGGGACTGCTCAAGTCACCTTCGGGGTCAGCCCGCGCAGCAGCAGGCAACTGGACGAATCCACGAGCTCGCCTTTCCGATACCGTTCCAGCAATTGGCGCGACCGGTCGGCAAGCATCCGGCGTACGTCCCGGCGCGCTCCTTTGATGCGCGGAATGGCCATCTGGTCGTACCCCGTCGTCGCATGCCGCAACCACGCAATCGT
>CAMCYN010000300.1 GCA_945883955.1 Akkermansia muciniphila
AGGGACTTTGAGTGGGAGCCGCGGGGTGGTTTTGGATCAGGTGGCGTCGTCGTTTCCTGTGAAGGTGGTGGTGGAGATCGGGCATGCCTTTCCGTTGCATACAGCGGCCCCTGCAAAAGCGATGTTGGCGTATTTGGAGCCGGAGCCGCAGACGGCTTTGGTGGCCGGGATTGAGTTTACGGTGCACACGCAGCAGACGATTCGGGATGCGACGCAGTATCGGAGGGAGTTGGAGCGGATCCGTACGGAAGGGGTGGCCTACGATCGGGGAGAGGAAAGTGTGACGTACGCGTGTGTGGCGGCGCCGGTGTTGGATCACCGGGGGCGGCCAGTGGCGGCGATTTGGATTAGCGGGCCGTCGGATCGGGTGACGTCGGAGCGGCTGGGGGCGCTGGGGGCCGTGGTAAAACGGCACGCGCTGGAGGTTTCGGCCAAACTTGGGTTTGGAGGATAAGCGGAGGCGCTGGAGGATTGGCCATAATCCGCACAAACCAGGCAGGCCAAGCCTCTGTTATCATAGTTATTTCATGGCCAATACCAGACTTTGCCTCGGACTGTAAGGAACTGGAGACAAGGAGCATGCAAGCAAACACAGTCTGCCTGGCATGTGGTCGTTTCTGGACAATTTGCCACGCACTCATTGGCCTGCGTTTTTGCGTGGCGACAGCGGTTTTGGGAACGAAGGACTCCTGTGTGAACCCATCGTCAGAGGGTCCGCCCTGACACCCCAATGGGTGAGGGGAAGCCGGATCCACTCTCGACTCCCATCGGGGGAGCGAAAGTCACATCCATTGACCCGACGGAGGTAAGATGGCATCTTACGCATCATGCAAACCGTGCTTTCCAGCAAAGGGCAGGTGATCCTTCCCGTCGAACTCAGGCGGGAAGATCAGCTCGAACCGGGTCAGCGTTTCCTTGTCGAACGTCTCGAGGACGGGGTTTACCTGTTCAAAAAGCTAGCGCTCCAACCCAACGAGGGATTGGTGGATTGGCTTCGCGCCTGTCCGGAAAGCGACTGGTTCCAAAGTCTGCCCTCTGAAACGACCGACGCGTTATGAGGTTCCTTGTGGATGCCAATGTGCTGTGCGCAGCCATGCGCCCCACTCCCGCGCCGCAAGTGCTGGCTTGGCTCGCTAAAAACGAAAGGTTTCTCGCAGTCGATCCGGTGGTGTTGGGCGAAATTGAGTACGGAATTTTGCTGCTCCCGGAAAGCACACGAAAGAAGCGTCTCCAAACCTGGTTTAAAGAAGGCGTTCAAAAAATCTGCGTGCTCGATTTGGACGCCCGAACGGCTTCGGTTTGGGCTTCTTTAGTGGCGAAACTCAAAAATCAGGGACTTGCGATGCCCCTCAAGGATAGCCTTATCGCCGCGACGGCGTTGGCGCACAATCTGACAGTCGTTACCCGCAATCGGAGTGATTTCGAAAAATCCGGCGTCGCCGTATTCGACCCTTTCGCCGAGCCAAGTTAGATCACATTTGAGAACTCATGAGGTCTCTCGGGTGCACTCCACCTCATGAGTAGACTCCCTACGCCTCGAATTGACGGTTGGGCCTCCGCCCCATTCCCGCCCCAAGGTTGACGCGCTTCGCCCCGACGCCTTCTGTGGGGGAACCGCCCTCCGCTCTCTTTTCATGCCACTCCCGTCCCCCAACAACGCCACCCGTTTCGATGGCGCGTTTCTCAGAACCGCCCTGTCGGCGCGCTGGGCGGGCCGGGAACATTTTACGGTCCTCGAAACAGGGTTTGGCGCGGGGGAGCATTTTCTCGCAACCTGGGCGCTATGGCGGTGTGAAGCCGGGCCGACGACGCGTCTGTTTTATATCGCGCTGGAAGGTCACTTGTTACCCGAAGCTGACATCCGGGTCGTCCACCTCCAGAAAACGGAGCTCGAACCCCTGGGCCTGCTTTTACGCCAACAATGGCCGCTGGCTGTGCGCGGCCTGCATCGTCTGGAGTTCGAAAACGCACGCGTTGTGCTGCTGCTGGGGCTGGGTCAAATGGAGACGATACTCCCGCAGCTTCACGCCGAGGTGGACGCGTTTTTGCTGCCCGACCCGGCCCACCGCGAGCTCTCCGGCGGGCAGCGGCCGTTGCGATCTCTGGCCCGACTCGCGGGGGAGGGCGCACTGTGTGTGGCCGACAATCTTTCGCCGGCCGAGTCGGCGGAACTCGTGCGGTCCGGATTCGCTTTGGAAAACAGTGAAGCGATTCCCGGTGATCCGGCGCTTTCGACGGGCGTTTTCCGGGCGGCGAAACGGCGTCGGACCGGGTTTTCGTCTGGCGCGGAGGCCCGGGAAGCGCTGGTCATCGGAGCGGGACTTGCGGGCAGTGCGGCGGCGGCGAGCCTCCGCAAACGAGGTTGGGCGGTGACACTACTGGAGCGCCACGGAGCAGTCGCTCAGGAGGCGTCGGGCAACCTCGCCGGAGTGATGTCACCGATGGTCTCCCGGGACGACGGTCTTGCGGCCCGGTTGTCGCGTGCGAGTTTCCTGTGGCTGCTGCGCGAACTCGAACGGTTCGAGGCAAGCGACTCTCCAGCGCGCTGGTCCGGCTGTGGTGTTTTACAGTTGGCCAAGGATCCGAAAGAAGAGGCGCTATTCCAGACGATTGCGGAGGCGCAGGGATTTCCTGCTGATTTTTTCCGCGCAATGACCCAGGTGGAAGCCTCGGCTGATCTTGGCGTGCCGGCGCCGATCGGGGGCTGTTTATTCCCGCTTGGCGGTTGGGTTCATCCGCCGTCGTTGTGTGAGGCGCGGTTGCGGAATTTCCCCGGCATCCGGACTGTGTTTTATCAAAACGCTCTCGAATTTCATCGGCAGGAGAACCGCTGGGTCGTCTGTGATGCGACCGGAACTGTGCTCGGCTCGGCACCTGTTCTTGTGCTCGCCAACGCCCATGAAGCCGCCCGGTTCGAGCTCACCTCGCATCTCCATTTTAAAAAGGTCCGGGGGCAGGTGACTCATTTGCCGTCGAGCCTGCTCCCCCCGTTTTCGCGGGTGCTTTGCCGGGACGGTTACCTCACGCCGGCCGCGGACGGCACCTGTTGTCTCGGAGCGACCTTTGATTTTGATTCCAATGACACCGCGCTGAGTGCGGAGGGCCACCTGGCTAATCTGGCGCGTCTGGGTGGTCTTTTACCCTCGGCTTCTCGAATTCCGGAAGTGGAGGACTGGCCGGGCCGGGTCGGATTTCGCGCTTTAACCGCCGACCGTATGCCGCTGGTGGGTGCGTTGCCGGATCCGGCCGGGACGGCGTCGGGTAATGCGGGAGTGCACGATTTTCCGCGGTTGCCGGGCCTGTATGGAATCCTCGGCCTGGGTTCGCGGGGGCTGGTCTGGTCGGCGCTGATGGGGGAGTTTCTTGCAGCCTCGATCGTCGGGGAGCCCTGGCCTCTCGAAATGGATCTGGCCCGGGCTATCGACCCTGCGCGGTTTTTGTTTCGCGCCAAAAACGCCCCGACTGAGCGCCGAGCGCAGAAATAGGGTTCAGCGGCTAGGGGCGGGGTAATTGCTTCCATTTGCCGGTCAGTTGGAGTCACCAGTCGGCCGGCCGTCCTTCGTTGCTGAGGAACCGGCCCCACGCATCCACAAACGCGGTTGTCGGCACCAGTTCGCGAGGCAGATTCGGGCGCTCACAGAACAGTTGAACCGCGCCGGGGGCCGCCAATGTGCCGTCAAAACGGATGGTGTAACCGGTGGGGGGAATGTCTTTGGCGGGCGGATCGTCGCTCATGGGCAGGATCGCGGTGCCTTCGTCGTATTCGTACCACGCACCGACAGCATCAGGGAACCGTGGGCTCCCATCCCCTAAAGCGGGGATAGGATCCTGTGGGGCGGCACAAAGTTGGCCGCATCGGAACGGGCTGAGGGTTGGGATAAAGGGGGGCCGTTTTAAGGGCGGCGTTGCCAAGGCGGAGGATTCTGGTAGCGCAGTGGAACACCCCATGGAGATTAACCTCACCACCCCGGCTCTT
>CAMCYN010000301.1 GCA_945883955.1 Akkermansia muciniphila
CGTTTCTGGGCCGTTTCAACTGAACGGTTCAGCCAGGGATGTTCGAGCGCTTCGCCTTCCTTGAGGCCAAAGCGTTCCATCATCTGGGTCATCCGGCCAGCGGCGCCGAAATTGCGCATGAGATCGTCTTCAAACGACACAAAAAACCGGGATAACCCGTTGTCTCCCTGACGGGCGCAACGGCCGCGGAGCTGGCGGTCGATACGACGCGACTCGTGGCGTTCGGTGCCGATCACGTACAAGCCGCCCAGCGCTTTGACTTCTTCGGCGAGCTTAATGTCGGTTCCTCGTCCGGCCATGTTGGTGGAAATGGTTACCGCTCCGACCTGACCTGCGCGGGAAACAATCTCGGCTTCCTGCTGATGATATTTGGCGTTGAGAACTGTGTGCGGGATCTTTTCGCGCTTGAGCATACGCGAGAGCACTTCGCTCTGTTCGACACTGACAGTCCCGACCAGGACGGGTTGTCCTTTGGCGTGCGCTCCACGGATTTCTTCGATAGCAGCGCTGAATTTCTCGCGGCGAGTTTTGTAGATCAGGTCGTTCAGATCCTTACGTACGCAAGGCCGGTTTGTGGGGATTACCGCCACGCCGAGTTTGTACACGTCGTGGAATTCGTTCACCTCGGTTTCTGCTGTGCCGGTCATCCCGGCCAGTTTCCGGTAGAGACGGAAATAGTTCTGGATGGTGATGGTGGCCAGCGTCTGGGTTTCACGGTCGATGGTGACCCCTTCCTTGGCTTCCACAGCTCCGTGCAGACCGTCGCTCCAGCGGCGACCCGGCATCTTGCGGCCCGTGAATTCGTCTACGATGACCACTTTGCCTTCTTCGACGACGTAGTTGACGTCGCGTTCGTAGATACAATAGGCCCGCAGCAACTGGGTGATGTTGTGGATACGCTCGGACTGGCGATCCATGTGTTCCTGGCGCTTGGACTTTTCTTCGACCCGCTGGGCGGGAGTGAGCGACTTGTTCTGATCGATTTCGGCAAACTGCGTGATCAGGTCGGGCATCACGAAGGCGTCGGGTTCATCCGGGCTCATGAAGTTGCGGCCCATGTCGGAGAGATCGGCTTGTTGGCCGCGTTCGTCGACGGTGAAGTAGAGTTCTTCCTTTAACGCGAACAGTTCTTCCTTGTGGCTGTCGGTGGCAAAGTAAAGTTCGCCTTTATCCAGTGCGCGGCGCCGGTCGGCATCTTCCATGGCGCGCATGAGGCCTTTGTTCCGAGGCTGGCCGAGCTTGATTTTATACAGTACCCGGCCGTATTCCTCGGCTTTTCCGGCTTTCCAAAGTTCCTCAGCGTCAGAGGATAAGCGGTTGCACAGAACGGCCTGCTTCTTGACAAGGTCATCCACCATCGGCCGGTAACGGTCGAACTGGTGGGTGGAAACGGTGGCGGGTCCCGAAATGATGAGCGGCGTGCGAGCCTCATCGATCAGGATCGAATCGACTTCATCGACGATGGCAAAGGCGTGTCCGCGTTGAACCTGTTGGGCCATGGTGGTGGCCATCCCGTTGTCGCGGAGGTAATCGAAACCGAACTCCGAGTTCATCCCGTAGGTGATGTCGCACTCGTACTGCTGGCGACGCACATCGGGTGATTGATCGTGCTGGATGATGCCGGTGGTCAGACCCAGAAAACCGTATACCTGACTCATCCATTCCGCGTCACGGCGGGCCAGATAATCGTTGGTTGTGACGAGGTGCGCTCCGCGTCCGGCAAGGGCGTTGAGAAAGAGGGGGAGAGTGGCGACGAGAGTTTTTCCTTCGCCTGTGGCCATCTCGGCGATCATCCCGCGGTGCAGACAGATACCTCCGATGAGCTGAACGTCGAAATGGACCATGGCCCAGGTGACTTCATAATCGCAGGCCAAGAAGGTGTGCTTGCGCTCGGTCAAACGGCGGGCCGCGTTTTTGACGGCGGCAAATCCCTCAGGAAGCAGCGTGTTGAGTCGGGCCTGCTGAGCGGCGCGATCTGGCAGGGCCTGCAGTTCGGCTTTCCAGGCCGAGACTTTGGCGCGGAGTTCTTCGTCACTCAGGCGCTGGAACTCCAGTTCGATCTTGTTGATCTGTTCCACTACGGGATTTAACCCGCGGACAAGACGCGAGTTTTGAGTGCCGATAACCTTTTTGAGGAGCCACTGAATCATGGGAAAGAAGGGGCGCTAAGCGCCATTGAGAGAGATAAAAAGAGAGGACGGGCTTATTTGCTTCCTGGCTTGATGGCGGCGGTGCCGGCCAAATCCGGAGGAAGGTTGTCGGGTTCGAAGGCCTCCACATTGAGTTCCACAAGGCTCACAAACGGAGCCCGAAAGTCGGGGAGTTGTCCGCCGCTGCGATCGACAATGGACGCAATCGCCACCACTTCGCCGCCGCGTGAGCGCACAATGTCCAAGGTTTCCTGAACACGGCCGCCGCGTGTTACGACATCCTCGACCACCAGAAAGCGATCGCCCGGATGAATCTCAAACCCGCGGCGCAGCACAAGACGGCCCTCTTCCTTTTCTGCAAAGATGTGAGGAAGCCCGAGGTTCCGCGCCACTTCGTGGCCGACAATCAGGCCGCCAATCGCTGGAGAAATGACGCGTGTGGCGCCAAATCCCGTCATTTTGGCGGCCAATTGGGCGCATACTTCCACGGCTACGGGTGTGTTTTGCAGGAGCAGCGCACACTGAAAGAACTGGCGGCTGTGGAGTCCCGAACGCAGGAGGAAATGTCCTTCGAGCAGGGCGCCAGTTTGGCGGAAAAGTTCCAGAGGAGTAGCCATGGAAAGAAGCGGGCTAAAGGTTAGGCGACTGCGATGACCTCGATCTCGACCTGGGCGCCTTTTGGCAAGGCCACCACCTGAATGGTCGAACGGGCGGGGAAAGGAGCCGTAAAGTACTTCTGGTAAACCGCATTCATCTCGCCGAAATGGGCGAGGTCGGTCATGAAAACCGTCGCCTTTACCACGTGGGAATAATCCATCTCGTTGGCGCGTAATACTCCGCCGACGTTGTCCAGAACGCGGGTGGTTTGTTCGGTCACTCCACCGGCCACAATTTCTCCGGTGGCGGGATCCAGAGGAATCTGACCCGCGCAATAGAGAGTGTTTCCAACGGCAATAGCTTGGGAATAGGGGCCCACGGCTGTGGGAGCTTCAGAAGTGGCGATCACTTTACGCATAAGAACAGCGAACATTAGTGCTCATGTGGCCGGTGTAAAGGCGTGGGGAGCGTTCCAAAGCGAACTTTACCTCCACTGCGATCCGGTCCCGTCCCGCTATCATGGGGACGGTCGCCGGGCCGATTTCCCCCCAGACGACCCAAATCTTGCGGTAGACATCGCCTTTAAGCCATTATTGGCACCCCCGCAGTGTTCTCTTCCCATTCCTAATCCAATCCAAGGAGCATCCTCCATGAAGCCGTACCGTATTGAACCCAGTTCCCGCCTCAACGGCGTGAAATACGAAATCCGTGGCCCTCTGGCCCGGCGAGCCGGTGAATTGGAGAAGGCGGGCTACGAAATCGTCAAACTCAACATCGGCAATCCGGGCGCGTTCGGGTTCCGCGCTCCGGAGACGATGCGTCTGGCGATGATCGAAAATTTGCGCGAAGCCGACGCCTATTGTTACCAGAAGGGGATCTTTCCCGCTCGGGAGGCTGTGGTGATGCAGCAGCAGACGCGTGGCGTTTTCAACGTAACTGCCGACGATGTCTTCATGGGCAACGGCGTTTCGGAGCTGATTCTGTTCTGTCTGTCGGCACTGTTGGAGCCCGGCGACGAAGTCCTCATCCCCAGTCCTGATTACCCGCTTTGGACTGCCGCCACCGTATTACACGCCGGCAAAGCCGTTCATTATCCGTGCCGCCCCGAAAACGGGTTTGTCCCCGATCCGGCTGAAATCCGCAGCCTCATCACCAAGCGCACCCGCGCGATTGTGATTATTAATCCCAACAATCCGACTGGTGCGGTT
>CAMCYN010000302.1 GCA_945883955.1 Akkermansia muciniphila
TTTAACGGGAGAGATGTGCTGAAAATGAACGCCCGCGAATTACGGGCGCTGCGGGGCGGAGAAATCGCCTACGTATTTCAGGAGCCGTCGACCTCGCTGAATCCCGTTTTTACCATCCGCAATCAGATTGCGGAGGCCATCCGTCTACACCGGCCCGAGGTTGGGGACATTGATAATGAAGTGGTTCACTGCCTGGATCTGGTGGGCATCGTCAACCCCCGCCAGCGGATGGCGGATTATCCCCACCAGCTTTCGGGCGGCATGCAGCAGCGGGTCATGATAGCGATGGCGTTGGCGTGTCACCCCAAGCTTCTGGTGGCCGACGAACCCACCACGGCCTTGGATGTTACGATCCAGGCCCAGATTTTGGATCAGATGCGCCAGCTTAAGCAGCAACTGGGAATGGCCATGATGCTCATTACCCATAACTTCGGGATCATTAGTGGAATTGCGGACCGGGTGGCGGTGATGTTCCGAGGGCGTATTGTGGAGGAGGGCCTGACGGGCGATGTGCTGCATAATCCGCAGCACCCCTATACCAAGGCCCTGATTGCGTGTATTCCCCAACTCGGCCAGCGGCGGCCCCGGTTGACGACCATTGATCACGCGGAGTTGGACGCGCTGGTTTCTTGAGACGGAAAATGGGGGACGTCTGGTTAACGTCTTCACAGGCTTTCCTAGTCGAAGGACTGAGGGCACGGTGGAGAGATGAACGCTTCCGCGAATGCACCAGACCCAAAGGAGTGTCGTACCTGCTGGTTGCGACTGACCCAGCGGGAGGTCGAGATTCATCATGGGGACGAGCATTTGGGCGAATGGCGCTGGCAGCTGCTGGCCGCCGGGCTTTGTGGCGGATTTGGGCTGGCTGGCTGGTTGCTCCCAGATCCGACGTCGCGACTGATTTGTAATGTATTAGCCTACGGGGCCGGAGCCTGGTTTGCGGCGGAGGAAACCTGGGAAAAACTCAGGGAGCGTAGTGTGGACGTACACTTCTTGATGCTCGCAGTCGCTGCGGGCGCTGCGGCAATCGGGCAGTGGAGTGAGGGGGCGGTGTTGCTTTTCCTTTTCGCCTTTGCCGGTGCGCTGGAACATTTTGCGCTCGAAAAAACTCAGCGCGAAATTCGCTCCCTGATTCAGGGGGCTCCCAAAACCGCCACTCTGGTCCTGGCCGACGGGAGCGAGCTGGAGGTGACCGTCGAACAACTCCAGATCTCACATCGCCTAAGGATTAAACCCGGTGCGCTTTTTCCGGTGGATGGCGATATCGCTTTGGGTGAAACCGGCGTGGATGAATCGAGCCTCACAGGGGAAGCGACTCCGGTGGAAAAGCGGCCCGGCGATCCTGTGCTGGCGGGCACGCTGAATCTCTGGGGTGCGGTGGACGTCACTGTCACAAAAAAGGCGTCGGAAAGCGCCTTGCAGCGGATTATTACGCTGATTCAGGATGCTCAACGCCAGAAGGCTCCTTCGCAACGGTTTACTGATCGGTTTGGGAGCGGATACACCTTCGGTATCCTCGGGCTGACTGCCGCGATGTTTTTGTATTGGTGGCTGGGCCGGGGGATTGCCCCTTTTATGAGTGTGGCGGGTCAGAGCAGTGCCTTTTACAAGTCGATGACATTGTTGGTGGTTGCTTCGCCCTGTGCGCTGGTGTTGTCGATTCCGTCGACCATTCTGGCAACGATTGCCGCCGGAGCCCGGCGCGGGATTTTGTTTCGAGGAGGAGCGGCCGTGGAACAACTGGCTCAGATTCAGGTGGTGGCCATGGATAAGACAGGAACGCTCACGACGGGAGATTTGCGGGTGGAGGCCGTGGAGAGCTTTCCCGCAGGGCGGGAACGGGAGGTGGCGCAATGGGCGTATTCGCTGGAGCGTCTTTCGAGCCATCCGCTGGCACGTGCGATCACGGGACACGGGAAGCGGCAGGGGCTTGAGGGAATTCCCCTGATGGGTTTTCACTCAGTGACGGGTATGGGCCTCGAGGCGTTTGTATCGGAGAAACGGATAAGGCTGGGGCGGAAAGGCTGGGTTCTGGAAGGAAGTGGGCCGGCGGGTGCTGTTCCCGCAGAGGGAGCCGGAGGCGGGGTCTCCGAGGTGTGGGTGGCCTTTGACGGTTTGGTTGGGCGGCTCAAATTACGGGACGATATCCGGCCGGAGGCACGGGCGGTGGTGGAGGCCCTTCACAGGAGGGGGCTGCGGACTTTGGTGCTGACGGGGGATAAGATGGCGGCGGCGGAGCATCTCAAGGTCCAGTTGGGGGTTCAGGAGGTACGTGCGGAACTGAAGCCGGAGGAGAAGCTGGAGTTAATCGTTGGGCTGGCTGGAGCTGGCCAGAAGAGTGCGATGATTGGCGACGGGATAAATGACTCGCCCAGCCTCGCGGCGGCGCATGTCGGAGTGGCTATGGGGGCGCGCGGAGCCGATGCGGCCCTCGAGCAGGCCGATGTGATCCTGATGCATGACAAGCTTGAGAATTTCTTGATCGCGTACGATCTCAGCGTCCAGGCGCGCGGAGTGATCCGGCAAAACCTTGCGGTGTCCCTCGGGGTGATTGCGGTGCTGGTCGGATTTGCACTGGCGGGCCGAATCCCTTTGCCCATGGGAGTCATGGGGCATGAGGGCAGCACGCTGGTTGTTGTTCTGAACAGTTTGCGCCTCTTGTTTTTCAGGAGTGGAGCAAAGGTTTCTACAAAAGGCGTTTGACCTGAGTAGGTCATCCGATAGGTTGCCGCGCCTCCCCCCAGTCCCGCCGCCCAAAATTGCGATGAGACTAGCCTTTTACATTACCTCCATTTTAACGCTGACAAGTGCCTTGAGCGCATCTGCGAGCTATTCGCTGTTCGATTCGGGCAATGCGAAGGTGCTCAAGCCCGAGCAGCGGACCTTGTTCGGGCCTCAGTCGGGGAGTTTTCGATACGACAAACGGATGGTGGCCGCGGCTGAGATTGCGGCGGAAAGAGCCCGCGCCTCTTCGACTTATAGCTGCTGGAGATACGTCAAAAATGCGCTCCTCGAAGCACACATCATCGACTCGTATCCGAAGACGCGTTATGCCAAAGAGGCTGGCACGGAATTGCAAACGGATTTTGGCTTTCGCAAGATTGCTGTATCGGATCCCTACAAGGCGCCTCCCGGAGCCGTTCTAGTTTATGGCGGTCCTGGGGCGGGACATGTGGAGTTTCGTTCCAAAGACGGCTTTGTGAGCGATTTTGTATCACTCAAGCCTTCGCCACGTCCGCTGATCGGTGTGTACGTAAAGCCGCGGTCGTAGTCGACGGTCGATGGCTGTGCGGTCTGAAGTGGGAGTGAGATTGCGGGTAGTTCCGAATGCGCGTCGTTCGGAAGTCATTGGGGTACATGGGGAAGCAGTAAAGGTCAAGGTGGCCAGCCCGGCGCTCGAAGGGAAGGCCAATGAGGCGGTTTTGGCGTTGGTGGCGGAAACGATCGGGGTGCCGGTGCGGATGGTCCAATTGCTCTCCGGAGCCAAAGCGCGCGACAAAGTCATCTGCGTGGAAGGTGTCGCCGCTCTGGAGGTTCGGAGGCGTTTAGTGGCTGCGGCGGAGGGCGGTTGTGAGGGAATCTGAAAATTTTCTTCGAGAAAAGACCTAGCTCTGGTACAGTCTTTCTCCTATGGCCATCCAGAAAAGGACAGCGTTCTCCCGTAGATTGCCGGATTTGGTCACAGAGGAAATAGCGACCATCCTCTCATCCCGGAGTAGTTACGAGTTTAAGGATCTCTTTGATAAGGTGTATGAACGCCTCAAAGCAAGAAACGCTGCCAGTGGCGGTGAAGAAATGCTTCGGCTTCGCGCCTACGAAAAGCTTCAAAACCTTGTGTCGCGCGGGATGGTTAAAAAAGATGCCAAAAAATACAAAGGCATTCCCAAGCAGTTGGCGACACTTCAGACCACGCCGCCAC
>CAMCYN010000303.1 GCA_945883955.1 Akkermansia muciniphila
AGAACCCCTCTAGCGAACCCTCCAATGGCTCTGTTTCAGGTCATTCTTCGCAACGCCAAGCAGCCCGACCTCTCCCGGAGCGTCGAGGTGCAGGCTCCCAACCGTGAGCAGGCCGGTCTGCTTGCCGCCCGGCAAGGGTTCCTGGTCGCGCTCATTAAACCGCTCACGGCAAAATCGCTCGGGAGCGAGGTGACAAAATCGTTCTCCCAACAGGAACTCATAAAACTGTTTCGGGGCCTCGCTTCCATGTTGAAGGCGAACATCAACACCGCTGATGCGCTCCTTTATTACGCCCAAGGATTACCCGATCCCGCCCTCCAGGCCTCCCTCCACAATATCCGGGAGCGGATCGAAAGTGGTGTGCCCGCGCACCTGGCCTTTGCCAAGGAACGCAAGTTCGACAGCACCATCATCACCATTATAGAGGCCGGCGCGGATGCCGGGCAATTGCACCAGGCTTTTGCCGCATTGGCGCGACGTATCAAAACGGAGATGACCTTTAGCAGCAAACTGCGCAGCGCCCTGGTCGTGCCCGGACTGGTGATTCTGTTCCAGATCGCACTGTTTATCTGGTCCCAGACCAGTGTTGTTTCAAAGGTGGAAGAGACCATCAAGAGTATCCACCAGGAACCCGACCCGCTTTCCAAAGTCATCTTTTCCTTCAGCCATGTCGTGCAGATGACCTGGCCGTTTTTTGTCGGAGGGTTGGTGGTGCTGGCTGTGGCCCTGGTGCGCTCCGCCGAATTTCGCCAGACCCTGCTGCGCCTGATGATGGCACGCTGGGTTCTGTTACGGCGTCTGGTGATGGGCTTACGCCAGAGCGCCTGGGTGGGCACTTTGCAGATGCTTTACGCCAATGGAATCAACCTCGCACGGGCTTCCACACTTTCGGCCAAGGTTCTCGAAGGCACACTCATGTACGACGGATTTATCCGCGCCTCGAAGGCTTATGAAAACACCGGCGTCCCCTTTGCCGAAGCGCTCCGGCGTAACGCCGAGCTCGATCCCCAGGTCATTCACATGATTGGGATTGGCGAAAAGTCGGCCTCCTTGCCCCAACAGCTCGAATTGTTGCGCGACATTTACGAGGAGGATACCGCCGCCTACATGAACGACTTTACCGAGGTGATCAATTTCCTGACCCTCGCGGCGGCCGTGTTTCTCATCGGGCTGGTATTCTCAGGTGCCATGTTACCCATATTCTTGATGGGTCCAAAAATGATGAATTCTGGTTCCTTCTAAAATTCTCTCCCGCATTTCTCCCCCCTTCATGAGCACCCCCCCCGTGGCTCTTATCGTTTTGGTGGCAACCCTGCTCGCGCCTTTGGCCGTGCAAGCCGCCGATCTGCTGCCCAAACCCGCCCAACCCACCAAGCCCCGCCTGATTCCACGAACGCTTCCCGGTGTGGAACCGCTGCCACCCGCAGCGGCCTCAATCGACAAGCCTATTGTACGCGCCCCCGTTTCCGGCGGCTCGGCCTCGACCAGCTTGGCCTCAAATCCCGGTCAGCCTTCCGATAAGGCGCGTATCGGCATCATCCGGCGCGGCCCGGGGCCTGGGGTTACCCCGGCGACCGACTCACCCGGCATCGCTTCCTCAGGCACCCTGGTCGTTTCCCTCTCCGAGCCGCGTCCGCCGCTGCGGAACGGTCAATTTCGTGTGCTCCCCAAAACCGAGTCCGACGCTCCAGTGTCGGTCCAACCCATCCCTTAGTACGCAATCCTCCTCCCTCCATCGCCGTTTAATCAGACAAGCCGGGTTTACCCTGCTGGAAATCAGCCTCGTGATGGCGCTCATGCTCGGACTGAGTGCGCTGATCGGATTTGGCTACAGCTCGGTCTCGGAATGGAAAAAGGGCAAGGACGCAGCGTTGTCGCTTCAGGCCGTTTACTCCGCACAACGCGCTTATATGGCCGATAACCCGACGGCCGACATCTCGGTTATCACCTCGGCGCAGCTCACCGCTTATCTTCCCCAGGGGTGGAGTGCGCTGCCCACCTTCACGGGTCTGCAAGCCGAAGCCCTGACCCTCAATTTTACCACGATGCCTCCGAGCCTTCTGAGTGGTTCCACTCCGTACGACCCCTCCCCAAGAACCAATGACGGCCTCTGGGATGTGGGCGAATAGACGCTCCTTTTTCTTATGACGCACCCAGCAGCCACAGCGCACGAGACTCCAACCGGCTCCATGCAACCCCGGCTCCGGCTCGGACCGGGCACACAATTCGGCCATCAAACCGGGGTCCCCTGGGACCGAAAGGCGCGGGTGCTGGTGGAGGTGGCCGAGGAGATGGATTTGCAGTCGGGCCTGCATCTTCTCGTGGCTCCCAATGGTGCGGGCAAAACCACCTTCCTGCGTACCCTGGCCGGGTTACATCCGGCTTTGAGCGGAGCGCCCGATATTGTGGGGCGCGTGAACTACGTGTCCGACGCCTTGCAAATGGATGGGGAACTGTTGTCGCGGACGCTGCTGCACTCGTGGTTTTGTGATGAGGCGTTGATGTATGCGGTGCAGTTGGCCGACCGGCTGAATCTGGATTTGGGCTGCCAGATCGGGAAGTTATCGCGGGGGAACCGCCAGAAAGTGGTGCTTATCGCCGCCGAGACTTTGGCGGCCAGTTCGGCGCCGAGCCTGCTTTTGCTGGACGAACCGCTCACCGGAATGGACGCCGAGACCCGTGCGGTTGTGGCCGATTTGTGGGCCTCAAGCGGTTCGTCGGTGTTGCGCCTGGTGGTGCTGCACGAACTCGAGGCGGTTAAACAAGCCGACTCGCTCTGTACGGTGGTCGGCGGTCTGTTGCGTCACATCACCAGCCGTCACGGCGGTTCCTGGATGGAAACCTGCGAGTATTTACGCGCCCAATGAAAGCCTCGGAACACCGCTGGTTTTTGTTTCGTCTGTGCCTGGCCGGCTTTTTTAAGCGCGGCAGCTGCTGGTTACTTCTGCTCGCCCTGTTTCTGTTTGTGTGGGTGATGCCGCTGCTCACCCCCTGGGATGAACAACCCCAAATCCTCCAGCCCGCCCGGGCTCAATCCGCGTGGCTTTACGTGTGGCTGGCGCTGTTTACCTGGTTGCCATTTCAGGCGGCTGCGTTGGGGCGCAGACAACGGGCCGAAGGGTTGCTGGAGTTTCTGCGGGCGCGCGGCACCGGTGTCGGGACGTTGTTTGTTCAGATGGGGGCCTCAGTGATGGTGTGGCTGGTGGGCCTCCTCCTTTTGGCCGGGATCATTTGTTCGACGCTTTGTTTGCCGCGAAACCCGGACGAAGCCCGCCAATGGGTGACGCTCGTAATTCAATATATGGTGCTGGCCGGAGTCGGTGGTGGTCCGCTGCTCTTGCTGGCAGTGGCTCTGGGCACCAAGGCAGGGGAGGTCGTCGCGTTTTTGATCCCGGTTTCGCTGTTGTTTCTGGGGTTAATTGCCGCTTCCTGGCTCGCCCCGATGCTGGCCGGCAGTGACGCGTTGCTCTTTCGCAGCGCCTGGCTGGCTTTGCCTCATTACCACCTCGCGGATTTAACCCCGCGTCTGGTTTTCAAAATGGGCCCCCTGACCGGGGCGGATTTCGCCGGGTCTCTCCTGTGCCTGACCCTTCAGGGCGCGGCCCTCACTCTCCTCGGACGATGCCTGTTTCGCACCCGATCCTAATCTCGTTGGCGGCAGCGATGTGCTGGGGAGCCGCCGGTTTCTGGACCACGGCTATTCCCTCGACTCCGGAACAAGTCGACGCCACCAATCCCCTGGGTCTGCGCCGGAGCGCCTATGGCAGTCTCATGGCGCGGCTCATGAAGGATTCGATGCACAACTACTGGCATGCAGGCCGCATGGAATCCCCGGCAGCCCACAACGCCGCCGGTGCCGCCGGTGGCCCCGCCCACGATCCGGCTCA
>CAMCYN010000304.1 GCA_945883955.1 Akkermansia muciniphila
GTAGAATTGAGTGAACCGCAAACCGTCTTTTGCCAATGCATCGAGATTGGGTGTGGCGATTTCGCTGCCGTAGCAGCCGAGGTCGGAGTAACCGAGGTCATCGGCCAGAATCACAACGACGTTTGGAGCGGAGGCGGTTCCAGCCGCGTGTAGCCCGGAGAGTGAGGGGAACAACAGGACGGCAAGAAGCGAGAGGGGTAATTTCATAACTGGGGGGAACATGGGGGAACTATTCATGGCTAGACTGCCGGCCCGGCGCCTTCGAATTCTCCGAAGGCTACGTTCCGAGGATTGGCTTTACGATATGCGCATCCTGCACGCCAGTGAGTCTTACATTCAGCCCGCGAAACTTGTGGGTCAACCGCTCGTGGTTAATGCCCAAGTTATGAAGAATGGCGGCGGGCAGGTCGCATAATCGCTGGCGGGAGTTGGGACGTCCTATTCCTTCCCTTTCATTGGTTTGAGCGGGCGAGTCACCAGCGGGCCAAAATAGGACGCGAGCATCGCTCCGAGCTTTTGGACTTCGGGCTGGTTTTGCGGAACCTGCGCCACGTTGTAGTATTCGGCCCCATCGGCATGGTGATCGTACAGTTCGCGCGAGCCGTCATAGCGTTCGGTGAGCCGCCAGCGTTCGGTGCGAACGGTGCGTCCATTTCCCCATTTGCAGAACGCGCCGGGTTTGCCTTCCGCAGCGGCGTCCTTCACCAGGGGCAGGAAACTTTTCCCGTCCAGCGTTTCGGGAATCGGAAGTCCGGCGAACTCACAGAAGGACGGAAACAGATCGAGCAACTCCACGATGCCGTTTGCGGTGGCTCCTTTCATGCCTTGTGGGTGCCGTACAATCAGCGGCACTCGGAGAACCTGTTCGTCGATGCTGTGTTTGGCCCACTGCCCGCGCCAGCCGAGATGATAGCCGTGATCGGAGGTGAACACGATGATGGTGTTCTCAAGCAGGCCTTTGCTTCGGAGATGCTCCAGTAGCCGCCCGACCTGAGTATCCATGAAGGTTACGGCGGCGTAGTAGCCACGCTGACCTTTGCGCTGACTCTCTTCGGTCATTTCCATTCCGGGCTCATGCAGCATCGATCCGGCAGGTAAGGGCGTAGCCTCGGCCGGAGTGGGCTCGAGAAGGAAACGTGCCGGGTCGTGGTTCTCGAAATCCTGCTTCAGTGTGTCCCACGGAGCGTGCGGCGCATGAAAACCTATCGCGGCAAAGAAGGGCTTGTTCGGGTCGCGCTCGTTATCAAAGAACTGGATGGCGCGTGTCGTTCGCACGTAATCCCCGACGGCCCCCGGGGAGTCGGCGAGGCCGATGAAGGAGACGTTTTTGCGCTGTTTCCCGAGGTCTTCATCGAAAGGTGAACGCTGAAGACGCTCGGTGGGGTTCATCTCCTCACGTTTGACCCGGACGTCCCATGCCTTTGGGTCCGTGTAGGCGTCATTCGGATCGTCGTGATCGAGTTTTCCGATGGCGGCGGTTTGATAGCCGTGTTCGCGCATCCAACGCCCCATGGTCATGGTGTCCGGGTGCGTGACAAAGTGATTGGCCTGCGCGTGATTGCTGTTGAGCCCGAGCATGAACGAGGTCCGGCTCGGCGTGCATACGGCTCCCTGGACATAGGCCCGGTTGAACATAACGCCCTCCTTCGCAAGACGGTCCAGATTCGGTGTGATAGCCGCCTTGTCTCCGTAACAGCCGAGTCGCGTCGCCAAATCATCCGCTACCAGAAACAGAATGTTGGGCTTGGACGAAGCTGGCGCGCCGTGTGTGAATTCAAGGGGTGCCAACAGCAAGGCGGCGAAGAGGGGGAGGCTGTATTTCATGGGCGGGGTTGTGTGTTACGGGGAGAAACGGAATTTAAGGGAACGGTGCAGACCAACGCTCTAAAGAGTATATGGCAGAAACGTTCCGAAGTTACCCCAGCGCGCCATGAACCCTTCGAATTGGTTTCGGGGATGAGCCAGGTTGCCCGGACGTCATCGATAAAATGCTTGGTGCGCCCTTCGATTGGCCCAGGTGATACCGGCGCGTAACCAGATCGCGCAGCCTGGCTGGGAGCCTCTCCAAACAGTGCACCAGTGCCCTCTCCGTGCTCCTGCCAGAGATCCTCCCGGGCATCTTGCTCTTCGTACGCTTTGTCCACCAATGCGGACAATTCCTCATCGGGAACCGAACGCTGACGGCTCTGCTCCCGCCAGGCTTCGAGGGTCACAAGTGGATTGGTTGCTTCCAGAACCTGCCGACCGACTTCGAAACAAACGTGCCCTTGCAATGCAATGACAACGCCAGCATTGATTTATGTAATTTTTATGTGAAGGCGCATCGGTAACCGTTGGTCGGTTCGCGCCGTTGCGCCGCGGCCGGGACTGAAGCCCAAACCCCGGCGCTCGCCGCCTCACGTCAGAATGTCCCGCACCACTTTCCCGTGGACGTCCGTCAACCGGAATTGCCGCCCCTGAAATCGGTACGTCAACTTCTCGTGGTCGATCCCCATCAAGTGCATCACCGTCGCCTGTAAATCATGGACGTGAACGGCATCCTTAACCGCGTTCACCGCCAGATCGTCACTCTCTCCATACGAGATGCCCGGCTTCACCCCGCCCCCCGCCATCCACACCGTAAACGCATAGGGATGATGATCCCGCCCCCAGCGCTTCCGGTTTTCAATATCCCCCTGGATAAACGGCGTCCGGCCAAACTCGCCGCCCCAGATCACCAGCGTATCCTCCAGCAGGCCACGCTGTTTGAGATCGGCCACCAACGCCGCACTGGGTTGATCCGTGTCACGGCATTGCGTGTACAGCTCCGTCGTCAGGCTGTTGTGCTGATCCCACCCGGCGTGCATGAGCTGCACAAACTGCACCCCGCGCTCGATCATCCTACGGGCCATGAGGCAGTTGTGCGCGAACGTCCCAGGCTCCCGAACCTGCGGCCCGTAACTCGCCAGAACCGATTCGGGTTCATCCGATAGATCCGTCAGCTCCGGTACACTGGCCTGCATCCGGTACCCCATCTCGTACTGCGCAACACGTGTGGCGATCTCGGGGTCGCCGGCACTGGCCTGTTTGAGTTGGTTGGCAGCCTGGATGTCGTCGAGCATCCCCCGCCGGATATCGCGACTTATGCCGGCCGGATTGTCCAAATACAGCACAGGCTCGTTGCTACCGCGAAACTTCACGCCCTGATAACGCGTCGGTAAAAAGCCACTGCCCCAGTAGAAATCGTAGAAAATCTGGCCACAGCTTGTCCCTTTACTCACCGACGTCATCACCACATAGGACGGCAGATCCTGATTGGCGGAACCCAGGCCATAACTGAGCCAGGAACCAATCGTCGGACGCCCCGGGATTTGGCCTCCACTGAGCAGGAACGAGATCGCCGGCGCGTGGTTCACGGCGTCGGTTTGCATTCCTTTCACAAAACAAAGCTCGTCCGCGATCCCGGCCGTGTGGGGCATGAGAGAGCTCACCCAGGCTCCGCTGCTTCCGTGCTGCTGGAAGGGTTCGAGATTCCCCAGAACCAGCTTCCCGGCCGTACTCGGCGTCATGGTGCTGAACCGGCGCCCGTTCAGGTAGGAATCCGGCATGGCCTGGCCGTGGAGTTCCCGGAGTTTGGGTTTGTAATCGAAAAGTTCCACGTGGCTCGGGCCACCGTTCTGGAACAGATAGATCACACGTTTGGCTTTGGGCGCAAAGTGGGGGAGATCCGGCAACCCTTGCGCCTTCGGAAAAGGCGGGGCGACGTTGGGGGCGGCGGCGGTCGTTGCCGCGAACCCGTCCCGGTTCAGCATCCAGGTGAGGGCCGCGCCGCCGAGTCCGTAGGCGGAGCTTTGCAGGAGGGTGCGGCGAGTAATGCCGAGGTGGTGTTCGGTGAGGGG
>CAMCYN010000305.1 GCA_945883955.1 Akkermansia muciniphila
CACCCGGGTCAACTCCCCGATGGTGAGATCAAACTTGGAACCCACATTATAAGCGCGCCCATTAGGGCCCCGGAAAAGCAGTCGCCAAAGCGCCACAGTGAGATCCGCCGCATACAAATACGACCGATACGCCGTCACATCCCCTCCAAAATCCAGAGGTCTCCCTTCCAGCGCGTCTCGCAGAAGATTTCCAATCGTATAATGGGAGTCCAACGGAAGGTGGGGCCCGACAAACGAAAAGCAGCGGGCAATTTTCACCTCAAATCCGTAATGTTGGGCCCCGAGCACACACAAATGTTCTGACGCCCTTTTGCCTATGCCGAAAGCCGAACTCGCAATCAGCGGATCCGGAGCACCCTGATAGTTTTCGGGGATATGAGTCATCTCTGCCGGCTGGCGACCGTAAACTCCCCCGGAACTGGTCAGCAGAAACTTCTGAGTCCCAGCCTGCCCGGCAAATCGAAGGACATAATCCGCTCCGGCCACCACGGAATCGAACATTTCACGCGGATTTTCGTTATTAAGCTTCGCGCTGGATTCCGTCGCCGCATGCACCACGTAAGGGAAATCCCCAGCCGGATATTCGAATCCCCGGATATCGCCTTGGAGAAACTCCAGGTCGGTTCGCTCGGTCAAATGCGGTACCTTGGCCGCGAATGCCTCAAGGTTACGGGTCAGGACCACAGCGCTCATCCCAAGATTGAGCGCGTCGTTGATATACGCAAAGCTTTCAAGCAGCCAGATGCCGAAAAAGCCCGTCCCCCCCGTAATAAAAAAACGTTTGCCGCGAGCCTCCTCCCATAATTCCTCGGTACAGGACAGGACAAGATCGAGATCTTCAACTGGGAGAGGCGGAAGCGAAGGCATTGGACGACTAGTTACCAAATTCTGACAGGCTCTGGAAGGGCTGCTAACTCGGTGTTTTCGCGATAGGAGAGGTTAGATATGGGTGAACTGTAAACGGCAAACAAGGTTCGGTTGCCGCGACCAAAGCTTGGCCGAAATTTAAAGCAAACCAGACTAACACATTTTCAAAGCAGAACCTCCTGATCTGCCATACAAGTTTCAGGGCATTCTCTTATGTTTTCAGAAATTCTCGCCCGCCTTCAATCCCTCCCCTGGCTCACCGGCGATCCAGGACTACGCGGTATGCTCCTCTACGTCGGCGTGATCGTCGTATCCCAGCTCGTGTTTTTGCCCATCTCTCCTTTCGACATCGCGGCGGGCTTTGCCTTCGGGTTCCAACGCGGAGTGCTCTTGATGATGGTTGCCAAACTGCTCAGTGCGTTGCTGAGTTTTAATCTGGCGCGCTCAGTAGCGCGGCACCCGGTTCAGCGCCTGGCAAGTCGGTTTCCTATTCTCGCCGGACTCAACATCGCCATTGAAAAGGGCGGCTGGAAACTGGCCACTTTGTTCCGCTTTTGTCCCATTCCTTTTGGCGTCGCCAATTATGCCTTCGGACTGACACGCCTCTCCAATTGGCATCATCTGATGTCCACCGGCCTCGCGGTCCTCTGGCCCTCGCTTATTTTTGTAAGCATGGGTGCCTCGGCTAAAAACGGGATCGCTTCAATAGGGGACGGATCCGCCACCCCCAACCCGTGGATTAAAATCATGGCCGGGGCAGGAATTGTAGCGGCTCTGTTCGTGATCCGCTACGTCTCAAAAGTTGCGATCCGCTCGATGAAAGAATCTCAAAATGAAAGTTCTACTACAGCTGATCTCGAACCCAGAAACTCCTGATTGCGCCAGTTAAAGAGCCCTCCCGACAATCGATACAGAGCGGGCCTTGCCGAATCTCGGGCGGATAGTGTATAGATATCGCCCCTTTCCTGCCGCGAACAATCGCGCTTGGCCGGGAAGTTGGAGTTAGCGAGCCGGGGTGGCGAAATTGGCAGACGCACCAGACTTAGGATCTGGCGCCGCAAGGCATAGGGGTTCAAGTCCCCTCCCCGGCACTTCCCTCTGAAAACACTCAAAGGGAACACGTTAAAGAAGTCAATTCGGCTCACTTTGAATGGACGCAGAAGAACTCAACTGCACCCAATTTGCCCCAAATTGACAAAAAACATGATCCCGATCCCTCACCGAGTACCTTCTCAAAATGAAGGGCACTGTGCGGAAAAGGCGATACCCCTCGGGGATCACAAAGTGGTTGGCGGATTTGGGTCACGTGGAAGGCAAACGCGCGATGGCCGTATTTGAGACACGTGAAGGCGCGGAGAATTATTTGCGCCAAACCAAGCTCAACCTCAAACAGCAGGGCACCGAAAGCGTCACGCTTTTGCCTGCGGACAGGATTCTTTACGCAACCTGGAAAGACCGTCTCGCCGAGGTGGGCGATTCATCGAGGATGCCGGGGCGTTTTATCTGCGCCACCACCGTTCGCTAATGCCCGCTCCGAACTTCACGGAGATCGTTCGTGAATTCATGGCTGAGCAGACGCTCCTGAATTCGGAAAAATACGTCGATAATCTTCGGCGCCCCAATTTGCAGAGCCTACTTATTGCAATGGAAGGCAAAGAGATCGGAGATATTCGCCGAGAAGATGTGCAACGCTGGGTGATTAGTGGCGAATGTTCGCTTTCCCATCAACGGAACAAACGCGCCACAGTTTCGGGCCTCTTAAAATACGCGTGTTCAGCACGATACATCTCCATAAACCCCATCGCAGGCGACAATGGGATAAAGATAGCAAAAGGCTCCAAAGGAGAAGTTCTCAGCCACGGCCCTAAGGAAATGCGCCGTTTGCTAAAAACCGCCCTCACCGGCTCACATTCCGGCCGCGTTCCGAAAACAAGAGAACCACTTCTTTTACGGCATGATGCTTTCTTGGGATACCTGTCCGCCGCTTTGTTTTGCGGGTTAAGGCCGGAAGAAATTAAGCGTACGCCCCTCTCCAGCATCGACACGGCAGGAAGAACCCTTGTTGTCAGTGCGCGCGTCAGCAAAACGAACAAACCAAGGGTTATAGAGCTTTCGCGTGTGGCCACGGCGTGGTTTCGCCTTTGGGGTTGCCGCGCACCTCATGAAGCGTCCCTCATTCCGTACACCTTTCGTGGCCGCTGGGATTCCCTTCGCGCTGAAGCGGGCCTCCCTGAATTACACGACGGCCTTCGGCACACGTTCGCCACGATGCACTACGCCTTGCACCAAAACACCTCGCAACTGAGGGCACTGATGGGACACAAAGAATCGGAGGACACACTTTTCAAGCATTACCGAGCAGTGCGAACCGTTTCAGGAGAAACCGTGACCAAAAAGTTGGCCCAGGAGTTCTGGTCTCTTATGCCAACCACCGTTAGAGGACCGCGCAAGTCACGGGTTAGCAAAGCGACTGCTACACAGCGTTAGCCCGTTTTAATGTGCCGCCCCTCCGCATTCACATTGGTCCGACAGACTGTAACTGATCTTTCATTTTAGCTCACTGCGTTCGGGGGATGCCCCCAAAGTCTCGTCACTCTTCCGAGTCGTGACGACCTACGGCCGATTGGCGCAAGGATTTCACGAAGCCGACATAAAGCCGCTTCGCTTTTTATTTCGTTTCGCTCCGCTGCGCTTCGTCCTTGCCCCATCGGGACTTTCGGGACGCAAACGAACTCCGTTCTTTTTGCTGCTGTTGAATGGTATGGCCTACCATTCAAACAGCGGCAAAAAAGACATTTACGAAACCGTAACGGAAAGAATTATCGAACAACTAGGAGCCTGTCGGGCTTGAGGGGATCATCGATGGCAATCTGGGTTTCGTATCTTTGACTGCTTCGTAAAAAAGCCGTCCTGGTGTAGCTTTCTCTAAATTATCGTTTGCGGCTGGCTGTTTTTATACGCATTTCAGGCCAACTTTTC
>CAMCYN010000306.1 GCA_945883955.1 Akkermansia muciniphila
AGATCAGCGCGCTCAGTGGCGGCCAACAGCAACGGGCTTTTCTCGGACGCGCCCTCGCTCAGGAAGCGCATGTTTTTCTATTGGATGAACCATTTACCGGACTTGATAAAGGCGGGCAGGAAATGATGAGTGAAACCCTGCGCGCTATCGCCAAGCGGGGGAGTCTGGTGATCGCCTCGCATCACGATCTCAAAACCGTGCCCGAGTTGTTTAATCAGGTCATCCCGTTGAATGGCGAGTTAGTGGCGTTTGGTCCCACCGAGGACGTTTTTACTGAAGCGAATATCCGGCGTACTTACGAGACCGAGTCTTTTTCTGGAGTTTCCCATGGACTGGTTACTTGAGCCTTTTAGGCATGAATTTATGCAACGGGCGCTTTTCGGGTGCGCGTTGATTGGCTTTACCAACGGCTTCCTAAGCGCGTTTATTGTTCTGCGACGTCTCGCGTTGATGGCCGATGCACTTTCGCATTCGCTTCTGCCTGGTCTGGCTTTGGGCGTAATTCTATTTGGGCTTACTCCGAGTAGTATGTTTTTTGGCGCGCTGGTAGCTGCGCTAATGGTTGCGCTCGGAGCGGAACTGATTTCCCGGAGTTCCCGTGTGAAGGAAGATACTTCCCTGGGGATTCTTTATACCGTCGCGTTTTCGCTTGGGATTGTCCTTCTCAGTTACGCCAAAGTCCGCATTGAACTGCATCATTATCTATTCGGTAATATCCTGGGTCTTGCGGATTCAGATTTATGGACCATTTATGGGATTAGCTTTCTGACACTGGTTGTTTTAGTCGCCTTACAACGGCCCCTTCAGGTGATGCTGTTTGAACCGGCCATTGCCGCCGCCCAGGGTGTGCCTGTTTCAAAGCTCAATTATCTCATTCTCACCCTTCTCGTGCTTTCGATGATCTCTTCCTTACAAGCCGTGGGGGTGATTCTCGCTTTAGGCTTACTCACGGCGCCTGCCGCCACAATCTATCTCTTTTCCAATTCTTTTAGCGCCATGTTTTGGGGGGGCGGCATCCTTGGAATGCTCGGGTCCTGTCTCGGTCTATTTGTCTCCTATTGGCTGAATTTACCTTCTGGAGCCTGTATTGTTTTGGTGCTTGGCGGGATATTCTGCCTCGCGTTTCTATTTAGTCCAAAATACGGCGTGTTACCCCGTCTGTTTCGTCGGCGCCATTTACACGAGCAATCTTTGGCACGTTGGGAACACCGGAAAGGACACCTTCAAATCGTGCCTCCTGCTGACCTGCCTCAGTCGAGGCCTGAAGCGGACTAAGCAGGGAAGTGCTTATGCGCCTCGCGTTTGTTTGTCTGAACCGGATGGGCTGGAGGGTGGGATTGCTGCGCAAACTGGTGGCTGGAGCGCTGCTGATCGGGTTCGCTTTGACACTGCTCATGGCGGCGAGCGCCAGTTTCCACACCTCCGTCCACGAGGACGCGGACGAGCAAGCGCATGAGTGTGCGGTGACTCTGATGCTTTCCGGCGGAAGTGATGAGCCGGTTCTCTCTCCGATTGCTTGTCCGGCTTTGGTCTGGGTGGTTGTCGGAAGCGTTTGTGTGGAAGACGCGCACGATTCAGGCGCGCAGAAGAGAGTGGGGTGCACTCAGGAACGTGCTCCGCCGCAAGGGGACTGGATCTAATCAGAACTCTTATCCTCCGGTACCGAAACAGGTTGTCGGTTGGATCATTTTAACCCGGCGAACAGCACGTTCGCCCCGCCCGCTCATGTCGCCGATGTCTCGGCGACAGGCACACCCCTTTGGTTTATGAAACGTCCTTCTCTGCCCTTTATTCTATTTGGTTCTATCTCAGCCGGCTTTGCGCTGGCGCAATCGACTGATACCGCAACTAACGCAAATGCGGAAACTACAGCAACTACCACAACTCTGCTCCCGGAGATTGTCGTGACCGCTGGCTCTCTGCAGCGTAGCGCCTTCGATCTGGCTCAACCGGTCAGCATCCTTAGCGGAAAACAGCTTCAGCTCAAAATGGCACCTACCCTCGGCGAAACCCTCAGTGGTGAGCCCGGAGTAGTCAGCAGCAATTTTACCGCTGGAGCGGCGCGTCCGATCATCCGGGGGCTGGCCGATAATCGCGTCTTAATCCTCAACAATGGGACGGACATTTTTGATGTGTCCAATCTCAGTCCCGATCATGTGTCGAGTGTGCAACCTCTGCTGGCACAACGCATCGAGGTCGTTCGCGGGGCTGCAACCATTCTATACGGATCCAGTGCCATTGGGGGCGTGGTGAATGTGCTCGATAATCGCATCCCGACTGAAGTCCCCAACCAGCCGATCAAAGGTGAATTTGTGAATCGCTTTGACAGCGCCAATATGGAGCGCTCCGGGGCTGGCTCTGTGGATATCCGGGCTAGTGAACATGTGGTTTTGCATCTCGATGGTGCGATTCGGCGCACGGAAAATGTGCGCGTTCCCGGCAATGCACTGAGTGATAGCATTCGGGCCGGCCTGAGTGCGGACCAACGTGCTCGCGGTAGTTCGTTTGGAGGAGACCCGGTGCATGTGGTCCCAAATACAGGAGTATTCAGCCGGGACTTTGGCTTGGGGACTTCTTACGTCTGGGACGGCGGCTTTATAGGCGCTTCGTTTGGCCAATCCCTAAGCGTTTACGGGGTACCCAATAATCCCAGTGTAGATGATCCTGTCGACATGCCGGGTCGGGTGCGCCTGGATATGGTTAAGCGGCAATATAGCTTACGGGGGGCGATCAATGACCCCTTTCCGGCTTTTGCTAGCGGAAACTTCAAGTTTACTTATACGGATTATCGCCACTTCGAAATTGAGCGCGATTCCGTGGGCGTGGATACCGTCGGTTCCACATTCAAAACCAACGGCTTTGATTCCCGAATCGAATTGGTGCATCACCCGATTGGCAAAATGGAGGGGTCCATTGGAACCCAGGCGCTTGTCAAAAACCTTAAGGTCGTCGGGAGTGAAGCGTTTCTCCAACCGACTCATACATTGCAGCTGGGCGGGTTTCTTTTTGAGGAGATTAAACTGAATCCAGTCCGACTGCAGGTCGGGGCACGTGTTGAATATAACCGCGTCGAGATCGACTCCAGTGATCCCACATTGACGTCGCTGACTTCAGATAGCCAGAGACAGCGAGAGTATATTCCGCTCAGTTTCGCTGCGGGTGCGATTTATGATATAACCAAGGAAACGAATCTCGCACTCACTACGCGTTATTCGGAAAGGGCTCCAGCCGCCGAAGAGTTATTTGCCAACGGTCCGCATGAAGCTACTCACCAATTTATTGTTGGAGATCCTAATCTCAATAAGGAACGTGTAATCGGAATTGATTTATCGCTTCGGAAGCGGTCCGGTCTAATTACGGGAAGTATTGGGGGATTCTATAATCACTTCCTTAATTTCCTGGAAATTACCAATACGGGAGCGGTGTCGGCTGATAACTTGCCAATCTTTAATTATAACGGTAAACGGGCGGGTTTTCTGGGGGGCGAAGCTCGGGTGGCCTGCCATTTGTTACCGCTTAATACAATCCGATCCGGCCAGCGTGGCGATGGGAAGAGCCTTAAAGAGCTCGTGAGTGGCCGGGAGGATTCAAGCGTGCCTAATCCGCATGATTTATACGTTGAATTCCGAGGGGATTACGTACGTGCGCAGGACCGCACAGAAGGGCGTCCGCTACCGCGGATTCCGGCGCTGCGTTACGGAACGGCGCTTGTTTATGAGGGGCCGCGTTTTGGCGGGCGTGTGGAGGCCCAACGGGTCAGCGGGCAAACTCGAGTATCCGCGTTTGAAACGACTACTCCCGGGTACACCTTCTTAAATGCGAACGT
>CAMCYN010000307.1 GCA_945883955.1 Akkermansia muciniphila
TTGGAGGGGATGTGACGGCGTATCGGTCGTATTTGTATGCGGCGGATCTCACTGTGGCGCTTTGGCGACTGCTTTTCCGGGGCCCTAATGGGCGCGCTTATAATGTGGGTTCCAAGTTTGATCTCACCATCGGGGAGTTGACCCGGGTGGTAGCCGGGGCGCTGGGACTTCCTCCGACGGTGCAGGTGCTGCGTCCTTCCGTGCGCGGTCAGGCGATTTCACGGTACGTTCCGGACGTATGGCGCGCGGAACGGGAGGTTGGAATCCGGGAACATACCTCTTTGTCGGATGCTTTAAAAAAGACAGCCGCATGGCACCGTCACGCAGGGGGGGAGTTTCGAAGCCGGAAACTGTGTAGGGTATGAGGTGTGTATTTTTGAAGATGGACTATCGAAGCATACGGGAGGAGTGAGTATTTTTCCTTGATACTAATGGCGGACTTGGTTGGTGATTATTTTTATGTCTTGTTGATATGGGTTTTCTATTAATAGTTGCACGCGGTTTGTTGTTTTTAATTGCGCTGTGTCCCTATCCCGAGGAGCGATCATTTGCCCGGGCTGATTTTTTAAACTATTCCAAGCCGGGGGACTTCATTGGAATTCCGGTTCAAGTTCATGGCGCGAGCCTCAGGGGGGGCGCTTTTTACTTTCTATTCATTTGAAAAACCCAGATTTTCTAATTATCGGCGGAGGCATTATTGGCGTCAGCATCTCCAGGCAGCTTAAACAAAGTTTTCCCAAGGCTTCGGTGATTGTCCTCGAGAAAGAACAATCTGTGGGGCGACACGCCAGCGGTCGTAACAGCGGCGTGATTCATGCCGGTTTTTATTATTCCGCCGATTCCTTAAAGGCCCGGTTTACGCGTCAGGGCAATATTGCACTGACCCAGTTTTGTGAAGATCACCGCATCCCAATTAATAAGTGCGGTAAACTGGTGGTAGCGCGATCGGAGTCGGATTTGCCTCAACTCGATGAACTGCTTCGCCGGGGCAATCAAAACGGCGTCCCTCTGGAGAGTGTATCGCTTGAGGAGGCCCGGAAAATTGAGCCGAGGGTGAAAACTTACGAACGTGCACTTTTTTCCCCGTCGACTGCGACTGCCGATCCTTTGACGGTTTTGAACGTCATGCGGGAAGATGCTGAGCGGGACGGGGTGCAGTTTATGTTGGGCACGGTTTTTCAAAAAAAACGAAAAGCGTGTTTTGAGGTCGGCGGAACCTCGTTTTCTGCTGGCTACGTGATAAACGCGGCGGGATTACATGCCGATTCGATCGCCAGGACTTACGGCTTTTCCGAAGAGTACCGCATTGTGCCCTTCAAAGGACTCTACTTGTACAGCGAGGAGCCGGCCGGTGCTTTCAGAACCAATATTTATCCTGTGCCGGATCTTCGTAATCCGTTTTTAGGGGTTCATTTTACGGTGACTGTCGATGGACGGGCCAAGATCGGCCCGACGGCAATTCCCGCTTTTTGGCGTGAGCAGTATAATGGGATGGATAATTTCGATCCCGGCGATTTTATAGCCACGGCCTTCCGGGAATTGGGCCTTTTTCTATTCGCCGGATTTGATTTTCGACGTTTAGCGGTGGAGGAACTTTTGAAATACAATCGGCGCCATCTGGTCAGCCTCGCGCAGGTTCTCGCGACGGATGTCTCGGTCGACCACTATTTAAAATGGGGTAAGCCTGGAATCAGAGCACAGCTTATGGATGTGCGTTCCCGGCGCCTCGAAATGGATTTTGTACTGCAGGGCGATGAAAAGTCCTTCCATATTTTGAATGCAGTTTCCCCCGGATGGACATGTTCCATTCCCTTTGCTTCACACGTGTGTGATCAAATTGCGTCGCTTCTCAAAAGATAATGGTTCCTGCGGCGGAATTGATGAGGCCGAGCCTGCGATCGACTTGGCGCAGAAGCATCATGCCGCCATCACTCGAGACATCCCCGCCCTCGAAGCTGGCTTCGATTTTACGTCGATCGAAGCTGGGAAAACCGAATTCGTTCTGAGTACAATCTGACATTAGCGAAGTCCTTTTTGGTTTGGCTTTAACACCTTGAACAATAGCAGTTTACTGCTTGAGCTTTGCTTGTATTTTCAACCCCAATGAAATATTGGGGTTGAGCCCCAGTTGACCCACGTTATGGACCTCAGATTGTCGTTCGCCCTCCTGTTATGGCTTGCCCTTCTCGGGATTGCCCTGTTCCCGGCCCTCACCAAAGCCGAGTTCACCGCCAGCAAATGGTGGAAAACGCTCGCCTCGTTTTGCCTTCTTCTCGCCGTCGCCTTGCCCGTCTGGCGCCTTCGCAGCCTTCTCTACAACGGCGAGGTGAACGTCGATGAAAGCCAGGTCCTGGCTCAGGCCATGCGCTACAGAATCGATCCCATCCCCTGGCGGGGTGTTGATGGTGGCTCCAGCGGCCCGTTAAACACTTGGATCATTCTCTGGGCCCCTCTGCTGGGCCTGAAGATGGATTATTTCGCCGCTAGAATCACCGGCCTCACCTGTTTGTGGGCGATGCTCTGCGGGCTAACCCTGACGCTAAGCGAACTGGTGAACCGGCGCCTTGCAATGCTCCTGGCGCTGCCCGCAATCACCCTGCTGCTGACGATCCTCAATTTCGATTACCTCTTTTTCTCAAGTGAACAACTACCCATCGCTATTATGGCCTGGGTTGTTTATGCACTGACACTACTCGCAAAAAATCCGAGCCGCTGGATTGTTTATGTCATTGGTTTCCTGACCGGGGCTCTCCCATTTTGTAAAATCCAGGTCGGACCTGCCGGAGTTTATTTATGGGTCATTGCCGCCGCGATTGTAATTTACCAGCGTAAAACCATCCGGGAGGCGGCCTCATTGTTAATCCCGCTCATCCTGGGCGGACTAAGTGTTCCCTTACTTATTTTGGGCCCGGTTATAGCCGCAGGTGCCTGGAACGATTTTATCGATCTGTATATCAAATCCGGTTTGGTTTATAAAAACAGCCCCGCTGGCACCGGCCAAACACCCTCAAACCTTGAGATATTCTCCCAGCTTATCACCGGAATCCCCGAGTTTTTTGCCTTTGTAATGGCGGCCCTCTGCTCGGGACTGGCCTTATTAGCGTGGGCGACTCCACACGTTTATAAATCCACCAGAACCACCCACCTCGTACTCGCCGCTATCGCAGGGTTCGCGCTTCTCCTCGCCTATAGCATCTACAGAACAGGCTTCGGCTTCCCGCACTACACCCATTTACTCATCCTCCCCTTCGCTCTACTCACTGCCGCCATGGGGCTCCTGCTTCCAAAGACCCATACGTTGCTGCGACCCCCGACGCCTTTAGTCGTGGCGCTTATCGCCCTCCCAATCCTCTTTCAGGGACAATGCGCCTTGAAGGAAATCGCCTCCCATCGCCCGCTCCTGGCTGACTGGGGCCCCGGGGTCCACCCCATTGCCGATATCTTAAAAAAATACGCAACCCCAACCGACACCATGTTCGTCTGGGGCTACGCTCCAAAATATCATGCTTTTTCAGGCATCCCACCGGCCTCCAGATTCCTCCAGAGTGTCGGATTCCTGGGCCTCACGCCGGAAGTGCAGGCCGAACCAAGGGGCAACTTTCAGCGACTCCTGGCGGATTTACACCAGTATCAGCCCACTCTGTTTGTCGACGCCCCTGATGAATTTTGGTTTCCCTCACTAAACGTCCCCCGGGGAAACCTGGCGCGCCACACCACAGTGAAACCGGTCGCTCAATTTATTTCAGACAACTATCAACTGATTCTCCAAATCAATATGGACCCGCAAAAGGTTCCGATCCTGATCTAT
>CAMCYN010000308.1 GCA_945883955.1 Akkermansia muciniphila
TATCGGCGCCGGTGCGATCGGAACGGAATTCGCGTATTTCTACAACACCTTCGGCACCAAGGTGACGATGGTCGAAATGTTGCCCAATCTGCTGCCCGTTGAAGACACCGAGGTATCGGTGGCGCTAGAAAAATCTTTCCAGAAACAGGGAGTCAAAGCCCTGCTCTCGCACAAAACGACCAAAGCGGAAGCCGACGACAAAGGGGTGAAAATCACCGTCGAAGACGCCAAAGGTGCCTCGCAGGTGCTCGAAGCGGACGTTTGCCTTGTGGCCATTGGGGTTCAGCCCCTGCTGCCCGGTGGCAACCTGAAGTTCACACTCACCGACCGAGGGTACATTCAGACCAACGACCGATACGAAACCAACGTCCCCGGCATCTACGCCGCAGGCGACATTATCGGGCCACCCTGGCTTGCGCATGTGGCAAGTTACGAAGCGATTCAGGCGGTAAACGGCATGTTCCAGCCCGGCTTCCAGCCGAAAAAGGTCCAGAACTTCCCCGGCTGCACCTATTGCCAGCCGCAGGTGGCCAGTGTGGGACTCACCGAAAGGGCCGCCAAAGAAAAGGGCCTGAAATACAAAGTCGGCAAGTTCCCGTACCTGGCCAGCGGCAAAGCGCGAGCCATCGGCGAACTCGAAGGGTTTGTGAAAATCATTTTCGCCGAACCGCATGGGGAGGTGCTCGGAGCACACATCATCGGGGCAGAAGCGACGGAACTGATCGCCGAGCTCGGCCTTGCAATCACGCTGGAGGCTACGATGGAGGACATTGAAGCCACCATCCACTCCCACCCCACGCTGAGCGAACTCATCCACGAAGCCACCAGCCAGGCCTACGGCCACGCCATCCATATTTAATCCCCCTCACTCCTCCATTATCTTATGAGTACCCTGAACCAACTCGAACAACTCAAGCAGTTCACCAAAGTCGTCGCGGATACCGGCGACTTTGAATCCATGCGCGAGTTCAAACCCCTCGACGCTACCACCAATCCTTCCCTGATTCTTCAGGCCGCCACCAAGCCTCAGTACGCCGCGATCACCGACAAAGTCATCGCCGACCGTAAAAACAGCGGGCTCACCGGTGCCAAACGCCTCGACGACATCATCGATCATATCCTCATCGCCTTCGGTCTGGAGATTCTCAAGATCGTCCCGGGCCGCGTTTCCACGGAAACCGACGCCCGCCTGTCCTTCGACACCGAAGGCACCGTGACCAAGGCTCGCGATCTGATCGCGATGTACGAAAAAGCCGGCATTTCCCGTGACCGCGTTCTGATCAAAATCGCGTCGACCTGGGAAGGGATCAAGGCCGCTGAGATCGTTCAGAAAGAAGGCATTCACTGTAACCTCACTCTGCTCTTCTCGCTCGCCCAGGCTGTGGCCTGCGCCGAGGCCAAAGTGCAGCTCATCTCGCCGTTTGTGGGCCGTATCTACGATTGGTACAAGGCGACCAACAAATGCGAATACACCGGCGCGGAAGATCCCGGCGTGAAGTCTGTCAGCAACATCTTCCACTATTACAAGCATTTCGGCCACAACACCGAAATCATGGGTGCGAGTTTCCGCAACGTGTCCCAGATCCTTGAGCTAGCCGGATCCGACCTGCTCACGATCTCGCCCGACCTGCTCGCCAAGCTGGCCGCGTCCAACGAGACAGTCGTGCGCAAGCTCGATCCCGCCGTGGCCAAAGCCACGCCGATTGAGCGTCTCAATGTGGACGAAAAATCGTTCCGCTTCCTCGTAAACGAAGACGCGATGGCCACGGAAAAAACAGCGGAAGGTATCCGCAAGTTCTCCGCCGACATCGTCAAGCTCGAGCAGGCGATCACCGCAAAGCTCTAAGCGGTTGTTCTAACCGAAGAACGTTTCGCTTCCAAAAAGCTCCGGTCCCTCCAAGGGCCGGAGCTTTTTTTGTGTCATCAACCCGGAAGCCCGGCTGGGGAGAGTTTCCTCTCACTTCAAATACGCCACCGCTGCCTTGCGAAATTCGCGGTCTTCGGGCGCTTTCCCTTTCTTCGCAATGGCGTCCCCCACAAACTGGCGGGCCCGTTTGTAATAGTTCGGATTACACAAGATCACGAATATGATGTTTCGACTCCAATTTATTGTCTTCCTGTTTGCTTCCATCGCCGCGCCTTTGCACGGCGGCGCGGAAGAATTCAAGGTCGCCGCTCCTGCCGCAACCCGCTCGGAGGGACCGAAAGACGCAGCTGCGGCCGGCAAGCTTAATCTGGTTGGAGAAGTCAAAAACCGCGCCGACGTACTTTTCCTCATACTGGTGCGGGGCTAGCAACCCCGATCCCCGTTTCGACCTCTGGGTGCCGACGGAACTCCGCACGGAGTATCACGCCATCCCCACGGAGACTGAGAAGTTCGTTTGGCTCGCCGACCATTTTCGATCGCAGTTTGAAGGCGGCGATGTTTTGAGCGGGAACGACCTGGGCATCCTGCACCTTTACGGGCTCGGGGTCGAAAAGGACTGGAAGAAAGCGCAGGCCTGTTTTGTCGAGCCAATCAAGAAAGGACGCTGGGTTGGCCAGCGTTGTTTGGCCGAATTGCTCATCATTTCACCCGACCAGCCACAGAACGCGCGGCTGGCCGCCGGGTTGCTGACTCCGATTCTGAAAGCCGGAAACCGGTATGGGATATGGGCGGCTTTGGAGGCCGATAAGATTCTGGAAAAAAGCGAGAATCCGGAAGACAAGGCACTGGCAACACAGCTCGTTGTGCTGTGCGCGGAGATGATCGAAAAGCAGCTGAAATCTCCGCCGTCCGACGTCGTCGAGCGCGGGTTCTTATTCGCACGCGCAAATAGGGTGGCGGAAGTGCTCCTCAACAATGACAACGAGGTCAACCGGCGACTGGCCGAATCCCTGATTGCGGCGTGGCAGGTGGCCGAGCCCGAGAGCGTGGATGCAAAAATCCGTTCCCTCGGTTTGCCCATCTTGCAAAAGGATTTTGAGAAGCAGTGGAATGAAGCCAACGCCCTTCTCCTGGTTGGTGGTCTGGACGAGAACAGGCAACTTTGGGTAAAGCGCATTCGGGCTTCTTCGGATCAATAAAGGCAAAGGGGCCAAGGACAGGGTGGTGCCGCTGACACAAATCGCGGTGACGTTCCTTGAGAGCTACATCAAAGGAATCCGGCCCCAAATACTCAGTGAAAAAGAGAAGGAGCGTCTGTTCTTATCGGAACGCGGGCAAGCGATGGGGAAAAGTACGGTGGCGGGAATAGTCGAAAAGTACGCGAAGCTTGCCGGGATAAAGAAGCGAGTAACGCCGCATAGCTGGCGGCATACGTGCGCGACGCACTTGGTGAAGAATGCTGCAAACTTGCGGCATGTGCAGGAGATGCTTGGGCACAAGAACCTCTCAACAACCGAACGTTACTTGCAGTTAACGATTACGGATTTGAAGGAAGCGCATCGGAAGTTCCATCCCCGGGGACGGGAGAGATAGGAAAAGAAGGGCTGGTTCGTTGACAGAGTTCGTACAGAGAAGGAAAATATACCGTATGAGTTCTAGGATTTGCGTCGATCCAGCGATCTGTCACGGGAAGCCTGTTGTCCAAGGGACACGAGTGCTCGTATCCACTCTTTTAGGGGCTCTGGCCGGAGGTGATTCGGTCGAGACATTGCTCGAAGATTATCCCTCCGTAACGAGAGAGGATATCGTTGCAGCTCTGGAATTTGCAAAAGAGCTTACGGAGTATCAATGTTCCTCTTACGAGGCCGTGGCGTGATTTTCCTACTCGACGAGAATTTTCCAAAGAGCGCCGCCGAAATGCTCCGGGGCAAGGGCCACAC
>CAMCYN010000309.1 GCA_945883955.1 Akkermansia muciniphila
ATTGTTGCCAATACCGACGCTCGGGCGCTCACTTCCTGCCTTACCTCTGTCCGGATCAGTCTGGGGCAACGTTTGACCCGAGGCCTGGGCGCCGGCGGTGATCCTGATTTAGGTCGAGCTGCGGTCGAAGAGAGTCTTGCAAATGTTTCCGAACAATTGGCGGGCGCTTCGATGCTCATTCTCCTCACGGGGTTGGGGGGGGGAACGGGATCAGGAAGCGCACCGCGGATTGCTCAAGTTGCCAGAGACCAGGGAGCTCATGTGGTGGTGCTGGCCACGATGCCATTTTCCTTTGAAGGCAAACGGCGCAGCGAACAGGCTGCTGAAGGTTTGGCCGCACTTCGCCAACATGCGGATTTGGTCATTTGTTTTGAGAACGAGCGCATGAGTTCGCTTGTTGATGCTTCGGCTGGGATTGAAGAAGCGTTCACCACTGTCGATACACTGCTGGCTCAGGCGGTACGTGCACTAGTTGCCATGTCCCAACGCCGCGGTCTTTTGCATAGCGGCATTGACGAAATTGCCGCAGCCCTGTCCGTGCCTCACTCGAGTGCCCTCTTTGGCTATGGTGCGGCTGAGGGCGATGAACGAGTCCGCGAAGCCTTGGATCAGGCACTGGCCAGCCCTCTTTTTGAACAAAACGAACGCTTAAACTCCGCGTCGGGCGTGTGGATGTACGTGGCGGGCGGGAGCGATCTGCGGTGGGCTGAAGTGCAGTTAATCACCACGGAACTCAATCAACGTCTGCCTTCCGATGTCCGTCTCTTTTTTGGAGCTGCCGTGGATCCGCATCTGGCCGGATCGATCAGTGTGACTCTACTGGCTGGAGTTCCCTGCGTCGGAACCGAGTTGGCCGTTCATTCTCGGGGGAGTGCGGTGAGCGCCGCTACCAGCGAGCTCCTCATTGTCGCGGATTCGGTGGAGGCCTCCGAACTTCCCTCGCATGACTCCGAGCCCGCCGAGTTTGAGCCGGTTCCTACTGAAGAAGAAGCATTGATCCCCCGCGTCGAAGAGCCCGCACTTGAGCCTGATTTAGAGGTCCCGGAGTTGCAGTCGCCGGAAGTATCAGCTCCGGAGGAAATCGCTTTGCCACCGCAGAAGGATCCCCGGCCTTTACCCGAGCCAGCAACGCCCGGACGCGCACCGTTTGAACTTGCTGCGGAAATGCGCAGGGACATTGGTGCGTCTTTTTTAAAGCGACGCCTTCTGGCTCGCGCGGCTCATTCCGAGCAGGCGTCCGCCGAAGCCGATTTGCCGCAGACTACCGAGGCGGTACAGGAAAAACCTTCGTCTCCGGCTTCTACCGTCTCCTCCGTTGCTCCGGAACCCGAGGCTCCCAAGGCGTCCACTTCAAGTGCGTCACCGGAGAGTCACGACGGACAGGAGACGACCCTTGCGGTATCCGCTACCCGCAAAAAACCGGCTCAAGAACAAATGCACTTCGAGCCGGTCAACCGTGGGCGATTTGAAAAGACGGATCCCACCATGGTGGATGGCCAGGATTTGGATGTCCCAACCTTCCTGCGTCGACGCGTGAGTATTGGCGGAGAAGGATCCCCCTCAAGTACGGAGCATTGAGGGGGCCCTCCGACCTTTAAGGCTTCGCGGGAAGTTCGCGGATTTTCAGATTCCGGAAATGAACTTCGTCGCCGTGGTCTTGCAGTAAAAGGGGGGAGGCCGTTTTAACCCCAAATTTGTTCACCTTCTTGTATTTGCTCGCAGCGATTCGCTTCTGCATGTCTGGACTGCCAATCTCGAAGCTCGCGCTCTTGGAGCCGTTGATCCAGTGCTCGACGTGGGTGCCGTCTACAAGAAGGCGGCTTTGATTCCATTCACCTACAGGATTTACCTTCCGGTCCGGGGCCGGGTCGATGAGGTCGTAAAGACCAGCGGTCTGATGGATTGTACCGTGCTTCACACCATCCGGGTGTTTTGCATCGTCCAGAAGTTGGTATTCAAAGCCCACGTTTTTGGTGGGGTCAGCTAGGTTGTATTTGACGCCGCTGTTACCGACTTCGCCGATTTTCCATTCAAAGGTCAGGTCGAAATTTGTGTAAGAGGCAGTGCTGACAATGTCGCCGCCGCCGCCGCCCTTTTCATGCTGAAATACGCCGTCTTTTACGGACCATCCCTTTTCCGGGAAGGCTTGTTTGCCCAAAGCCACCCAACCGTTGGTGGATTTGCCGTCAAAGAGAAGTTTCCAGCCTTCGGCCTTTTCCTTTTCAGTTAGAGAATTGGATTCACCGGCGAAAAGCGCGGTGGACAGGATGCTGCAAACAACAAGGACGCGGGGGATAATGGGGAGCATAGGAATGGAGTGGGAGAGATCGGAAAAGATGTCCATCCCAGATTGCTGAATAGGAATGAGGGCTTCATGGCCGCTGGTCTTTCCAGACTTTCCAGCAAGCCATAAAGCCGGGAGCAAAGTCACCCGGACGGCATCCGATCCAGCGATCTAACAAGCTTGGGCTGAACCATTCGCCGCATTCGATCTCAGTGGCCGGGAGCTGAAACGGGCCTTCGTGAATTCCCTCGTAAAGGGCCACAAATTCGTGTCCCGTCTCTGGGCTCGCTCCGATGAGTTTTACCAGGGTGAGCGCTGCTGTGACGCCGAGCTCCTCCTGCAATTCGCGAGGTGCCGTTTGGTCGTAGTCCTGTCCGGCGTTGACGTGCCCGGCCGCACTGGAGTCCCACAGCAGGGGAGCTACATCTTTCCACCGGGAGCGGCGCTGAAGGTAAACCTCACCTTTAGCGTTAAAGAGAAATATGTGAACGGCCCGATGCCTCAATTTTTGAGAGTGAGCATCCTGTCGGGATTTCTGGCCAATAACCTGATCGTCGGCATCTACAATATCAAAAATTTCACCGTGGACGTCCTGGCCTTGGTGCGGACGAGGTCCCTCGGCGGACCAGTCGCTGAGCTGGCACCATTGTTCAATGGAAAGATCTTCAGCCCGGGCAGTGGGTGAAATGCCGAGTTGCCCAGCTGCCTCTTTCCACTGAGGGAGGGCCGGAGCGAGCAGTTTTCCAAGCTGTTTGCGCCGCTGCGAGAACCCGAGTTTTACCAATTGGTTGAACCGTGCACCGTCACAATCCGGAAGTTCCCCGCCGGGGCGCAGTGTCAGCGAGACCACGGAAGATTCCACCTTCGGCACTGGAAGGAAAACCGTCGGGGGGAGGGTGCGCAATAACCGGATCTGCCACCGCCGGCCGATGAGTACAGTGGCCGCTCCATAGTTCTCGGAGTCGGGGTTGGCAGCCAAACGTTCGGCGAGTTCGCGCTGGATCGTGAAAATCATCCCACTGACCGGAGTGGCGTCTCCGGTGAAATTAAAAAGGATCTGGCTGGAGACGTAATACGGAAGATTTCCAAACACCTTCACCGGCCCCGCAGGGAAGAGATCACGGACGTCAAAACGCGACGCGTCGCCGTGAACCACTGTTAGTTCGCGGAAATGGGTACGCAGATAAGGAATGAGACGATCATCCTTCTCAATGAGCGTGCCATGAGGAGAGCGCTGGCGGGCGACCTCCGTGAGGGAACCTAACCCCGGTCCGATCTCGAGCCACTGGTCCCCTCGTTGAATTTCGAGTTGGTCGACGGTCCAGGCCGCCAGGTTTTGGTCGTGAAGGAAGTTTTGTCCCAAACTGCGTGTGGGCGTCGTATCGAGTTCCTGAAGAGCCGCCTGAAGTTGGGAGAGATTCATGGAAGGAGCGGCCTCAACTAGAGCACGAAGA
>CAMCYN010000310.1 GCA_945883955.1 Akkermansia muciniphila
CAGGAACGTCTCGAGGCGTTCCTGCGGCTGTTAACCCACGACATCCGTAACGACCTCAATGCCGTCGATCTCCTGTGCGCTTATGTGCAGGAGATCGCCAGCGATGAAGAGGTGATCACGGAACTCGGCCAGGTGCGGGCCGGAACGCAGTTTGCTGCCCGGCGGATGCTGGCTATTTCGAGGGCCTTGCAGCGGCCCGAGGCGGAAATGATCGAGTACCCGGTGCAGGCTCTCGTCGAGGATATGCAGCAACGCTTCTCAAAGCAGGATCCGAAAGTGGAAGTCGGGATTACATGGCAAATCGCTCAGGGCGAGGAGTGTGTGTCGGTGGATGGTACTTTGGTTTTCGAGGCTTTGCTCGAGTTGTTGAACAATGCGGTCGCTTTTATGGATCCTGGTTCTGCTCTGACGGTGAGCGTTTCGGGGCGGACGTGGCGCATATTACAACCAAACGCAAAGCCGGGGGCCGAGGATTCGCGCTGCTGGGGGATGCAGCCGCTCGTGAGTAGCCGTCGCGGTCACTATGGTTTGGGTCTTTATCGCACACGCCGGATTTTGGCGGCCCAGAACGCTCTTTTGTCTTTCCGGTATGAGGACGCGCTGGCGTGTTGGGTGAGCGAAGTGATTTTTGATGGGGGAGGTCGGATTTGAGTGGAGTCAAGAGCCGGGTGCTGGTCGTCGATGATGAACGCCCGGTACTCATGACCATCGAAGCGCTTTTAAAAAGGCGCGGCTACGAGGTGGCCACGGCCTCGACCGCCTCGGCGGGTTTGCAGCTCATCCAGAAGTGGCACCCTGCTTTGGTGCTTCTGGATCTCGGGCTGCCGGATGCTGACGGGCGGGAGGTGCTGCGAAAGCTGCGCAAAGATCAACCGGAAGTAGAGGTGCTCATTCTTACGGCCAACGATTCGCTGGCGAACGCGATTGATTGCATCAAGTTGGGGGCGTTTCATTTTATTAGTAAGCCCTACGCTTCCGAGGAGTTGTTGAACTTGATGGCTCAAGCCCTCGAGCATCGCCGACTTCAGGCCGAGTCCGTCGAGTTGCGGCAGCAAAGCGCGCAACTCGAGAAACGTTTGCAGGCGGCGGAGGCGCAGCTCAGCCCGGTCTTTCACAGTCGCTCCATGCTGCAACTCGATGAACTGGTCAAGCGCGTGGCGCCCACTGACGCCAATGTGCTTTTGGTGGGCGAAAGTGGTGTGGGAAAAGAAGTGTTTGCGACCAGGTTGCATGAGCTTAGCCGGAGGGCCGCCACTTCCATGGTGAAACTCAATTGCGCCGCTTTTCCGGCAAACATGATCGAGGGAGAACTCTTCGGTTATGTGAAGGGCGCGTTTACTGGCGCGGTGTCGGATTTCCCCGGCATGATTCGCCAGGCAAACGGCGGGACGCTTTTTCTCGACGAGGTCGCCGAGATGCCGCCCGACTTACAAACCCGGTTTTTGCGGGTGTTGCAGGAACGTGAATACCGCCCGCTGGGCAGCACCCGAACGCTGAAGGCCGATTTTCGTCTGGTGGCCGCGACCAACCGTTCCATCCGTGAGGCCCTAGGGAGCGGGGCCCTGCGACAGGATTTCTATTATCGGTTGAACACCTTCCAGATTGAGATCCCCCCGCTTCGCGAACGTTCCGAGGAGATCCCCTCGCTGGTTAAACGGTTCTGTTCGCGGTTTGCTAGCCGACAGGGTATGCCGGTTCCCGAAGTGGAGCCCGAGGCGATGGAACGCCTTTTGGCGTATCCGTGGCCGGGTAATATCCGGGAGCTTCAGAATGCGGTGGAATATTCGGTCATTCTGGCGGCAAAAGGCAGGATCGGGGTGGCCCAGTTGCCCTCGGAACTGAGGTTGCCGTCGGCAGTCCATGGAGCTCTAGCCGGATGTGGTCCGGAGCTGAATCTGGAAACGCAGGAGAAACGTGCGATTCTCCAGGCGCTCAAGGAGACGCACTGGAACAAAAAGCGGGCCGCCGGCATCTTGGGAATCCAGCGGGCCACACTTTACGCCAAGCTGGCCAAGTACGGGATAGCCTCGGCAGAAGGCGTTTAGGGATTCGCCTTCTGCGGTTTGAGGCAGCGGGTTGAGGAATTAGCGGCGCACCGCTTCGGCGCGGTAACTGAGATAACTCTCGCGGATAGCCAGGTACTGATCGAGGGCTCCGTCCCGGGCGAGGTCATACGCCTTTATACGTCCGGGGTTGAGCAGGACGTTTCGTGTACCGGTCAGCGAATAACGCACAGCGTTCGATCCGACCCAGATGGTCGGATTGAGTGCGCTGTCTGCGGCTTTTCCGGGGAGGTCGCGCAAGGAGCTTGGTCCGAGAATGGGCAGTACTACATACGGCCCCTGGGGGATGCCCCATTTGCCAAAGGCTTGGCCGACATCTTCATCGGGAACATCGGCAAGGCAGGCGAAGTGGTCGGACGGGCGCATGAGGCCGCCAAGTCCCACGGTCGAATTGATGAGAAGTTTGCCTGTTTCTTTTCCGGCACGGCTGAAATTGGCTTGCAGCAGCGAGCTGACCACACGGACGGGCGTTTCGAAATTGTCGAAAACATAACCGATTCGTGTCAGCACCGGTTTGGGAATTACCGCTTCGGTGGCGCGCGCCAGAGGCCGCAACAAGAATCGGTAGACCTGATGGTTAAAGGCGAAGATCCCGCGGTTGAGGACTTCCAGCGGGTCGGAGGTTTTGGGCCGGTTGTCGCTTGCAGTGCTAAACTCATCATCCGGATCCGTGGTGGGGCGCGGTGACGTGAGCTCCGGGGCGGGACGCGGAGGCCGGACTCCCGAGCCGGCCAAAGCTGGGAGGGTGATGCCGAGCAGAAGAGTGGCGCAAAGAGTTGCCTGAGCGCCCGGAAGTCTGGATCGAGTGAGCATGAGACGAAGCGGGGTTATACGGATTAATTCAGATTTTCCTTCATCGACTTCAAGAGCGCTTCCCCGCCGCCCCGCTGCCGTATGGCATCAAACTGGGTGCGATAATTCGAAGCCATACTGACGCCTTCGACGACGACGTCGTAGACGCGCCAAGCACTGCCGGAGGATTCCATTCGGTAGAGCACATGGATGACATTTCCCGCATAACGGGATACGGCGGCGACTTCGCTGTGGCCGCCACCGACGTCGACGGGGGGGGCAAACTGGATGTCCAGTTTGTTGTGCCAGTCAAACCGGGCGGCGTAGCTGCGGATCAGGATTTCCGAAAAAAGAGTGACGGCCTGTTGTTGCTGCTCGGCGGAGAGTTCCCTCCAGCCGGGGCCGACGGCGCGTTTGGTGAGGCTTTCGAAATTGAAGAGTCGTTCCAAAAGGGGGCGAGCCTTTTTGGCGAGTTGGGCAGGGGTGGCGCCTTTGTTGGATTCCGCGATCTGCATGAGTTCATGCAGGCTGTGATCGAGAACGGTTTCTGCCGATTCCGGCTTGGCCTGAACCCAGGCGGCGCTCGCACAAAGGATAACAACGGACGAGAGGGAAGCTCTCACGGTGGGACTGAACATAAAGGTTAGGGTTGGGAAGGCGTCTCGTTGCGCGGCGGCGTCTTTTTGTCCTGCTGTATCGATCCAAATGCGAAGCGGCTCAGTAAGGATTCGATATCCACGGCGGATTCGGTGTCGGTAATTGTGCTGCCGCTGGCCAGAGTTTTGTCGTCTCCGCCGGGGGTCAGGGCGACGTATTTATCTCCGAGCAGGCCCCGACCGCGGATGGA
>CAMCYN010000311.1 GCA_945883955.1 Akkermansia muciniphila
CGCCAGGCCAGCCAGGTGGGCGTGGTGCTGGAGTTTGTTCTGGCGCGCGAAGACCTGACACGTGCCCGGCTGAGCCGGGTCCGGGCCGTAGTGGATTATAACCGGGCGCAACAAGCCCTGCGCTGTGCCGTGGGCGATCCGGTCGGAAAAACGTCCCCGGCAGCCAAGTCGGGCAATAAACAGGGCCGGTAGTTTTCTCTTCCCGCCCGTAGCGGTATCACCCGCTCCGTATCCCCGAACTCCGGCCCCCTTCACCTATCATTGAGTTCGCGGGACTGTTTTTCAAAACAGCATCTATGCTGCGTTCAAGCACCAGAGTGGGTCGAAGGCTGATCGTTGCGCGCTCTTTGGCGCACTTCGCATGACAGAAGCTCCCGTTGTTCTACCTTTCGAGGTAGAGTTCGAATGTGAGCGCAAAAGGCCAGAAACCGTCTTCCAACCGGTCCCGAAAAATTCCGGGCCGCAAACCCCACCCGACACATTTGTCGGCCGATCGCCGGTTGGTACTCGTCGACCAGGAACCCTTGCGGAAGAAAGCGGCAGCAGAATGCAGCCGCGAACTGGCCAAACTCGACGCCTTACGCGCCCAATGGCAGCGGTTTGAACAGGAAGACCAACCCCGTTTTGGCAGTTGGATGGCTCGCACTTTCGGCGATCTCCTCAGCCTGCTGCGCGAAACGGACGAACTCATTCGCCAAAAGGAAAGCATCGTCAGAGAGGTGGAGGAGGAGATGTATTTTGGCGACGCCCGCACCTATCGCGCCGCTTACAAGGCGGTGATAAAGAGGCGGGCCGCAGACGAGGCCGAAGCCGAAACCGGCTTCGCGAACGACGCGGACGAATTTCAGTACCCCGACGAGGAGGGGGCTTCTGACAATGGCAATCCGTACACCAAAAGAGCGGCGGCCGGTCCGGTTTCGGAGGAGCAAGCCGAAGAGATGTTTCGCGAGTTCCTGGAAGACGTGCTCGGCATTCATCCCAAACACCTGCGCAAATCCGAGTACGCACAACTTTTCGCCAAATTTAAGGTGGAGGTGCTCGGGATGGATCCGCCGTCCAAAGGCGCCTCGCCCTCCAATCATACCGCTCCGGAACCGATTCCTGCGGCCAAGACCGGGCCGGCCCGGCTCAAGGAGATCTACCGGATTCTGGTGCGGCGTCTGCACCCCGACAGCCGGACAGGAGCGGCTGGAGCGGTTTCCGCGCTCTGGCATGAAGTGCAAACCGCCTACGAAAAACGCGATCTCGACCGCCTGGAAATGCTTCTGGCCCTAAGCGAAATCCATACCGAAACGGTCGGGCCCGAGACTAGCCTCTTTCAATTGCGCAGCGCCCTGCAGGAACTGCGGCGTTCGGCGCAGGCGATGTTACGCAGCCTGAGCCGCGCAAAAAACGATCCGGCCTGGGATTTTTCCCGCTCCGACGATCATTCCACTCTGGAGGCCAAGCTGGCTCGGCAATTTAAACAGGATCGCTCCAGACAGGAGGCCGTTCTGCGGGAACTCGAAAGTCTCATTGCGGCTTGGGAGCCCCCGCCCAAATCCAGGAAGCGCAAAAAGCGGACGGAATCCAAAGGCTGGCGCGACGATATTCGCTAAAGGGCCGCCCTTTCGCGCTTTAAGGGGACGGCTCTGTCGCGCTAAGGGATCGCACTGTCGCACCTGGACCACTCCGTTTGCCTGCTGGGAATCCTCGGCTGAAACCGGAGTCGGACACTGGGCGGGAAATTTTTTGAAAAACTTTGGGCAATCCGGCGCATACCGGGAGTGATTAGGGGTGAACCTCCCCTCTTCTCTCGTCCAAAGCCCTACCGCCAGCCCCTCTCCCGCCCCAGACCTGACCCGCCGTGTTTTCCTGGGCGGGATCACCGGAGCCGCTCTGAGCACCTTTCTTTCGGGGCGTTCCCTGGCGCAGGACGAAGCGATCATTGGCCACGGCCTACACCGCTATACGGTCGACGCTCAATGGGCGGCCCGGAATATCGACGCCCGGCAGTTCCCAATCCTCAACTGTCACGAGATGGTGCGCGATTCGCGTGGCCGGCTTCTGATGCTTGGTGACCATGTCGGCAACAATGTGCTCATTTTTGATGAAGAGGGCCGCCTGCTCGAATCCTGGGGCACGGAATATCCGGGCGGTCACGGCTTGAGTATCGCACGGACGCGGCAGGGCGAGGAGTGCCTGTGGATTGTGGACTGCGGTTGGTACTGGAAAAACGACAAATGGAACCGCCAGCGTGGCCGCGTCGTGCAGACCGACCTCACAGGCCGTCTTCTGCTGGATATTGGGCATCCGGCCACATACGGCGCTTATGAGCCGGAAATGAATTATATGCCGACCGAGACGGCGGTAGGTCCGGACGGGACACTTTATATTGCAGACGGTTATGGCTCCGACTACGTGCTGCGTTTTGATGCGGGCGGCAGGTATCTTGGAAAGTTTGGGGGCGCAAACCCCACCGAAGATGTACCGCAGTCCGCTCTCAAAAACGCCCATGGAGTCGCCGTGGATATGCGTGACGCCACCAACCCGACGCTGGTGGTGACGTCCAGAAGCGAGAACTGCTTTAAGCGATTCACTCTGGACGGAAGATATCTGGCCACCATTCCACTGCCCGGCGCCTATGTGTGTCGCCCCGTGATCGAGGGCGAGTTTTTGTATACTGGAGTGTGCTGGTCGAAAGATCCCGTCACAGGAAAAAGGGCGGCACAGAGCGGGTTCACATTGGTTTTAGACCGTTCGGATCGAGTGGTTTCAGCGCCAGGCGGAACTGAACCGAGATACGAGGATGGAAAGCTGCAAGCGTTGAGTCAGGCACCGGAAAAGGTTTTTCAACATGGCCATGACGTGTGTCCCGATTCGCGGGGGAACCTGATTGTGTGCCAGTGGAATGCCGGGAAGACCTACCCAGTGCGTCTGGTAAAAGTGTAGGCTAGTGGGTGGGTTCGGGAATGGCCTTTAGGTTCTATAGAGCCGCGCGGCAATCCGCTACGGCTTAACTCCCATAAGGACCATCGATTCCCCGACTAGGCTCCCTCATTTCCGCGAGTCCGCTCCAACCGCTCCATCCGTCACAGTGGGAAGGCGTCGCTGCTCTGCATCCCCCGGCGTTTTAGTTTTGCAGAGAATGCGCTGGATAATGAAGGAATGTCCCGGCTCGTGGCACTGAATCCGATCCGCGTAGCGATTAACAAATCGCTGCTGGCTGAAGTCAGGGTGGCCGACTTAAGCACGCTTGAATTTCACGATGTAGCGCTGTCCGAATCGGACCTCGCCAAACTGAAGATCGACCTTCCCAAGGTTCGACTCACGTTTACGCCTGTGACCGCCGAGTACCGGGAGAAATGGGACGTGTGGGCCGCCAAAAAGTAGGTCACAACAGCAGATCTGCGCATTATTGTCCGTAATCTGGATAGTTCTCGGGAGCCGCTCCGGCATGAGCGAGCCGCAAGTGCCCACGGCCTAAACAACTGATAGATGACATGAGGTTGTTGAGCCACGCGAGAACCCGCGATCTTCAAAGCGATGAACTCCTCAACACCATCCAAATCCAGCCTTTCTTACGAAGCGATCAAACTCGGGATCGACGCCCACGCTAAATATTACTGGGTGAGCCGTCAGGTCGACGGCGCGACTCCGCAGCCGGTCCAGAAGATGACCTACGACGAACTACTTCTGTTCGTGGTAAAACAGCAGAAGC
>CAMCYN010000312.1 GCA_945883955.1 Akkermansia muciniphila
CAGTCCCTTGCGGCCCGAATAAGGAGCCGTACTTAGGGGAGAATCCCAGTGCTGCTGCGGGGTGGTGCCGTCTCCGACTATCCCTTGTCCCCACCAGTTAAAGACGTAACACCAAGGGTTGCCGTACCCTGGGGTCACAAAATGCCGCAGCTTTTGGGTGCGCGGATCGAGTACGTAGCATCCCGCCTGGCCGCTCTTGCGCATCGGTCCCCAAGGGGTTTCCACCGCCGTGCTCAGCGAAACGCCTTCGAGCATGTGGAGTAGCCCACCCGGCGACCATTCAAACGCCCCGATGGTGTGATGGGTGTCATCGGTGGCCCAACCGTCGCTGAGTTCAACGACCAGATCGGCCTTGCCGTCGCCGTCGGTGTCTTTAAGGAAAATGAGCCGGGGTTCGTCCACGACGATGACACCGCCATTCCAAAACTCGAAGCCTGTCGGACAAATCAGTTTATCGTAAAAGACGGTGCACTTTTTGGCGCGCCCGTTTTCGTCGAGGTCTTCAAAATAAAGAAGTTTGTCGTTCGGCTTTGGGTCGCCAGGTTTCCACTGCGGATAAGTGGTCATACAGGACGCCCAGAGCCGCCCCTTGTTATCAAAATTGATCTGGTTGACCTTGGATATCTCTGGAAATTCGCGCTGACTGGCAACGAGTTGTACTTCAAAACCCTCGGGCACTTTCATCGAGGCGATATTTTCCTCGGGCGTAGGATATTTTATCTCCTTGGGTTCCTTGAGCGGCTGGGTGCCGAACATGGTTTTGGGCACGAAAAGCTCACCCGTCTGGCTGTCATCGGGTTTCTCGGGGACGGCTTTTCCCTGGGCCAGATCCCATACGTACCGGTCCCGGACGGCGACCATGTTGCGGATCTTTACGTACTCGAGCGGGAAGGTCTGTTTGTCGTGAGTATTGCGTCCGCCGTAGACGTACCACCCGTTGAGCATCCGGTAGTCCTGGGAGTGAACCCAAGTTTTGTCGGCCACGCCGAGACGGATTTTTTCAAAAACGGACGAGCCGGCCTGGACGGGATTGGCAGTGCGGAAAAGAGCGGTATCGAGGAGCTGGGCGAGTTCGCGTTCTCCGAGCGGGTTGAGATGGGCCCCGTTGGTTGTGAACTGCAGGCCTGAGTCTTTGGTGAACAAAGCCAGCGTCGGTTTGAACAAATCGACAAAGGTCAGCGCGCGCTGTTTAGCAATGTCGGCAACCGCCTGGGTGTACAGCTTGAGGTTTTTGTTCTCTTCACCGCCCTCGGGTAAAAAGCGGTTGCCTGTAGGCTCAAAGGCGGCGGGAGATATCAACGTAATGTTGTGCGCGGCTGCCTCCTTACGAGGGTACAATTTGGCGATACCGTCCAGATAGGTGTTGTAATCGGCCTTAAACTTTTCGAGACCCGCGGGACCAGCAAACGATTCGTTAAAGCCGAAAAAGCAAACCAGCGTGTCGGGAGCAAATACCGCGAGCGGATTATCCAGATTGCTGTATCCCGTCGAACGCTGCTGGATCCCCACTTCGTCTGCCGGAAAACAGAAGTCGCGCACCACCAATTCCAGTTGAGGGAACCGGGCGTGCAGAAGTGTCTCAAATGACCCCTCGCGCGCCAGTGCGTCACCCAGGGAATTACCGACTAGGGCAATACGCTCGCCTTTGACAAAGCGCACTTCTTTGAGTCCGGCCGGCAAAACGGCGTAGTTTGGAGCGGGTGCTTTGGATTCAGCCGGGGCGGCATCCTTGGCCGCAAACGAAGCACCACCGAAAAGCACACCGAGCCCGCAACTGAGAGGGGCAATCCAAGGGGATGTTTTCATAAAAGGGGAAGGGGAGAGGAAAAGGCGGAGTAGGGGACGGGGGGAGAATAATCCTAAGCAAAAGGATTGAGAAGAAAGCAGGGAAAGGTTTCGTACGGGAAAAAGACAGGCCCCACAAAAGGAAATTCTCGGGCGCAGGACGGTTGTTTTAATCCCTACCTAAGCACTGTAAAAACGGGAGAAATCAATGCTTCCTGTGGTGCAGCATTGACGCCGGGGAGTTGGGGTCTGTTTAGTGCATTTCTTTCTCGAATCTCCATTCAGTCATCCAAAACTAAGTATCATGATTAAAATCGGTATCAACGGCTTCGGGCGCATTGGTCGCCTTGTATTTCGCGCCATCTGTGACCAGGGCTTGCTCGGTAAGGAAGTGGAAGTTGTGGCGGTTAACGATCTCGTTCCAGCCGACAATCTTGCGTACCTGGTGAAGTACGATTCCACCCAGGGGAAATTCGCCGGCGAAGTCTACAGCACCAAGAGTTCTCCGTCCGTCCCGGAAGACGACGTGTTGGTCGTAGACGGGCACCACATTAAATGCCTGGCCGTGAAGGAAGGTCCTACCGCTCTTCCCTGGAAGGCTCTCGGAGTGGACGTTGTGATTGAATCCACCGGTCTTTTCACTGAAGCAGACAAGGCTCAGGGCCACATTACGGCTGGCGCCAGTAAGGTGATCATTTCCGCGCCTGGTAAGGGCGAAGACATCACCATCGTGATGGGGGTAAACCACGAGAAGTATGATTCTGCGAATCATCACATTATCTCCAATGCGAGCTGCACCACCAACTGTCTGGCGCCCGTCATTCACGTGCTTTTGAAGGAAGGTTTCGGCGTCGCTGAAGGGTTGATGACCACGGTGCACTCTTACACCGCCACTCAGAAAACCGTCGATGGACCTTCCCGCAAGGACTGGAAGGGAGGCCGTTCAGCAGCAATCAACATCATTCCAAGCACGACCGGGGCTGCCCGCGCCGTGGGGCTGGCTATCCCTGAAGTGAAGGGCAAGCTGACAGGCATGTCCTTCCGCGTACCGACACCGACGGTTTCGGTAGTGGATTTGACGGTGAAAACCGAAAAAGCCACCAGCTACAAAGAAATTTGTGCGGCCATGAAACGCGCCTCGGAAACCTACATGAAGGGAATCCTCGCCTACACAGACGATGAAGTCGTTTCCTCTGACTTCATTCACGACCGGAGCTCGTCCATTTTTGACGGCGGATCCGGGTTGGAACTCAATTCCACCTTCTTCAAGCTGGTAAGCTGGTACGACAACGAATGGGGTTATTCCAACCGTTGCGTGGATCTTCTTCGCTACATCAGCAAGTAGTCCCGAGCACCTGGCCTCTGAACGGACCCGGGAAGCACTGCCGCTTCCGGGTCCGTTGGGTCCTTTTCGACACCCTTAAAAGCTTCCCCCATCCCAACCTTTCTTATGGCTAAACTCTCTGTGCGCGACCTCGCTCTGTCCGGTAAACGCGTTCTTTTGCGTGTTGATTTTAACGTTCCGACTGAAGTGCAGGATGGCGTGACGCATATCACCGACGATACGCGCATTCGCGAAAGTCTTCCGACCTTGACCCTTCTGCGTGCGGCCGGAGCGAAGGTGATCATCATGGCTCACTTCGGACGTCCCAAGGGCACTGTGAACCTCAAATACACCCTACGTCCCGTGGCCGAGCATCTGGCCAAACTCATCGAGGCGCCCGTGGTGTTTTCCCCGGAAGTCACCGGAGAAGTCCCCGCCGGTTTGATCTCCAAGCTCACTAACGGCGACGTGTTGCTGCTTGAAAATGTACGCTTCCACGCCGGTGAAGAAGCCAACGACCCGGCTTTCGCCAAGGCTTTGG
>CAMCYN010000313.1 GCA_945883955.1 Akkermansia muciniphila
CCGCCACATGGCCGATAGGCAATTTTCTGGATTTTACGCAGAGTGGCCCGACTGGAGAAACGGCGCTAAACTTGCCACAAAGCAAGTGCTCCAATCGGCCCAGTTCCCTGCGTAGGGCCCCCTCTTCATGAACGTGCATCTCCCCAATCTTAAAACGCCGTATCTTACCCGACTCGTTCTCGCTCCCCTGGTGTTCTGGTTCAGCGGAACCTCGGGTATTTTTGCAGAAGAGCCTCTGGGCGAAGCGTTTTTCACCGAAAAGGTCCTCCCCATCCTCCAGGACAACTGTTTCAAATGTCACAGCCACGCTTCGGGCAAAAGCAAAGGGGGCCTGATGATGGATTCGGCAGCCGCGATGCTCGAAGGCGGAGAGACGGGCCCGGCCCTGGTAGCTGGAAAGCCGGCCGAAAGCCTGCTCCTCAAATTTGTACGCTCCACTGATTCCCAGGAACAAATGCCGCCCAAGGGCGACCGTCTGTCCGAAGAGGCCATACGTATTCTCGAAACCTGGATTCAAGCCGGGGCCCCCTGGCCTCAAACGGCTCAAAGCGCCCTCCTGCCCGACGGCCCCTCAAAACGGGCCGCAGGCGGCATTACCGACGAGGATCGCAACTGGTGGGCGTTCCGCCCCGTGGACGAACCCGAAGTCCCCGCCCCCGCCTTCCCCACCACCGGCGCGCATCCCATTGATCGCTTTATCGAGGAGCGCCTCGCCGCTGAAGCGCTCCAACCCGCTCCGGAATCGGAAAAGCGCGCCCTCATCCGCCGCATCACTTTAGCCCTCACCGGCTTGCCCCCAACCCCGGCGGAGGTCGACGCGTTTGTCACCGCCAACGCTCCCGACGCTTACGAACAACTCGTCAACCGCCTCCTGGACAGTCCCCGCTACGGCGAACGGATGGCCCGCATGTGGATGGATCTGGTCCGGTACGCCGACAGCGACGGATACCGGGTCGATGATTACCGGCCCACCGCCTGGCGTTACCGCGACTACCTCATCCACTCCTTTAACTCCAACAAACCCTACGACCGCTTTATTCAGGAACAGCTTGCCGGCGATGAACTTTTTCCCGGCGACCCCCAGGCTCTGACCGCCACCGGTTATCTGCGGATGTGGATTTACGAGTACAACAACCGCGACGCCCGCACCCAGTGGGAGAACATCCTCAACGATATCACCGATACCACCAGTGACGTTTTTCTGGGCCTCGGCATGCAGTGCGCCCGGTGTCACGACCACAAGTTCGATCCCATCCTGCAACGCGACTATTTTGCGTTGCAGTCCTTCTTCGCAGGAGTCCTTCCGCGCCAGGACCGACCCGCCGCCTCGCCCGTCGAGAAGGAGATGTACTTTTGGAAACTCGCCAAGTGGGAGGAGAAAACGCTGCCCATTCAGCGCCGAATTGCCGCGATCGAAGGGCCACACCGTGCGCGCGCTGAAAAGGAAGCCGTGGCCATGTTTCCCGAAGACATTCAGGAAATCATCCGCAAGGCACCCGAGACCCGCACTCCGCTGGAAACACAGCTGGCCGCGCTGGCTTTCCGGCAGGTCGAGTACCAGTGGGAACGACTCGAGCGCCGGATCAAAGGCGAACAACGCGAAGAACTCAGCCGCCTCAACAAGGAACTCTCCCATTTCGATTCTATTAAACCCGCGCCACTTCCCCCGATTATGTCCGTCTCGGACGTCGGCAGCACGGCGCCTGTCACCAAGATCCCCAAAAAAGGAACGGAAGTCCCCCCGGCTTTCCTCACCGTACTCGGAACAGATTTTCCGGCCACCCCGGCCGCCGTCTATCCACCCGAGCACGGCTTCAGCACCGGCCGCCGATCCGCCCTGGCCATGTGGCTCACCCGGGCCGAAAACCCGCTCACCTCACGCGTAATGGTCAACCGCATTTGGCAGATGCATTTCCGGCAGGGTCTTGCAGCCTTCGCCAGCGACTTCGGGAAACTCGGTGAACCCCCTTCCCATCCCGAACTCCTCGACTGGCTCGCCAGCCAGTTCATCAAGGAGGGCTGGGACCTCAAACAACTTCACCGCCAAATCCTCACCAGCGCCACTTACAAACGCTCTTGTGTCCACCCGGACATGGAAGCCGGCCTGCAAAAGGATCCCACCAACCGCCTGCTCTGGCGCGCCGTGCCCTCCCGGCTCGAAGCCGAGCAGATCCGCGACTCCGTATTCACCGTCACGGGCGAACTACGCGAAGACCGCGGTGGAGTCGGTGTTCCCTTCACCGAACCGCGGCGCAGCGTCTACACCCGCATCATGCGGAACGGACGCGACCCGCTCACCGACGCCTTCGATGCGCCCCTCTGGTTTTCGAGCGCCTCCTCCCGCGACGTCACCACCACCCCAATCCAGTCACTGCTGCTCATCAACAGCCCCTTCATGCTTCAACGCGGCAAAGCCTTTGCCGACCGCATCCTGCGCGGCGCCCCGGGCACGACACCCGCCGCCATAGCCCTTCAGATTTCCACCGCATATCAGCTCGCCTTTGGCCGGCGGCCCACTCCGGAAGAATCCCGGATGGCTGAACGTTTCCTCGCCCGCCAACGCCAACTCCATAACGGCGCCAGCTTCCACCCCAATCACGGAGGCATCATCCCGGAAAAAATCCCCTTCCGCGACGGACAGGGAGCCTTGCTCGAACCCGGCGGCATCTCCGGATTACGCACCCGCGACTCCGCCGGGATCACCACCAAAGATGGCTTCACCGTCGAGGCGTTTATTCTGCCAAGGAGTGTGGCCGAAACCGCCGCTCTCCGCACCATCATCGCCAAATGGAACGGCACCTATTCCACTCCAGGCTGGAGTCTGGGAATCACCGGCCAGAAGTCGCGGCGCACCCCGATGGTCCTGGCTCTGCAAACCGTTGGAACCAAAGCCGACGGTAAACTCGGCGAAATCCCCTTCTTCTCCGGACTGCGTATCCAGATGAACAAGCCGTATTTTGTTTCAGCCGCCATCACTTTTGCCACCCACCAGAGCCCAGGTTCGGTCACCTTCAGCGTCAAGGATCTCTCCAACGACGATGAACCCCTGCTCGTCGACACAGTCGCCTGCGACATTCACGGCATTCCCGACAGCAAAGTACCCGTCACCCTCGGATCCAAAACCGGCCCCAACTCCGACACCTTCCACGGCGTTCTGGATGATGTCCGTTTCTCCGTCGGCGCTCTGCCCACGGCCATGTTGCTCCTGCAATCTGAAAACCCCAACCCCGCCACCCGCGGCTTCTGGCGTTTTGAAACCAAACCGGACGTACTCGCTGACATCTCCGGACAGGGACACGAACTCGAAATCCCCGAAGAAACCCGCCCTCCCGCCAAGAACGAAGGCAACGCGCCCGAGGCTCGCACCGCCTTGGCCGCCCTCTGTCACGCCCTCCTCAACAGCACTGAATTTCTCTACACCGAATGAACGATCCGCGCTGCCACCGCTTTGAACCGCGCCAATCCAGACGCGATTTCTTGTTCCAGTCCGGCATCGGCCTGGGAGCCGTCGCCCTCCAAAGCCTGCTCCAACCAGCCCAGGCCGCTTCACTCGTTTCCCCGCTTCAGGCCAAAACTCCGCCACGCCCCGCCCGCGCCAAGAGTGTCATCTTCCTGTTCATGGAAGGCGGCCC
>CAMCYN010000314.1 GCA_945883955.1 Akkermansia muciniphila
ACCCACCGTCCACCCAAGCCTCCGCCTCCGCGCAGATCGACACCTTCCTGAATGCGCGGCTCCAAACGGAAGGCCTCCAACCTTCCGCGCCCGCCGATAAACGCACCCTTTTGCGTCGCGCCACCTACGACCTCACCGGGCTCCCGCCCGCTCCTCAGGAAGTCGATGCCTTCCTTGCAGATGTCTCTCCGGAAGCCTTCTCGAAAGTCGTCGAACGCCTCCTCGCCTCTCCGCAGTACGGGGTCAAATGGGGGAGGCACTGGCTCGATGTGGTGCGGTATGCGGATACTGCCGGCGAAAACACCGACCGTCCGCTGATGCATGCGTGGCGTTATCGCAACTGGGTCTTCGATGCCTTTAACAAAGATCTGCCGTATAATGAGTTTGTGAGACTTCAACTCGCTGGAGACCTCGAGCGAGCCAAGGCCTCACGAGAGGAACTCAACCAGGGTATTGTTGCCACGGGTTACCTCGCTATCGCTCGCCGGTTCGGGCACGAAATTTCCAAGGACGTCCATCTCATGTACGACGACGTCATCGACAATCTCGGGCGATCGTTCCTCGGATTGACCATCGCGTGCGCTCGCTGTCACGACCACAAATACGATCCCATCAGCGCAGCGGACTACTATTCCCTGTATGGCATCCTTCAGAGCACCCAATTTTCGTATCCGGGATGCGAGGCCTCAGGAAAGCCCCGCGATATGGTACCTCTCATCGCAAAGTCAGAGGCTGACGCCCTCATGACGCCATGGCTCAAGAAACGCACTCAGGAAGACGCCCTCCGTGCCAAGATCGCGAATGCAGGGAAGGCCCTCAAAACTAGTTTCACTGAGCAGACGGTGCTCCTCGCCGCATCACCCATCGCGGAAGGGGCATCTGTTGAGTTTGAGCAATCAAGCAAAGCCGCCCTCGACCAAATCGCCGTCCGCAAAGGTGAGGTGCTTTTGCTCACCGTTTTTCCCAACAAAAGCCATGGTGCGGACAGTACGCTTGTGGAATGGACCATTCGGGATTGTGCCGCCCCCGAACAAGTCTGGAGCGCTTCTGATCTGGTTTCCTCGCTGACCGAATCCAATCCGCACGCCGGAGGACGTGATGCTTCATGGTGTTTTCTCTCTGTGGGTAAAGACGGCCCAGTCTATCTCCATGAAAAACACACCTCGGTAAATGGGCACAGCGATATTCAAAAGTGGAGCATTGGGGATACGCCTTCAGTGTTTGTGAACAGTTCCGACCAGCAACTCATGGTTTGGACCACGCTCCCCGCCCATTCCTTCCTTGTCCATCCAGGCCCTAATCAACCCGTCGCGGTGGCCTGGGTCAGTCCTCTCGATGGCGTTATCAGCGTTCAAGGCCGCGTCTCTGACGCCCATCCGACGAGTGGCGACGGTGTTGCCTTTGAACTAAAGCACCTGCGGACTCCGGGTACTGGAACCGCTCTCCTCGAAATCGGTCGTCACCTCCAAATCCCCGAAGCGGGCGCACCCCCTTCCATTCCCTGGGCCTACGCGGTCACAGAACAGAAGCCGTTCAACGCACATATCCTGCTCCGAGGTGAACCTGAAAAGCCCGGTGAAGAAGTTCCACGTCGTTGGTTGGGCATCTTCGGAGGACAGCCACTCGCTACGCCTGCGGAAAGCGGTCGCCGCGAACTCGGCCAATGGATCTCCAGCCACCCGGCATCAGCACGGGTGATGGCTAATCGAGTCTGGCAGTGGCACTTTGGAAACGGAATTGTGCGTTCCTCCAGCGACTTTGGTTCACGGGGCGAAAAACCATCCCATCCAGAACTCCTTGATTTCCTCGCCTCCGAATTCGTTGCACACGGGTACAGCATCAAGACGCTGCACCGGATCATCATGGGAAGTGCAGCCTACCAGCGCAGCAGCGATACGACAGAAAGCCTACACCAAAAGGATCCCGAAAACCGTCTTCTCGGGCGTTTCTCACGTCGTCGGCTCGCTGTAGAGGAAATCCGTGACAGCCTCCTTTCTACCTCCGGCCAACTGGATCTGAATCCCGGGGAAGCGCATCCGTTCCCACCCGAGGACAAATGGAAGTATTCCCAGCACAATCCATTTAACGCGGTTTACGAGCACTCCAAGCGGAGCGCTTTCCTCATGACCCAGCGCCAACGTCGGCACCCAATTCTAGCGCTATTTGACGGCGCGGATACCAACGCAAGCACCGCCCAACGCCAAACGACCACCGTCCCTTCGCAGGCGCTCTTCTTCCTCAATGACGGTTTCTTTCACGATCAGGCTGCGGCTTTCGCCAGCACACTGACGCCTCTTCCGGACGATCCAGCCCGCATCAAGAGTGCGTTCCACAAGCTGTTCCAGCGCGAGCCATCTGCGTCGGAGACCCAAAGAGCCACCAGCTTCCTTGCCTCCTATGGATCAACACCCACCGAGGCATGGAAGGCCTACTGCCGGGTCCTTCTTGCCGGAAACGAATTCATGCACATCGACTAGCCCTTCCCTACCCCCATGAACGCTCCCCTCCTTCCCCGTAGAGATTTTCTCCAGTCCGCCGTTGCTGGATCGCTGCTGTTTCCTGGCATTCTCCAGCAGCTTATGGCTGAGAGTGCCGACCCGCTCTCCCCAAAAGAACCACCCCTTCCAGCCAAGGCCAAACGCGTTATCTTTCTGTTCATGACAGGCGGGGTATCTCATGTGGATAGCTTCGATCCCAAGCCTGCACTCACGCGCGATCACGGAAAAGAGATCAAGGCCGACCATCCTGAAATCAAGGGACGGCCAGGCTACGAGCGAATCTACTTAAAGCGACCTCAGTGGGAATTCAGGCCACGAGGAAAATCCGGAATGGAGATCAGCGATCTCTTCCCGCATATCGGGTCCTGCGCGGATGATATGACCCTCATCCGTTCGATGCATACATCGCACTCGAACCACTACAACGCGACCCTTGGAATGCATACTGGTTCGTTCACCGCTGCACGGCCCAGTATTGGGTCTTGGGTGAGCTATGGGTTGGGGACTCTCAACAAAAACCTGCCCTCGTTTGTTGTCATCGCGCCGAAACAGACCTACGCAGGCAATCAGGTGTTCGCCAGCGACTTTCTCCCCGGCTCCCATCAGGGAACCTTCGTATCACCAGGAACCGAACCCATTGCGAACGTCGCACCTCGTATTCCCACGAGTCTTCAGTCTCGCGAACTCGAGGCCTTGCGCAGTCTCAACGAAGCCCACCTCCAAACCCGCAACGCCGATCCACTGCTCGAGGCGCGGCTCCGCACTTTCGAAACCGCCTTCGGTATGCAGATGGCCGTGCCCGACGCGTTCAATTTTCAAGAGGAGGACGACCGCACTCACGAATCCTACGGCTTGCAGCGTGGCCAAACCACAGGCTTCGGCTGGCAATGTCTCGCCGCCCGACGTCTTTTGGAACGCGGTGTCCGCTTCGTGGAATTGATTGATCAAGGGTCTTCCGGGAATTGGGACTCCCACGGCAATATGATGGACCACGGACCGCTGGCGAAAAATGTAGATCAACCTATTGCCGCCCTGCTCCGGGATTTGAAACAGCGCGGGATGCTTGAGGATACGTTGGTTGTTTGGACGACTGAGTTTGGGCGGACGCCGTTTAATAACACCGCCGAT
>CAMCYN010000315.1 GCA_945883955.1 Akkermansia muciniphila
TACGGTCAAGGTGGGGCGTGCGGTTCTTCGTCGAGCCAAATGGCCCGATGTCCGCGTAGCCGAGGTCGTCGGCGAGAATCACGACGACGTTGGGCTTGCGTGGGGTGGCTGGTTGTTCGGCCGCGTGCAGCGCCGCCAGCGGCGCGAGAAGCAGGGCGGTGAGGAGTGGGAGGATGTGTTTCATGATCAGCATTTTCATTTTAATGATGCTCCTTGGGTTTTGGTGATCATCGCCTCGCCGCCCTGATGAACGGCCTTTGTAGTGGCGGGTATCGAGAGGTCACGGAGATCGAGGGCTTCGATGGTTCCAAGTTGATGATCTACGAGGTGCGCCATTTTTTCGGCAATAACATCCTCTATTGTGAGCTGCCCAATCGTACCTGGGCGGTCCAAATAGCCATAGGCCTCCGGCCACCCCCAACGGTTTCTGGCGTTGTCCCTTTTTATGTCACTAGCCACCCAACTCGTTTCGAGGCACTTCTTAATATCTTCTCTTGGCAATCCGGTAGCCAGCAACGCCCCTGCCGGTGCACCACCTTGCGGTCTCTGGACAACAACATCTTTGATCTGCAGAAGTTTTACGTCCCCGTCGGCTCGGATGATCGGCCCATTTCCACAGTTTGATCGTTGGTCAAATACCTGAAGACCATGGATACCGAGGTAGGCTATCTTTGCATCCGGCGCGATCCACATTACCGGCCGATCATCAATGGGCAGATAGTTGATGATATTGCGGATACTCAAATGCTCGATTTTACCGCCTAAAAATAGTTGGTAAGGAGGGAGATAATCAAAATTTGGCGCCTGAGCCCTTAAGTCGATGTTCTCGAATTCCACCCGTCCAAAATTTCCGCCTTCGCGGAAATAGGAATTCATCGAGATCCCGAAAGACCGGTAAGTACCACGCACGTTTCTTATTGAAACCCGGTCAATCCTCGATTCGCGGGAAAGCAACCGAATGACCTGTGCGCAATCTTCCGCTTGCACACCGTCAATGTTCACGTCCGTGATGGGTCCTCCGCCACTCGCATAGATGCCATAACTATTGTTCCGCACGAAGTTTCGATTTAGGTCCCAATCGCCATTTACGTCGTCCGCGGTCAGCGCGATCATATCATCCCAAGTGCGGCCCTGGATATTCCGCATGCTGAGGAACTCGCCCGGACCCTGCACATGAATTCCGTCTTGATTCGATTTTTCGGCAATCTGGCCGAGATTGATGTAGATGTTCTCGAATACGACTCTCCTCCAGTTGCTGAGGTGGACTGCATAGGTACGCATATCCGTGATGGAAACATCACGTAACAACAACTGCTCGACGCCATGGAGGGAGAAGGCCGAAATCAAGCCGAGTGTGGGATCCGACCTTTTTTGATTCAGCGCATTTCCGTTATAGGTTCCTCCGATAAATGATATGTTCCGATCCTCGCGACCGGCAGGCCGCTGGTTCGCGTTCCTAATAATGTGCTGGTCGGAATGATCGGCGAGGAAGAAGCCGCAATCGCGATTCAGGCACTCGATGGTGGTGTTGGAGTGGACCTTGAGCCCCTTCACGAGAATCGCGCCGTCTACGACGAGCTTCAACGCGCCAAGCTTCGGGGCGCGATCGAGGATGGCCTGGATGAGCGCCGTGTCGTCGGTGCCGCCGCCTTTGTTGACGTCACTATCGAGATGCGCACCGGCCTCGCTGGCAATGACGATACGGGCGTCCGTTGCTGGGGCGGCGTGCAGCGAAGCCAGCGGTGCGAGCAGCAGGGCGGTGAGGAATTTCAGGAGAGTTGTTTTTTTCATGGGAAGAAATCTGTTCATTTCGTTTGAGGTAGGGTCGCTTTCGGGATCGCTGCGCCAGCGCTCAATTCAAGGTCGTCGAGGTAAAACCGGCCTTTCTTGCCGCTGGCGATGACCCCGATCCATCCAAGCTTTTGGAAGGCCGCATCCGCCACCGGGACCCGCGCGGCTTCGAGTCGGGTTCCATTCGCGAGCACCGCGCTCACATCGTAGCTCCCCGCCTGCTCTGCGCCGCTGCCGAAGGTCAGCTCCAGCGTGATCCATTCGCCTTGAGGCAAAGTGCCGAGCTTCCGTTTTCCCGCGAACACTCCCCCATCCTGGCGGATGACCACTCCCACGCCGGTCAAATATTTGGTCCCGGTGCCCGAACGGGTCCCAATGGTCAACTCTGCCGGATCTGCGGGATCTTGCCACAGCTTCATTGAAAGGCGGTAGCGTCCGTCTGCATACGGGCGCTCAAGGATCAGATTCGGGAAATACGAGGGTGCATCCGCTCCGTCTTGGAATAGCAAGCTTTTGGAGCCTGAAGCAGCCTGGGCCGAGCTGATGCGTAGGGCGCATGCGTCTTTCTCCGCCGCCTTCCAGCAGGTCATCGGCATCATGCCTTCGTGGTGGTCTTCGAAGTCATAAGAAAATGCCAGCCCGTCCGGCTCCACCGTCTCGAGCGCGCGATGTGTGAGGTTGGCGGGTCGAGCGGTCCAGGCCGGGTCGCCGTAAAGCCCGGCATCCGAGAAATCAAAGGGCACAAAGCCGATCTTTTCCGCTGGGGAACCCGCGTTCAGTCGGAAATCGCGCTGCTCCGGATGCACAAAGCCGGGATCGGCGACAACGGAGGACTGGTCTTTTCCCGGCAAACGCCCCGAGTCGGTGGAGTCTGAGTCATCACCTAAACCCGCACCGTTACCATCGTGGTGTCCTTCTACGAATACGGCTCTCCCGGGGCGCTTCCGGTTCCAATAAAGCTGGTGATCGAATGCGCACAGGGGCGGCTTCAGTTCGCCGCGCGCCATGACCGCATGATCCATATAAACTATATTGCGGTTATAGTGGTTCGCCTCGTGAGTGTACTTCCCTTCCTGGTCCTGTCGGCCTCTCGACTGACCCGCCACGCCGCAGTAGGCAAAGATATTGTTGCGGATCTGATTGCGTTCGCCCTTGGTCTGGATGCCGAGGCTACTGATGTCGTAGCAGAGGTTGTTTTCCACCACGATGTCCGAGCTATTGCCGTCGAGGTAGATGCCCTTCGCGCTGCAATGGGTCTTATGGTGATGGATGTCATGCACGACGTTGCCGCGCACGACGGTTCCCGCGTTGAGATATCCAGTGGTGTAAATGCCGCCACCATCGCTGAGCACACCCTGCATCAGGTGGTGAATGCGATTTTTCTCGATGCGATTGTTGCGATGATTGGTGTTCGTCGCCCTGTCCCAAGTCCATCCGACGGAGATGCCGGTGTAATCGAACTCGGAAATGTCGTTGTGCGTGACGCTATTGTCCGAGGCCTGTGCGATCAAAACTCCGACCGAACCGTGGAAGGTGTGGTTCAGATTGTGAATGAAACAGTTATCCACGGTGTTGTGGCCGGCGAGTTCTGCTTGAGGTGTTTTCGGACGAATGGCACTGACGGGGCCGAGATAAATACCACCGCCGGCCATGTCGTGGATGTGGCATTGGCGGATGACATTGTACTGGCAGCCTTCACGCAGAACCACGGCGTGTGCGCCAGCGAGCGCGATCTCGCAGTTCTCAAAGCGGCTGTGACGCAACTTGCGCCCGAAGATGGGCGCACTGTCGACATTCGCAAAAGCCTGCTGGTCGCGGAACGCATCCTTGTCCA
>CAMCYN010000316.1 GCA_945883955.1 Akkermansia muciniphila
GAGATTTCGATGTTGAACACGCTACGGCCGCAATCCTCGACTTTGGTGTTTTCCTGCCAGCCGAGGTAATAGACGCCGTTAAATTTGTCGAAGGTCGGCTTCGAATTGGAGCCCTTCACGACAAAGTCTCGGGGTTCCCCTTTGGACCACGTCTTGCCGTCTTTGCTCGTAGAAAAAACGTAGTTCCGATCGCCGGTCTCCGTCCGGCAAATAGCCAGCCACGTTCCATCCGGCAAGCGGTTCACGGAAGACTCCGTGAGACGCAAATCGGAGGGTTCGTTGTAATGGCCGATGACCTCGATCGTGTCGCGCGATTCGTTTAACGTCGCCAGAGCGTTTTGCGCTCCGGGGAAATTGTTAATCGCGAGGTACGTCTTGCCGTCGATATTTTTGAACGAATCCAACAGATAGAGACCGAAGGCCTTTGCGGGTTGGTTAAAGCCCTGCTTCGCGGCGTCAGCGTAGAAATACTGCGGCTGCATATCGAAGATCCCGTCGCTCGTCTTGAGCTTCACGCGATGGATGTCCGGTGCGAACGCCAGTGAAGCCAGATCGAAGTCGCGATACCATGTCTGCGACTGCCGTTTGCCACTTTGATCTTCGCACACAAAGAAACAGCGAAGCGTCGTGTCGTTCAGCTGGATGATACGCGGAACAAAACACGCCCCCGCCGGCAGCGTTTCGTTGGCGAAAACCTCCGCGGATTTCGCCATCGGCACGACCCCTTCCACGCTCATCGTTTTCACGTTCACGACTGTCAGCACGCAATATTGCGCCTTTCCTGCCCCGTGGCCGGGTTTGACGTCGTTGTCGTGTTCGACGATGTAGGCACGTTCCCCGAGCAACAAGAGGTCTGCATCGTGAGCACCCTTCACTTGCGGCGCGCTGACTTTGAGCATGCTCGTGAGCACCTTGTCGCCAGCGCGTTTCGGATCCCAATCGGGTGGGAGCAGCTTCGCGTTCGCCTTTTCGAGCATCGCCGCCGCTCGGGCCTTTTCTTTTTCAAGCGCGGCAGCCGGGATGGGCATAGGTTGGAACTTTGGATCGGCCACTACAGTTTCCCCTGCCGGAATCTCACGCCACCGGAGTTTTCTAAACCAAACGGGTGCGCCGTGATCTTGGAGCCACAATTTGCCACCCCTTTTGCTGAGATCGCCACCGCGGATTCGGAGCAGTTCGACTTCTTCCTTCCACTTTGGATCCGTGTAGTCGAAATCGACCACCTTCACCCCATTGAGCCAGTGCTGAATAACGGACCCTTTGCAGACAATGCGGCCCTCCTGCCATTCGTCTAGCGGACGGGAGGCATCCTTCGACGGTGCCATGCAGAAAAATAGCGAAGCTGCTGACTGCCGTGGATTCTCGCCATACGGGCTGCCCACATTGTCGAGCACCTGATACTCCACCTGCCCCGGCCGGTAATAGACGCCGCTGTTGCAGCCCTTCGATACCTTCCACTCGAAGCGGGCTTCGAAATCATCGGGGACCGTCTTTGCGACGTAGGTCAGTGGGCCGCCGGAGCGCACGCGCGCGAATGCACCGTCCTCAATGGCCCAGTTGCCCTTCTGCTCCCAACCGCCGAAGGAAACCCCGTCAAACAAGGACACAAACCCGCGCCCGGCTTCGTCCGGAGATAGCGCGTTCAATCGTGCCCCATCTTTGTCGAGTTTACTGATGACTTGCTTCAGCGACACCGCCCCGGACACGTCTTTTCCTGCGGCAGCATCTTCCTCGCGGAACTTCGCGAGCAGGATTTCACCGTCGCCATTACGCCCGCGGTCGTAGGTGATCCAAATGAGGCCGTCCTTGTCCTGTACACCATCGGGGTAGGACACGCCGCCGGGGACGCCATTGGCAAACGCTCCCCCGCCGCGTTCATCGAGCAGCAGCCCTTCGTTCCAAGTCGCGCCGTCGTCCGTGGAAATCCGCGCAGTGAGATGGCTGCGTCCGGTGTACTTGTAATGATTCACCAGCAGCAGGTTGCCTGACGCCAAGCGGCGAATGAAGAAACGTGAGCCGGGATTCTTGATGGTGCTGGCCTTCGCTTCGCTCCAAGTGACACCCTTGTCTGAGGAGTGGCTCTCCCAAAGCGCGCCCTTGCCGGTGCGAATGAGCATCCAGAGACGGCCATCCTTGAGTTCCGTGACCATACACTCCAGCGCCCACTCCGGGGCTTTGAGCGCACCGTGCAGCTTCCAGGTCTTTCCTTCATCGGTCGAGATGCCCACGCCTTGAAGTTGTTTCGATCCGGCAAACCAATCGTGAATCACCTCCTCCCCCGCGTGCGTCACCGGCATGAGCCATTCGCCGGAGGAAAGCACCGTCGGCTTGTTCATGCGAAAGGCATAAGGCACCCCGTACCCGACGCGGAACTCGGCGCCGAACACCGGCGGTGTAGCGTCGGGGTCGTCACAAATTCGCGCCCAAACATCGTGTCTCGGGATATCCTTGTTTCCGCGATTGAAAATGTACCAGAGGCGCCCCTTTGGATCGATCCACAGCGTGGGATCAAAGGTGCGTGTGCCATCGCTCGTTGGCAAAGCGATCGCTTCGGGCGGGGTGAAAGTCTTTCCGGCATCGTCGCTGCGTGAAAGCAGCACCGTGTTGTCCGGTGACGGCTCCTTCGGCCCGCCGGTAAACCAAGACGCATAAACGCGTCCCTTTGCTGTGCGTTCAAGGCCCGGAATGCCCTGCCAAGTACGCTGGGCGAGATCGATGGTGACCGGTTCAGCACTCGCGAGCGTCACCACGGGGACGGCGCTGTTCGTCGTGGGTGTTTGCGCGATCGCACTACCGACAAGGCCGGCGGCCAGTAGAATCGGGGTGAGGGTTTTGAGCATTTTTGTCATGGGGGCGGATTTCATGGGTTCACTTTGGTGTCGTCATTTGAGGTGCAGCTCCACCTTCTCGACCTTCACATACTTGGAGGGCGGGAACGGGCCTTTGCGATTCACTGAGAGGACGATGCTGTTGTCGCCCCGCTTCAGGATTTCGGTCGGAACGAGGAACTCCATTCGGGTCAGCTTTTGTGCGGCAAGGTTCTTGACCAGTGCGCCGGGTGTCACCGTGGAAGGCTGAGGATCCGGAGAAAAGATGCGCGGATCCTTCCACTGCGCATCGACGAGGTCTTGTTTCAAGGCGGCACCGTTGAAATGCACGGCAACCTCGTCGCTTTCGACATGCTGAAACAACACCAGTCGCACTCGCGCATCGGTTCCCGCCTTCACCGGCTCCCAGACGGGAAGCGTGAGCGTGGCCGGGGACTGGTCGTTCTTCAATTCGATCGGCAAGGACGCGTTGTTGTTGGATGAGCCGTAACCTTCGTTGTGGGCATAGCCGCCGCGCCGGTCGATGGGGTAATAACGCGCCTTGTCTTTCATCGTTGCTATACTGCCGATCGTAGAGAAGACCTGCAGATCCCTCGTATCCGTTTGTGTCAGACCTAGTTTCGCTGCCTGTTCGGGTGAACCGATGATCCCGTTGAAAGCGCCCACGCCGTCGGCGCCCTGGTGTAGATAGTTGCCAAAGACACCACGCACGAGTTCGAGCGACTGGTCCCCGTGGTAGCCGTCCGTGGCATGGAAGCAGTCGAAGCTGGGCATCAGTTTGACGGGCGC
>CAMCYN010000317.1 GCA_945883955.1 Akkermansia muciniphila
CGCAGCAACATTGCCGCCGAAGCTCGCGCCAAGATTGTTTACGAGCGGCTCATAAATTTCTGCGACGATTCGGGCACCAAAGAAGCGCTGCAGTTTCTCATGACCCGGGAAATCACCCACATGCACGCCTTTATGCGCGCTCTGGAGAACCTTGGGAAATCTGCTCTCTCCATCGGCATGATCCCGCCCACTCCGGGAATCGTCGACCAGTATTACAACGACTCCACGGGCGAAGGCGACGAAGGCGAAATCGACACCAGCGGTCCCTGGAACACCGCCTCGGAGATGACGGTGGTGGAAGCTCCGGCCATGTGCGGCTTCCAGGTTCTCACGGCGACCACCACTGGAGCTCGCACCACACTGGACGGCAACGGGACGCGAAAATCGCGTACCGAGCCTACGCCCTTTAAGCGTTAGGGCGAATTTGCGAGTTCGGGCGAGTTCGGGAGGGGGGCAGGCCCCCCTTGAAGAGGCGAGACGCCCCGAGAGCCGCTTTGGTAAATTATCTGACCTTAAATACTGTGAGTCGGAAAGAACACCGGCAGCAGGCCCGGGAAGACGGGGGAAGGAAATCTATTTATCTCTTCCGGCGATCTGAATTAAGAGGTGCAAGGTAACAGGACGGTAAAACAACACCCGGACGGCTCCGTGTTTCGCACCGACACGCTGCCTCCGTGAGCAGTGCAGATAGAATGCACAATAGATAATCCGAGGCCCGCGCCATCTACTTCGCGGGAATGAACTTCATCCGCCCGATAAAAGCGTTCAAATATATAAGGAATAGCTGAATCTGGAATACCGGAACCGGAATCATTCACTTCTAAGAAAGCCAATCCATCGCGGACCCCCACGGATACGATTACGTGCCCCTCAGGAGGGGTATATTTAATGGCGTTATCCAGCAGATTAACAATCACCTGCTTAATACGCGCCCTATCTCCGTCGATCTCCGTTTTACCCGCAGTCTCACACCGTAAAACGATCCTTTTTTCTTCCGCCAGCATACAAATTTGTTCTGCAGTCGTTTCCGCGAGTTGGGACAAATCAAACCGTTCCCGACGCGCTTGGGATTCCCCTGAATCCAGACGGGCCAATGCAAACAACCCCTCGACGATGCGGACAAGCCGTTCGGTTTCTTCAAGCAGGTTCCCGATACTCTCGCCTACTTCCTCCGGCACATCCGAGCGCAGGCTGAGCGCCTCGAGTTCTCCACGAATAATGGTCAGTGGCGTGCGCAGTTCATGGGAAGCATCGGAAGTAAAGCGACTGGAATTTCGAAAGGCTTCATCCAGTCGCCCAATCATCTGATTAAGAGCCGTAGCGAGCGCCGCAATTTCATCCCCGCTTTGTGGAACCGGCAACCGACGATCCAGCTGATGCAGGGTGATCTCCTGGGCGGAAGTCATCAACCGTTCCACGGGAAGGAGGGCCCTTTTTAAAATGATCATCCCCCCCAGAATCGCCAATCCCACTACCACGGGTAAGCCACAGGCCAAAGTCCATCCCAAGCCATGAAGCACCCGGTAACTGGAGGCTAAAGAAGAGCCGACCTCGATGGTATACCAGTGAGAATCAATTTCTACTTTCCGAGAGGCGATTAACAAATCGCTATCTGTTGGCAAAGATTGCCTGCGCACGACTGGAGTGGATACGGAAAAGTCCAATAGAGGAACCTCCGCTGGCTCAAAACTATGATCATTCGGAGGCCCGGATCCGTATATTTTGACACCATCGCGCATAATCCGGACAAATCTATCGTTCGACTCCGGAGAAAAACGCTCGGCGATTTGCTGCACCATCCAGGGCTCCCCATGCGAAGGGATATTTAACACCAATGCTTCTACCAACCGGGCTCGGTTGGCCAGAAACCTCGACAACACCTGCTCCTGATAATGCCAGGATCTCTCATAAGTGTAGGCACCAAAAGCCAACACCACGACGCTTAATAGCGAGGCAAACCAGACGATCAACCGAAAGCGGATAGAGGAAACCTTCATGCCGTCGCCGGATCCACCAACGTATATCCTACGTTGCGCACGGTCTGAATCAGTCGCACCTCAAAGGGCTCATCAATTTTGGCTCGTAATTGGCGCACATAAACATCCACGATATTTGTAAAGCCCTCAAAACTCTGGTCCCAGACGTGTTCAACAATCATCGAGCGCGACAAAACACGTCCCGCATTACTCGCTAAATACTCGAGTAGTCCATACTCTTTACTCGTGAGCTTAATGGGTGTCGCCTGACGCTTTACCTGGTGGGCTACACGATCAATTTCCAGATCCGCTATCCGTAAAATATTGGAGCGGTTGCTGGCTCCCCTGCGAAGCAGCGCTTTGATTCGCACCAGCAATTCGGCCAAGGCGAAAGGTTTCGTAAGATAATCGTCCGCCCCCGCTTCAAAATTCGACAGTTTATCCGTCAAGCTATCCCGGGCCGTAAGTACTACAATCGGCAGGTCTCCATTACTCTTGCGCAACTGTTTAATGAGCTCCGAACCTGTCAGTTTCGGAAGCATGAGATCGACAATAAGCAGATCGTAGGCGTTCCCCAACGCAGACTGGAGGCCGGCCTGGCCATCCGAAGCGGTATCCACCTCAAAGCCCTCTTTTCCAAGCCCCTGAGCGATAAGCCGCGCGACTTTTTGTTCGTCTTCAACAAGGAGGATACGCATGGGGTATTATCTTTAATGCCTCTCTATGAGGCTGGAATAAGAATCTAATTAAAAATCACACATCTTACCTGTAAAATCCCAATCTTCATTCACTTGTTTTTCCCCAGTCGGCCTCTGGGACATCTCGGTACACATTTGCCCGGCCGGCGAAATGGCGCATCCTCGCAATCTCCGCGACCAGCGTCAGTATAGCTGCAAACGGCAAAATCACAGCTGAGGCTATGCGTCCCACGCCCCCCAGTCGCACCGACAAAACTGCCCTCCAGCAAATGGCGGGCTGTTGAGCCGAAGGTGTGGCACACCGATCCGCAGCAATGTCCGCACGGCTCTCAGGCTGTTCGATTTTGCCTTTGCTATCGAAAAGAGTCTCCTTCTAAGCAATGGGAGCAATTGCAGACACAACCTGTTCCACTTTTTCTATGAAGACGCCGTTTCTTTTACTCGCGGGGGCTTTTATTTTTCCAAACTTGGGGGTCGCGCAAACCGCAGACGGAGCCGGTTATCAGGAGAGGGTCAAAGAGGTGCGCGAGGTGCCTGGATTTGTGGCGCTATGGGATTTTGTAAAACGCGAACAGAACGGCACACATCGCTTTACCGCCCACGTTGCTGCCGGGGATTCTCATAATTACGCGTTGGATGCCGGAAATTACGTGCGGGATTTCTGGGGAGAAGGACGTGCGGCCACTTATGCGGACTTTCCGTTGTTGGATCGTGGCCCTTTTGGTCAGGCGATCCAGTTACGTAAAGAAACGGATACGACATTTCGACCGCTGCTATTTGTCCCTCGTGAGCGTCTAAACGATTCGGCAATTGATCTCAAAGGAGTCGGGAAGTCAGTGACGCTGGTGGTGTGGGCGATTCGCGAGAGCGGCAATCACGCCTTGGCGGGAATTTGGCATGAAGGCACGGATCTCAAACAGGACACGACGA
>CAMCYN010000318.1 GCA_945883955.1 Akkermansia muciniphila
GACCACTGGCATCGCGGCACCAACCTGTTCTCTCCACTGGTGCAGCTGTTTCAACAGGGTCTCTGTTCTTTCGGGTGTTTGCTTCGCTAGATCGTTTGTTTCACCGGGATCAGACTGGAGGTTGTAGAGCTCCGTACGACCGTCCTCGAGGTATTCGAGCAGCTTCCAGTTGCCTGCACGTACGGCGCTCACCGGTGTTGTCGTGGCGTAGTAGTGTGGAAAGTGGAAGTAAAGTGCGTCGCGATTAAGCCTTTGGCCTGGCGCTTGCAGGAGGTTTTTGAGGTCCAGCCCATCGTCCTCTTGTTGCGGAGCTGCTCCCGATTTCGAGGCTGCCGAATTGGCGAGCGTGTGAAACAGGTCCATCAGGATCACGGGTTCGTGGCATTCCGCGCCAGCGGGAGTTACGCCCGGCCACCGGACTAGCAGCGGCACACGGAGTCCGCCCTCATAAAGCGACGCTTTCCCAGAACGTAACGGCCCGTTGCTCGTGACTGGCATGGTTTGACCTTTGTCGGTGCCGATGTAGCCGCCGTTGTCGCTGGTGAAAATGACGATTGTGTTCTGATCGAGTCCTCGCGCCTTCAGATGAGCAAGGACACGCCCCACGCTGTCGTCGAGGCTCTTGATCATTGCCGCATAAACCGGATTTCGATGTGTCTGCCCGGGGCGCAGTTTCGCTTCAAAATGCCGTATATCTCCTGCTTTCGCTTCAACCGGGGTGTGCGGTGCATGCTGGGCGAAGTAGAGAAAGAACGGTTGCTCGCCTGCGTGATCGATTACCCGGAGTGCCTCCTCGGTAAGACGGTCGGTGAGGTACTCGCCGGGTTTGCCAAACTCCAGGTGGGGCACAAACCGGAACTCAGGGCCGAACCGGCCTTTGCCGCTATAGGGCCAAAAATACGTCTGCGGTGCGCCCCACTGCGTGCCCCCAATGTTTACATCGAAACCGTGCGACTCCGGAGAGTGATCGGCGTCGCCCAGATGCCATTTTCCAACGAGGGCGGTCAGGTAGCCAGCATCGTGAAAACGGCGGGCTAGAGTTGTCTCCGTCTGCGGGAGATCATGCAGGGAAGACGCCTCTATCAGCCTGCGGTTTTTCGGGCCTCCTCGCGAACCTTCCGCCCACGTGGTGATTTGCAACCGAGCTGCATGCTTGCCCGTGAGAAGGGATGCGCGACTTGGCGAGCATACCGACATCGCATAGGCGTTGGTAAAGCGCACTCCCTGTTGCGCGAACCGGTCCAGGTGCGGCGTCTCGTGGAGATCCGATCCGTAACAGGCGAGATCGCTCCAGCCCAGATCGTCTGCGAGAATGAGCACCACGTTGGGTTTGGACCGAGCTGGGGACGTGGTGGCATCGGCCAATGCGTGTGCTTGAAAGCCAACAGATAGGAGCAGAACGGTGAGGTGCGTGAGGCGGATTCTCATTGTGGTGTTCTCACTTGGGGTGTTTGGAGACTGTCCTCAATGCTTGCCTGAATACTCGGGCGCAATAGGCGAGGCTTCTTCGAGGGGAATGTGGCGACGTAGGGACTCTATGATCGGCCGTTGGGCGGGTTGATCGGCGAGATTGCTCCATTCATTTGGGTCTAGGGTATGGTCGTAGAGTTCCTCTTCGCCGTTTCGATAATGGATGTAGCGATAGCGCTCGTCACGCACGGCATGATTGCCTCGCCCATGGGTGATGAGTGTCGGGTGAGGCCAGTCGGCGCTCGGGGCCTCGAGCAGCGGGTTGAGGCTGCGGCACTCGAGACCTTCTCGAGCTGGCAGACCGGCCAATTCAATCAGCGTGGGGTGGAGGTCCATGATATTGACGACCCGATCACAGGTGGTCGCCTGTTTCTTGCCTGGAGCGGAGATCATCAGGACGCAGCGGGTGGCCTCCTCCCAAAGCGTCACTTTTTCCCAGTGCAGCTTTTCGCCGAGGTGCCAGCCATTATCACTCCACAGGCAGACGATAGTCTCGCGTCCGCCGGGGCTGGCTTCGACGGCGTCGAGTACACGGCCGAGGCAATCGTCCGCGAAACTGATGGCTGCGAGGTAAGCGCGCACGGCTTCCTTCCATTGGCCTGCCGCTCGGATTTTTTCGAAGATGCCCTTACTACTCCCATAATCGTCAGGGTCCTCCGGGTTGGGCAATCCTTCACCCAATGCAAAGCGTTTACCATAGGGACCTATATCGTCGAGGTCGTCCCCTTTCATGGCGGGCAGAGGCACCTGATCGAGGGGATAGCGATCGAGATATTCCTGCGGCACATACCACGGGAGATGCGGCAGATAGAGGCCGCAGGCGATGAAGCGCGGACGCTCGAGTGGTTTGGCCAGTTCTTCGACAATGAAGTCGGCTACTTTCCAGTCAGGCATGTCGCCCTTTGCCCGCCAGGACGCTCCCCAGTCGACCGTGCGCCGAAGGTCCAGGCCGTTCAAAGGTGGGTTTGCGACGCCGTGGTCGAGCATGCACTGGCTCTGGGATGGCCAGTAACGATCCCATGAGACGGGATCTTGGGAAGCCTTGCTGTGGTGAAAGACTTTTCCCGCGCCGATGGTTTCATAGCCGTGACGGCGGAAGTATTGTGGCAGGGTCTCTTGGTTGGAGAGCCTTGGAGAGGTGCGCCAATGATCGTCCCAGTGCGCATACACGCCGGTGGTCCCTGGTCGTAACCCCGTCAGTAATGCTGTGCGTGACGGATTGCACCACGGGGCGGCTGTGTAGGCCTTCGAAAAGGTGACCGAGCGTGCGGCTAATCGGTCGAAGTTCGGCGTTTTGGCAGCGGGAAATCCCATGGATCCGATCCACGGGCGTAGATCGTCCACCGCGATAAAAAGGACGTTGGGTTTGGACTCGCGAGCGTACACCACGGTGAGAGGGGCGAGCAGCAGGGCGGCGAGAAGGGTGATGGGGCGTTTCATTGTGCGGGATGCAGGCTTAGCTTCAGGTGTTTGAAATCCATCACCTGCGCGCCGGTCATGGTGAGCGGTTCGAGAGTGAGTTTGGCCGGACCTGCAGGGAGCTTGAGAGCCCCGGCTTTCAGCGTGCCCCACTCGCGATTGCGGTATCTCGTCATTCCCGCTTCGTCTCGATTGGGGAGCGGGATTTCCGGTGCGGGCGCTGGGGGAATGGTCATCTCGATGGATTCGCTTCCAGCGCTAATGCGTAAGCGTGAACCTGCGTCGGCAGGTAGAGAGGCAAACGCGAGTTCGATCTCGTAAGAACCGGCGGTGGCTACCTCGAGGTCAAACCACAGTTTCCCCTTTGTGTCTGTCCAACCCGTAATCCAGTCGTTCGAGAAGCCGGGTCCGCTGGCAAACTTCAGCGGCTTATCCAAGTAAGCTTGTGGCGCGTGCAGTTCGACAGGGTTGTGCTGCGGATATCCTACGGGCAATGGCAAACGCCGCTGGGGATCGTGTGAGATGTCGGCGAACCACGCATCGTATTGTGCGCTGAGTTGGGCGACGATGTCGGCGTTCTCTGTGGCGATGTTCCGCGTCTCACTTGGGTCGGCTTCCATGTCGTAGAGCTCCCAAAGCTTGGCGCTCGCGTCGTTCGCTATCGCGCTTGAGCCGCCGGCCTTTCCTGCAATTTCGCGCACGAGTCGGTACCG
>CAMCYN010000319.1 GCA_945883955.1 Akkermansia muciniphila
CCATCTTTGCCACCCGTGACCAAACCCTCGCCAAGGCCAGGCAAAACCGAAAAAACAACCGCCAACAACCACCCTCCCACTCAGCAACTCATCCCGCCCTTTTTTCCGTTTGCCGCTGAACCAAAACAGAGGGGTCTGAGAGTGAGCACACCCTTCAGGAAGTGAGTCCCGAGCCTGGGGGTGTACTACGCAGTTCTGGATGCCGAGTTCGCACGCTTTGCAGGAGACGGGTTGAGTTGGATTGGTGGTTGTTGTCGCTTTTAAGATCGCGGGTTCTCGCGTCGCTCAACAACCTGATGTCATCTCTCATTTGCGTTTCGTGCAGGTGGTGCAATTGAGGCAGTTATCGAGGGTGAAAGCGGATAGTTTTAATGAGCAGACCGAAGCCTCCTTAATCGGTGAGGTATTATGTTTCGAGAAAAGGGCTTTGTAATCTGTAACAGTCGATCTGCTTCCCGTAAGCTGTAATGAGCCATTTTCTTCAGTCGTCTGTTGAAGAAATGTTGGGCGTTTTAGACAAGAGCGGCTCCGGGCTGCACTTGAAAAGTTTCTTAGTGTTTAATTATGTGATTGTTTTCAGTGATCGCGCCTGGATAAGGTTTATATAAAATGAATCGCTGTTCGAAAATTCATCACTCATTGAATGTTGAGATTAACCGTCTTCTTGTTAAGCACGCCAAAAAAGGAGGGTCGCTTCTGGATGTTGGCTGTTGGGACGGATCAACTACTTTGACTTATGCGAAGTCATTATCTGCTAAAAGTATATTTGGAATTGAGGGTATGGTCGCCCCAGCTCAGAAGGCTCGGGAAAGCGGGCTCACAGTGGTTGAGGTGGACATTGAGTCACAAGCGTGGAAGCTTCCTGTTGCATCTATTGATACGGTTGTATGCAATCAGGTTTTCGAGCATCTAAAGAATATTTTTCTTCCTTACGACGAGATTGCAAGTGTGCTTGCCCCGGGCGGAACTTTGATAATATCAGTGCCAAATTTGGCGAGCTTCCATAACCGTGTTATGTTGGCTTTGGGTATGCAGCCATCATCTATAAGAATATGGGGGCCTCATGTAAGGGGGTATGCGCTGCAAGAATTTGTTTCCTTTCTTGAATTTGGCGGAATATTCCAAATTATCGAGATCTATGGAGTTGGATTTTATCCTCTTTCGCCGAATACTGGTGGGAATATCATCGCCAATATTTGGAAGAGCGCGTGCCATACCCCTATTTTTGTGCTCAGACGGAGCGCCGTAACTCATACCGGCGACTTTGTTCGCCACTACTCGGAGTTGGAAACTCAGACACTCATGTAAGGAAGACGAGCCGATATCGCGGACTCAAAGGGGTTAATTTTTTTAGGTCTGCCTTCGACCGGCTATTGGAAGAGGAAACCGAGGGCATTGTGGGTTTACCGAGTACAGGCACCTGGTCGTTAACCGAACAATCGGCTGACCTGGATCTGAGTTGGGACTCGGGCGAGACCCCAACCGGAGATTAGGTGCTCCGTAAATTGCTAGGAACAACACTATCCCCCGGGTGGGAGCCACGATCTATCTCGGCTCGCTGCTAAATTCGTTCGAGTTTAATCGGAGGCGTCTGCTGGGAGGCAAACTGTGCCACGTAAATGCTGTCCTCCTTATCCACCACTAGGTCGTGCGGGTGCATAAACACCTCCCCAAGGTGCGCCATTGGTTCGAGTTTCCCGGCGCTTGTGTAGACGGGCGGGGTTCCGCCGAGGTTGGCTAGCACCCGTAGTTCCGAGTCGAGCACCGAAACGAAGCCGCGCGAGTTCTTGTCCTGGGGCCAGTTGTCGCCCAGATGCGCCACGAAATAATGGTCTTTTTGTGGCCGGATCTGGCGGGGGTTGCCTCCAGGCAGGTCGATCCGGCCCAGGGCTTCGCCATTCAGAGAGAGGCGAAGCAGATGTTGCTGGTCACTCATGGCCACAAGGAGCGTCGGCGTCTGGCCCTCGCGGCTATCCACCATTCCTCCGTGGGGTCCCCAATGCTGGATGCCACCTTCCGCACCACCGAAGATCTGCAGGAAGGTGCCATCGGCCCCGTAGTGGGCGATGTAATCGCGACCGTAGCCATCGAGTACGAAAAAGCCGCCGTCTGGAAGATGGAGTGTCCAGGAGGGGCGGTACTCGGCTTCTTTAGTGTATTTGCCGGTGTGTTCCGGCCAGCGCCATTCCGCCAGCTTTTGTCCGTCCAAAGTGGTTTTCACTACGAGGTGCTTCTGCAGATCCGTGATGAAGAGCACTTCCCGCGTGCCTTCCTGCACAAGAGAAAGGCCGTGGGCTCCGGGAAGCTCCGTGCCCCATTTGTGGACGAGTTTGCCAGCCTTGTCATAGATGACGACGTTGTTGGCGGTGTGATCGGTGAGCAGGACGATGTGGCCTTCGTGGTCACACACAATCCCGTGACAGTTTTTGAGCGGTGTGGTTCCGCCCAGATCGCCCCAGCCCGGCACCACCCGGTAACGGTGTTCGTCCTGACCAAGGATTGAGGCGGAGGACTGGGCGATTGCGGGGAACCCAACACAGGCGAGCCCGGCGGCGAGTGATTGTTGGAGGAAACACCGGCGATGGAGCTGTGGGGGGGAGGAAAGGTGTCTCATTCAGGCAGGCTAAGATCCCGCGAAAATGTGGCAATTTACGCGAGTGCGTAAGGGGGCGTGATGCCGGAGTCGCATCCCAGCCGGCATCGGGTCCGCTTCCGCCGGGACCCGAAACCCCGCAAAAAGGGCTGCGGAAAACTCCCGGGATTCCGGTGTGTCCGGGATTCCGGTGTGCTTATGGAGTGGAGCCGGCCCCGCTCACGGCTTCCTTCACCAGACTGGCCAGTTCGGCAGACAAGGGAATGCTGCCGGAGAGTGCGTGTGCCGCCGGGCTCATCTTGCGCCAGGTCCGCTGAATGATGCCCATAAACTTTTCGCGGGTGTAATCCGGGTGCGACACGGCGAAGTCGGCCAGTTCGTATTCCAGAAAAACCAGACATGCGGCATCTTCGAGCGCCTGGCCGTCTGCGTCTTTTGCGAGTTTGGAAACCAGGGTTCGAACTCGCCCCGCCACTTCCGCGTCCACACCAGCGCCCACGAGAATCTCCTCGGCCCTCTGGCCCTGGCGTCGATGCACCGATGTGCGCCATGCGTGATACCCCGCCCGGTCCATGGGGAAGTCCGAGCGAGGAATAACCCAGCGCTCCAGATGTTGGGCCCGGGCGGCCAGCGAAAGAGCGGGGGAAGGGTTGGGTACCAGCCGGAGAAGCCAGGATTCCAGCCGGTCGGCGTAAATCAGTTCCGAAGGAACGTTTCCGACGGTGTGCGGGTCGGTCGCATGGATGGCATCCAGGGCGGCTCGGGCTCGGGTAAAGGGGGCACTCATAGTGTCGCTCAGCTTACGCGCCGGATTCAAAACGGAAAAGAGGTCTGATCCGCCGCAAGCTGCCGGGGTCCGTGGAGGCGCTTCCTTCCCGCTCCGACACGTTTGGATGAGCCTCGTTTTCAACAGACCGCGCTGGTAGCAGTCGTGTCCGTTTATGTGGGTGCGCCCG
>CAMCYN010000320.1 GCA_945883955.1 Akkermansia muciniphila
TCCCCTTTGGGTAAGATGCGGATCGTGGCTGGCCCCATGGGCCCCACCGGACCGGTTTCACCGCGTTCCCCTGAATCGCCCTTTTCGCCAGGATCGCCTCTTAGCCCGGGTTCTCCTTTACCGCCCGGTTGCCCGGTTTCTCCGCGAAAACCCTGCACACCACGGAGTACCACGGCATTCCCCCAGCCGCCCTGACGTTTTGGGCCGTAAAAAGCCGTGGCGCTTTTATCGAGATAAAAGTCGCCTTCGTTACCCACTTCCGGATCGGGCGCGCCGTTACCGCTTAACCACGTCGCGGTGCCTGTACCGGCGTCTTTCTGCAAGGTCATCTCCAGTCGGGCCGGATAGCCCCCGCCTTCTTTGGAATTGAGATACGTACGAGTACTCCCCTCGGCGAGGATGGCCAGGCCGTCGTTGGGAAGGACGCCTTCAACCCAATCCCGGACAAGTTCGGTGACATCGAAAGCGACGAAATTGCCACCGGTTTTCACAGTCGCCGAGGCGTACGTGTTTCCAGCCGGATCGTTTCCGGTGCTCATCCCGGCTTGCAGGAAACGAGCGTAATTGAGGGGCCATTCATCCCATTTTCCGCGTATGGCTTCGACCCGGAGAGAGCTAGGGTAAGTGCTGGTGCTCACATAGACAGTCAGTGTGGCCCGGGAGATGTGGTTCCAGGTGGTGCCCTCGGGAAGGACAGAGAGGAGATCAAACAGCAAACACACAAAGGTCCCCTTCTGGCCGGGACGCCCCTCGATCATCAGGGTCACAGCACGCCCCCCGGCAATACTGGTGGCATAGGAACTGATATGGGTGTCCTGCAACAGGATGGCCTGGGTGGCCTGGGCCTCGGAAAGCCCCAAAGTGAAACAGATCCCCCCGGCAGCCAGGGCCGGGAACAGGCGGTTTTTAAGCAAATTCATAAGAAAAGGTGAAAGCACGCTCACCCCCTTGAATCGCCCACTTGCAAATCCGGGCGTGTACCCGGCCACCCCTAACCTCCTCTCCCGCCGCTGCTGGCAAGCCTCCCCGCCACTCCCCCTACTCCTGCACCTAGTCCGCTTGGGGCGCCGGTGTCCCCAAAGAGTTGCGCGCTACCACCCAGCGCTCCACCGGCACACCGCCCAGCAGGTGTTCGCTCAAAATCACCTCGAACCGTTCGGGCGTCACCGCGCCGTACCAGGTTCCTTCCGGATAAACCACCAGCCAAGGTCCGCCCACACACACCCGAAAACAGCCGGCCTTGGTGCGCATTACCGAAAGCCCCGTCTCGCGCACCCGAGCCTTGATCCGCTCCCACAAAACTTCCCCCTCCGTAGAGGCACAACAATCCGGCCCGATACACACAAACAGGTGTTTTTGCGCCGGAACCACCCCGGCTTTGTTCAGGCCGGCCAACACTTTTTCCAGCATGGGAATCTCTTCCATTTCCAGACAACATCCAAAGCCTCAGACCGAATGGCAAGCCACGCTCACCCACTCTCCATGAATAGCCCCCAACTCTTCTCCCTGGCATTACTCGCCACTCTCTCCCCGCTTAAGGGAGTTGCCGCCGACTGGCCCGAATTTCTCGGTCCCAACCGCAACAATACCTCGCCCGAAACCGGCCTCCGCCAGTCTCTCCCCGACGACGGCGTGCCTATTCTCTGGCAACGCGAAGTGGGCACGGGCTACAGCGCCCCCAGCATCCAGGGCACCCAACTCATCCTGCATCACCGCCTCGGAAACGAGGAAATCGTGGAGTCTTTCGACGCCGCCACCGGCAAGCCGGGCTGGAAAACGGCCTACCCCAGCAATTTCGTCGATCCCTTCGGGTACAACAACGGCCCGAGATGCAGCCCGCTGCTCACCGAAAAAACCTGCATCACCTTCGGCGCCGAAGGTGTCCTCTTATGCCTGAACCGGACCGACGGGGCCGTTCTCTGGCGCCGCGATCTTTCACGCGACTTTGACGTGCCGGAAGCCTTCTTCGGAGTGGGCAGTTCCCCGGTACTCGAGGACGGACGCCTCATCGTGATACTCGGCGGCCAGCCCAACTCAGGCGTCATCGCCGTGGATGCCACCACCGGAAAGACCCTCTGGGCCAATGGCGGCGAAAAAACCTGGACCGGCGTGCCCATGACCGGCTGGCCGGGCGAACGGCTTGTCACCTGGAACCCGGCCGATCCGGCCTTCCAGAAACAGGCCAGCTACTGCACGCCAGTCCTCGCCACCATCCACGGCAAACGCCACGCCCTCTGTGTCACCCGACAGGGCCTGCTGTCCCTCGATCCGGCTACGGGCGAATGTAACTTCGCGTACTGGTTCCGCGCCCGGCAGGATTCCTCGGTCAACGCCATGACGCCGGTCGTCCAGGACGATTGCGTTCTGCTTTCGTCGGCTTATTTCAAAAACGGCTCCATTCTGCTGCGTGTCAAACCCGACGGCCGGGGTGTGGAACCGATCTGGAACGGCCTCCAGCTCGAAATGCACTGGAGCCGCCCCGTCCTCTGGGACGGATATCTGTTCGCCTTCAGCGGCCGTAACGAACCCGATGCCCGCTTCCGGTGTGTGCAATGGGAGGACGGCAAACTCCAGTGGGATCGTTACGAAGGCTGGCCCAACGCCGGCCACGCCAAACTGCGCGCGGGCGAAAAGCCCCCGGAAGTTTACGGCCGGGGCTCGCTGATTTTCGCCGACGGCCGCCTGGTTGCGCTCGGCGAAAGCGGACAGCTCGGCATTCTCGAACCCAGCTCCAAAAAGCTCATCGAAGCGGGTCATTGGCAGGTCCCCGGTCTCCAATACCCGTGCTGGGCCGGACCCGTGCTGGCCAACCGCCGGCTCTATCTGCGGGACGAACAGCGGCTCATCTGCCTCGACTGGGCCGCCACACCTTCAAAACAGGGCGCCCAGTAACAAACAAAAACAGGGAACCCTCCGGGCAGGAAAGACGGTTTAACCCGCTTCCCCATCCCTTAGGGTTCCCTGCTGAAGGTTCGTTTTGGGACGATTTTGGGACGAATCCGGCCCGCTATTTCAGCGGCTGAAGCTGGATGGCCCGGAACGACACCGGATCGTTATGGCCGGCGAATCCAAAGAACCCGCTGGTCCGCTCCTTGCCGGGATGCGCCTTGTTCCCTGCAAACTCGGTAATCCCGGCGATATCGGCGTTTACAATCACCGTACCGTTGAGTTCCACCCGGATCCGGCTGCCCTCGACGGTGACTTCCTGGAAATTCCAGTCGCCCACGGGCCGCAGATAACCGCGATGCGGAGCCACCATCCCGTACGCCGAACCGTGATACTGGCGGGGATCGAGCTTTGCGTATTTCTCAGCCGTGTCGTCGAGCACCTGTAATTCACACATCCCGACGTAAGCGGTGTCGCCCGTGCCGGGATACCGAATGGCCAGGCCGTTGTTGCCGCCCGGAGGCAGCTTAAATTCCACCCGAGCCTTAAAATTGGAGAATTCTTCGAGTGTATGAAGGGTCCCGCCCTTTTGCGCTTTGCAGACAATGGCTCCGTCGACCACCTCGTAATTCTCCAGCGGCCCCTGCCAGC
>CAMCYN010000321.1 GCA_945883955.1 Akkermansia muciniphila
GAGGAGGAGCGTTGGCGGTGTCTATTGACGTATATTTTCCGTCGGTGGCTGGGTGGAAAATGGCTGGGCCAATTGCCCGCTGATGCCGAACGATTCCTGAGCGGCTAACCCCGGATAGTCAGCCCACAAATACACTCCGAAAAACCGCCGGTTTACCTGTGGTTGCGCAATCCCATTCCCGTTTTTAGGTTTAAGCGGTGCATGATTAGGAACCGTCAGGTGATGCAGCCCGTTTATCGTTGTCGTAAGCCGAATGTGGGAGCCGTCCTGACGGACCTTTCCATATCCCAAGACTCGAAGCGCCCTGGTGATTTCTGTGCCACTCAGATCTCTGGGAATCCTCACGCAGTGAGAACTTCATCCCGGACAAAATGCAGCCGGATAATCTGAGGCGCTTGTCCGGCTTCTCCATCTCCGAAGTGGCATTTTACCGCCTCCTTAACCATGAGCCGAAGCTCTTCTAGCGTGTCTCCCTGAGTGGCAATCGAGTACCCCAGAGCCAGCGCGACAAATCCGCCATCCATTTCGTCTTCTCGCACCTCGAAGATGATTTCCCTCATGGCGCCAGCCTATCCCCAACACCCCTTTCAGACAACGCCACAGGTGAGCCTCCCGCCGGATTCCCCACTGGTTTTTCGCCAGCGAGGATCCGTACGAGAACCCGGGAGAAACTTGCGGCTTAAGCTAGGAATTGGCGTAAGGCGGCCAGATCTTTCTGGAGGTTAGCGAGCATTTCCGGGCCTTTGCCGAGCGTTTTATACTCGTGATGCTGGCAAATCGGGCCCCGGAAATCCGTGGTTTTGAGCGAGTCAAAAAAGGATTTCCGCACCATCCCTTCTCCCAAATTACACCAGATGGGCGCCCAGCCTTTCGGGGTTTTCTCCCAATAGAAATCCTTACAGAACACCGCCGTAAAATGCGGCTGCATCAGGCGGGTCTGGATCGGCCACGAAAGCCCCCCTTCCAAAGTCGCATGGCCGATATCAAAACAGACTCCCAGCGCGGCCGGATCGAGATCTTTTACCAAAGTCCAAATATCCCACAGCGGCGCCCCGACATAGCTTTCGCCCGAGTGATTCTGATATCCCCCCTGAATGCCCAGTTCTTTGTTGAAGGCCGCCAGGTCTTTTAGAGCAGGCGCCAGCTCGGCCAGTTTTTTGGAGGGATGTTCGGTTTTGGAATAATGCTCGAACCCGAGCCGGTATTTCCGAACTCCAAGCGCCGCCATCGTCCGCAACACCTTTTCCGCCTGAGGGGACAGCCGGGTGATATCGGTGGTAATCATGGTGACTTCCTTGCCACGCTTTTTGAGCGCCTCGACCATCTTCGGGAGGTCTTCCTCGACTCGTTCCGGCTGAATATGAGTCACTTTGCCCCGGACGGCGCAATCCACTCCATCCCAGCCAACCTCCGCGACGAGGTCGGCGGTTTCCTCGAAGGAAAGATGCGCAAACGGTTTCGTGAACCCGATGACCGGACCCTTCCAGGGCCCGCTTTCCTTTTTCACTTCGGCCGCTTTGGCCAGGCCTGACCCAAACAGAACATGCCCGGCCGCGAGCGCCGCGGAGGAAGCCAGGAAGGCGCGTCTTGAAAGCGCAGACGATTGGCCGGGTTCTGGAGGGTGTTCTGGGGGGGTGGCTGGGTAGGATTGTGGGAGATGTCCCGGGGCGTGTTCTGGGGGATGTTCTGGGGGCCGCATATTCAAACACTACAGCACGGAGGGCCCGGGGGGTCTTTGCAAATCGGGCGCTCCAAAGTGGGATTTCGGGCGTTGCGCCAAACAGCGGAGGCGCTGTGCCCACGAGCGCATTCGCCGCCGAAGCAAGGGCCCCTGAAAAGATACGTGCTTGCGTACTTCTCGGCCGCTGCGGTGGTTGGCGCCTTGCCGATGGCCTGATTCACCAACGGCGCATTACCCATGAACGGACCGGCTTTGCAACCAAACGCCCAGTCAAGGGCGCCAGACGGCTCGCTCAGAAGCAGCCCACCACCCATGACGCAATTTCACAAAACCCCATTGGCCCCCTGCCACCCGAGGGCTCCGACATGGTTCTTCACCTCCATCTTCCACGTATTCACATTGTCCAAAAGGGCGCCCTGGACGTGAGGCCGGGCATGGCGTCCTTGGCCCAGGCCAGGCAGTTCGCATGGGGATCGAGATGCCATTTGCCCATCATCCCGCTGCGGGCGCCGTGACTCTCCGCCCTCGCTCCGGATTTGCCAAACCCGTGCCCGCGTTGACGCTCTCCGGTCGACGAATCAGGATAGACGGCCATGAATGCCCGCCCCTACTTCCTCGCGTTGACCCTGGCTTTGGCGCCAACCGGCCACGCCCAGTTCTCCCCCAACCTCCCAAAGAGCGCGGCACCCCAAACCGCTCCGACCCCCGTTTTGGTGGAGGAAGGTTTGTCGCCGTACTTTCTGGCCGTCGCCTCCAAACTGGAATTGGGCGGCACCTCTTTTGTTTATGCCGAGCAACAGGACACGTTCAATCTGGTCGCCGACCTGCTCGACGGGTTGATCAAGACCGCTCCCAAAAGCGAGGGCTTCCAGTTGCCCGAAGGTTTTTCGATCCGCACTTTCCTCCACAGCTTGGGCCTGGATGGAGTCAAAGCCACCGGCCTGAGCTCGCGCCAGCTCTCCGTGGGCCGTTACCACTCCCGTTCCTTTGCATATATGCCAGACGGCAGAAAAGGGTTGGCCGGCCTCTCGGGCGGACCGGCCGAACCGTTCCTGCTGCACGGGATCGCTCCCACCGGCTCGGATCTCGCCCTCGAATTTCCGCTCCGAACCAAAGGCGTTGTTGCGGAGCTCCTGGCGGCGTTTCTGCCCTTGCTACCGCAGAAAGAACGCGAGGCGCTCGAAGCGCAGCTCGATGCCAAACAACCTCCAGTCGGCATGTCGTTGCGGGAGATGTTGAGTCTACTGGATGCACGGGCGGCGCTGCTCGTCCGGATCAATCCCGAACAAACCTTCCCCGCCGGGCAACCCGCTCCGATTCCGCTTCCGGGCGTCGATGCCGCGCTGATTCTCGAACGGCTCGAATGGCTTCTCGAACCGCTAAAACAACAGTTCCTGCCCCTGCTCGCCGACCCAAAGTCGCCCGTGGAGAAGACCGAGAAAGACGGCATTCTCACGCTCAAATTTCGGTCCCCGGTCGGACCGGCCCCGATGGATTTCCAACCCACCCTCCAGTACGAAGCTTCCAAAGATCGTCTGATCGTCAGCACACGCGCCTCCTTTCTTCAATCCGTGCTCAGCCCTGCTGACAAACTCACCACTCAACCCGCCTTTCAAAAGGCCTGGCAAGGGATGCCCAGCGAAGGCAACGGCAGCCTGTATGTATCCGAGCGCTTCCTGGCGACATCGCTAGACCTGTTGAAGCAGAGTTTACAACAACCCGGCGTAGACGCCGCCCTCCGGGAGATGGCCGGGCCGCTGGCCGAGGTGTTGGCCGGAAAACTCAGCCAGCCTCAGGCTTTCTGTTACGCCAACCAGCCGGATGGAACCCTGGGGGTAGC
>CAMCYN010000322.1 GCA_945883955.1 Akkermansia muciniphila
GGCTCCGACCAGAACCACCGCCAGTCCGGGCGTATGCCCCCGGGCCTTTAGTTCTTCGACCGAAAGGCGGGTTTCGTCCTGAATTTTCCGCGCAATAGCTTTGCCATCGATAAGTTTCATCCCCCTCAGCTTACCCGACGGCGTCCGCCATGGCGGAGCCAAAAACCGCCAGCAGCCCGATCCCTGAGCCTAACCACCTTTGAGCAGGTCATTTATCGGCTGGTAGTAGCCCCTAATTCCGCGAACTGCTAGCGCTCCAATATAAATACACGCCCCCAGGTAAACCAGGCGCGGGATCCATTCCGACATAACATCCAACCGAGCCAGGGCACTTTGCTGGGTTTGCTCCGCCTGACGCCGCACTTCGCTGACAGTGCTGCCGGTTTGTTCCCCGACATAAAATGCGTGCACAACCGCTTCGGGGAAAAAGCCGCCCGGAGCGATTCCGTCCGCGACACTCCCGCCTTCGCTTACAATCCGCGAAGCCTGCGCCACCGCAGCACTCAGTGCCGCGTTGCCTCCAGCTTGGGCTGCCGCTTCCAGGCTCGGATACACGCTCATGCCAGCCTCGATCCCCATGGCGTAAGCAGCACAGAACCGGCTAAGCGCAAAATCCCGACGCAGAGCGCCCAAACCCGGCACCCTGCTCAGGAGCAACTCCAGCGGAAGGCTGTTTTGCGCCCGGTCGAGCAGCAGACGGAACAAACCGAGCGCCGCTCCGATCAACAGCCAGAGGCCCAGTAGTGTCGGCAGGATAGCGAAGACTACCGTGGCGAAGCTGCCCTCCGCCGCAAAGGCTCTGGGAATGGCTGCGCAAACAATCCCGACGTGCAGTATAAAAAGGGGATACCTTAAATTGGACAGGATCCGCGTCCGGGCCGCGCCAATGGCCGCATAATAAGCCGCGCATTGTTCGAATCCCGCAACCAGGGTGCCGCTTTTTTCGGCCGCCTTCAGGATTCCAAGTTCGAGTGCCCCAATCCGGCCGCTGGCTGCGGCAAGCGATTCGGCGACACACTCCCCGGCAGCAAGCCGCTCGGAAGCGACCTTCAGCACCGCAGCCGTGTGGCCCCGGGCACGTTGCTGGAGGCTGGCCACGGCTTTTGAAAACGGCAAACCGCTCCTGAGCATCAGGGCTAGGTCGTGGAAAAGGCGGGCTTTCTCGAGGGGCGGCATACCTTCCAACCTCGCGACCTGCGGCTCGGCGGGCAACGGCGGAATTCCACCCGCCGCGCCGTTTACCGTTGTCGCAACACCGCCAGCGGTGCCTGCCGGCACACGTCCCGGCTCAGCGCCCATCCGGCAATCATCGCTCCGCCCACAGTCGCAGCCACCGCTACCCAGAGCACCGTCGCGTCGAACGGAGCGTCGGACTTAAAAATCCACCGCGCCGTCGCCCCCCGGGCCAGCAGCGCCAGGCCGGCCCCGGTGAGCGCCGAAAGGGTTCCGAGCGCCACATATTCAATGAGAATAATCAGCCGCACCTGCCTTTCCGAAGCCCCCAGCGTGCGCAGTAAAACACTCTCGTAGACACGCTGCTCCCGGCCGTTGAGCAAAGCTCCGGCTAGAATCGGCAGGCCCGCAAGCAGGGTAAAACCGGCGAGCAACTGGATAACTTCGGAGGCTTTGGCCAGAAGTGACGCCACCGTGGCCAGCACCGAGGTCAGATCCACGGCACTCACATTGGGAGCTGCCGCCAGGAGCGCCCGCTGAATCCCGCCCGAAGTCTGCCCCGGCGGGATCCGGGTAGTCATCAGGTGAAACTGGGGAGCGGCCTCCAGAACTCCCGGCGGGAAGACAAAGAAGAAGTTCAGGTTAAACTTACTCCAGTCCACCTTGCGCAAACACTCCACACGCACCGCCAGCCGGAGCCCCTGGACGTCCATCACCAGTTCGTCCCCCACCCCCACATGCAGATCCTTGGCGAGTTGCTGCTCGAGTGAAACCGGTACCGGACCGTCCGGCGAAAACGGCCCAGGCGGCCAGGCGCCCGCAATCACCGTCTCCGTGGCGTTGAGAGTGGCGCGATACGTCGAACGAAACTCCCTCTCCAGAATCCGGCGCGGCACACGCCCGACCGACGGCCTCGAACGTCCCTGCGGCCCCTGCCCCTCTTGTTTGTCCTCCCCTTCCATGGCACTCAAAACCACCCCTTTGACCGACTCGATCCGCATGGTCACCATCGGCAAATCCTCCAAAAGCGGATACCCCTCTACGGCCAGCACCCGAGCAACCGCGTCGGCCTGGTCGGGCTGTACATCTACCAAATACAGGTTGGGGCTCGAAGGACCCGTATCCACCCGGAGTTGAGCCAGAACAAGATCCCGCAGAAACCAGGTGGTCAGCAGCAGAAACACCCCCAGCCCAAGCGACAGCAGGAACAGCAGCGTCTGGTTATGGGGCCGGAACAGATTGGAAACACCCTGCCGCAACAGATACGGCCAGCTCGGTTGAAGAATGAACCGGGTCACCCGCATCAGGCCAAACGCCACCAGGGTTAGCACCAGAAAAGCGCCCGCCAACGCTCCGGTGAGCGTCAACGCACGCACCATCGTCGAGCCGTTTAGTAAAGCGACACCCCACACCAGTCCCAGCAACAGCAATACCACACTCGCCTCCCGCCAGGAGCGACCCGGTTGGCGCGCCTGCCGCTCGGTGAGCGTGGCCAGCGGCGAAATATCCCGAATCCGCAGCAGCGGCAGCAGCGCAAAACCGCAACACAACAGGAACCCGGCTCCTGTTGTCTGAACCAAAACAGCCAGCCCGGGCCACGGTTGCACAGCAAATGGCAGGGCACTGCCTGCGAACTTCACCGCCCCCGCATGGGCCACCGCTCCGGCCAGAGCGCCCGCAAACGCTCCGGCAAGACCCAGTGCCGCGGCCTGGGCCAGGTAAATGCCGAATGCGAGGTTCGTCGGACATCCCAGCACCAAAAGCACAGCCACCGTCGGCACCCGACGCCGGATATGCGTATGGATGGCTCCGGCCACCCCGATCCCGCCCAGGATCAGGGCCGCCAGCGCCGTGATTCCCAGAAACTCCTTCGCCTTGTCCAACCCCTCGCCGATGGTTTCCCGACGGTCCTCGGGAGTTTGCACCTGAACTCCCCGGTCGGGAAACAGACGGCGCACCTCGGCCACTGCTGTCCCTCGCTCCCGCTCCGTACCGGCCCGGAGTTCGAGCATCCGGTGGTGAAACACGAGACTGCGGGCTCCAACGAGCCCCGTCGCCTCCAGGTCCGCATGCCGCACGAAGATCTCAGGCGAAAAACCGCTAAAACGGTTACTGCGCGGAACCCCCTTGGTTACCGCCCCCAGAACGGTCAGCTCCATCCCCCCCAACTTGAGACGTTGCCCCGGCTGCACGCCGAGCTCCACCAGCAGTGCCGGTTCCACCAGCACAAACGGCCCCGTCTGGAGCCGCGACCACACGTCCGGCGGATCCGTTTCCACCGCACTACCGAAAGGATACCCGCCTTC
>CAMCYN010000323.1 GCA_945883955.1 Akkermansia muciniphila
TTGGCATTCAGCGCCGAACTTGCCGCCACCGAACCGGCCTCCTTTGTACAATCACTCGCAGAATCCTCCCGGCCAATTGGCGCCATCTGCGTCGGTCACGACTGGTCCTTTGGTAAGGCGCGGACAGGCAACGTGGCCCTGCTCCAGACACTCGGCAAAGAGCTTCATTTTGAGGCCATTGGCGTCGAAGCGGTCGAATTCAACGGTGACCCAGTCAGCAGCACCAGGGTACGCACCTGTGTCGCCGCCGGTCAATTTGCAGGCGCGCAAGCCATGCTCGGACGCCCCTTCACCGTGTTGGGCGTGGTGGAACAGGGCCGACAACTCGGACGCACCCTCGGTTTCCCCACCGCAAACCTTTCCCTTTTTAACGAACAACTTCCGCCAAACGGCGTTTATACCGTCCGGATTCTCTGGAAAGATCGCCTACTGGCAGGCGTTGCAAACTTGGGCACCCGTCCGACTGTTGAGATAAAGGAGGGCAGTCCCCTCCTGGAAGTTCACCTGCTCGACTTTCAGGGCGATCTCTACGGAGAAACGCTGGAAGTGGAATTCATCACTTTCCTGAGGCCTGAACAGCGTTTCGCCTCCCTCGATGAATTACAGTCCCAGATTCAGGAGGACACCCGGCACGCGCGAGACAGCCTCCACTTGGCCGCAGACGCCGCCTACAGCGCGACCAACAGCATCGCCTCCGAATAGGAGGAAATCCTGCCGAGCTCGGACAAAGTCCGACGCCTCCCCCGCCAATAAGCCTTACGCAGTCGCATCACATGCCGTTTTCAGCCGCCCATAAAGCGACTCCAGCGCCTCCGACAACACAGCGCTCGCACCCAGCACGGGCATAAAATTGTGGTCTCCTTCCCAACGCGGAACAATGTGCAGGTGAATGTGATCCGCTACTCCGGCACCCGCACATTTACCAAGATTCAACCCGACGTTAAATCCCTGGGCCTTAACCACAACGCGCAAAATCGTCTGCCCGAGTTCCGCCAAATCCCATAGCTCCAGGCGCTCCCCTTCGGTCAATTCAGACAACTCGCCCACCTTCCGATACGGAACCGCCATGAGATGCCCCACCGAGTAGGGATAACGGTTCATCATCAAAAAGCAGTGTCGCCTGCGGACCAGTACGAGTACCGCGCCATCGTCCTGAGACTGCCCGGCTTCGAGCAAAAACCCTTCCCGGACAGGCTTTTGAAAATACTCACACCGCCACGGGGCCCATAACGCGGAGAGCTCGGAAGGTTCCATACTGAGTTGATTTGATAAAAAACAGACCGCCAGGACGGATTCCGCCCGACAGCCCATTGGTGTCGGTTGGTTTATTCGATCCGGCCTGCCGCCGCTTGGGCTGTCAGGCATAATTCAGCCGCCTTAAAAGCATGCTCCTGAGTCATCGCGTTTTCGGTCCGGTTGAGGGAGTCGAGAATGAGTTGCCCGAAGAAGGGAAAGCCCACTTCACCGTGGCAACGCATGTGGGTTTCGCCTTTGTCGTCCACAAGAAACAGGTGATCCCCTTCCATTTCCGCGCCGACATTGAGATACTTGCGCATCTCGATGTACCCGCCGGTTCCAAGAATAAAAGTGCGGCCGTCGCCCCAGGTGCGTAACCCCTGCGGGTTCAGCCAGTCCAGACGCACATAATTTGTGGCGCCATTGTCCCCGAGCAGATTCGCCTCTCCCCAGTCCTGGAACCCCGGGTGATCTTTGTGATGATAATTCGCCACCGCTGCGTGCACAATCGTCGCATCTTTGCAGCCGGAATAGGTCAGGAATTGCTCGAACTGATGCGAGCCGATGTCGCACAAAATTCCGCCGTTTTGTTCCGGATCCCAAAACCAGTCGGGCCTCGTCGAGGGATTGGACCGATGTGGCCCAAGTCCCATCACCTGCACCACTCGCCCGATGGCTCCCTCCTCAATGAGCTGACCGGCTCGTACCCCGCACTCAGTATGGATACGTTCGGCGTAGTACACCGCATATTTACAGCCCGTTTCAGCCACCTTTTTTCGAGCGGCCTCCAACTGAGACAAAGAGGTGAACGGTGCTTTATCGGTAAAATAATCCTTCCCCGCATCCATCACATGCTGACCTAGAGGCCCGCGTCTATTTGGAATCGCGGCACTGGCCACCAGACGGATCTCTTTCTGGTCCAGCACTTCCTCGATACTGCGCAAGGCCTTCACCCCGGGGAAAGTCGCTTGAAATCGCTCCACTTTCGCGGGATCCGGATCGTACACATAACGCAATTCCCCGCCCGCCTCGGTCAACCCGCGGCACTGGCCGTTGATATGCCCGTGATCGAGGGCGACTGCAGCAAAGGGAAACTCCCCCTTTTCGACAACCGGACTAGGCTTGCCAACAGGGGCATAATTCATTCCATCGGACTTCTGCATAAGACACCGATTGTGACTCCGAACCCCGCGGCCTGTCACGCCTGCTCGCCACGACTGCCACTTTCCAAAACACGCAACGTGTTCTATCCGCCCGCCACAATCCGGATCATCTCCACACAGTCCCCCTCCGCCAAAGCCCGCTCACTCCACTCCTCCCGCCGTAACGCCAGTCCGTTATGCTCCACAAGCAGCGCAGGCAGCGGAATACCAAGCACCTCCAGTAATTCCAACACATTCGAAGCCGTCCCGACCTCGTACATTTCTCCGTTCAGTTTAATCTTCATTTTAAACCACTCGCCCAGGCTTTTTTAATTCGCGGCCAAAATCGCCGAGTCCCAGTCTTTCCACACCGCTTCCAATCCCCGACTCGACAACGCCTGGGCCACCTCGGCCGGCGAACGTCTGTCAGCGATGGAAAACTGCTCGGTTGCGGACGCTTCCGCTGCAAGTTCCCCGGCATCCACCATCTTCCCACGCACGGTCAAATGCAGCGCCTCGCGTCCCTGGCCTGTATAACCTCCGGGCTCGGTGTGACTGCCGGCACTCATCATCGTAACTCCCAGAGGCATCAACGCGTCCCGGAAGGAAGCGGCCTCACGGGTACTCAAAACCACTCCGACCTGTGGAAAACAAATCCGCAAAGCGCACATTAACTGGGTGAAATCGCGATCCTCCAAAAGATACCTCGGCTGGAATTGGCCAGCGCACGGACGCAATCGGGGCATACTCACCGTAAACTGAGCCTTCCAGCAACGTTTCGAAAGATACTCCAGATGAGCCGCTAATGCACACGCCTCGCGCCGCCACTCACTCAACCCAAACAGCGCACCGACTCCGATCCGACGAAACCCCGCGTCATACGCCCTCTCGGGACAGAGCAGCCTCCACGCAAAATCTTTCTTCGGTCCGGCAATGTGCAATTCCGGATACACCACTTCGTCATAGGTTTCCTGATAAACAACCAAAGCCTCCGCCCCAGCCCGTACCATAGGCTCATACTCGTGAGTCTCCATCGGAGCCACTTCCAGTGCCAAGCCGGGTACCTCGGCCGCAAGCGCCCGAATACAACGTTCCA
>CAMCYN010000324.1 GCA_945883955.1 Akkermansia muciniphila
TGGTCACATTGCGGGTGGAGACTTCTGAGCCCGGCCATTTTGTGGCAATCGACGATCCTTTGCCGGCGCTGCTGGAGGCGGTTAATCCCGAGTTCCGTTCTCAGGCGGTGGGTGGATCCCTCGCGACGGCCCGCCTCTTTGCCGCCACCTACCGGGAGATCCGCTCGGATCGGGTACTGGTTTTTTGCGACCATCTGCCCGCCGGCGCCTTTACGTTCCAGTATCTGGCGCGGGTGCGTTCGGCTGGAAAAGTGACTGCCCCGGCTACCAAGGTGGAAGAAATGTACCGCCCCGAGCGGTTTGGACTGACCGCCACCGGGCAATTCGAGGCCGCGCCGCGCTAACAGGGTCTGGTTCCTTTCCAACCGCAACGGACTCAGGACGGGCGACGTGACGGCTCAAGGTTCAACCGTGGCTCTGACATGAGGGCTCGTATTCTGAAATGGGGCGCCCGCGTCCTTGCTGCGGGGATGCTCGGCGGCGCCGGGATTTTCCTGGCGCTCGAAGCCACGCCGTTCCCTGCGACGCTTCGCGAGCCTCCGAAGCCTAGCGCCGAATTTGTGGATCGCTTTGGCAAACCGCTACGCACCTTGCTGGTGGATCAGGAACGGTTTGTCCGCACGAGTGCGCTGGAGGAAGTCTCGCCGCACCTCATTGAGGCTACTCTCAGCGCCGAGGATAAACGCTTTCGCCGTCATCCCGGGCTGGATCCGGTCGCGATTCTGCGGGCGGTGGTTCAGACGTTGCGCGGCAAAAAGCCGGACTCCGGGGCTTCGACTATCACCCAGCAACTCGTGAAGCTCGCGAGGCCCGTTCCGAGGACGGTCGCCAACAAACTGGTGGAACTCTGGCTGGCGTTGCGTGTGGAACGTTCCTGGAGCAAGGACCGGATTCTGAGCGAATATCTTAACCGCCTCGATTACGGCAACCTGCAGCTTGGGATCGCGGCGGCGAGTCGTTATTATTTTGGAAAACCGGCTCTGGATCTCAGCCCGGCGGAAAGCGCCATACTCGCGGGGTTACCCAAGGCGCCGAGCCGCCTTAACCCGCACCGGAATCTCGCCGCGGCTGTCAGCCGCCAAAAATGGGTGCTCCAGCGTATGGCGGCTAACGGAGGGCTCGATTCGGGTGCGTTGGAGCGTGCGTTGTCCGAACCGCTCCTGCTCCGGCCCGGCGGCCGGGATTTTGAGGCACCGCATTTTGTGGACCTGTTGCTCACCCGAAAAGGGCTGGTGCCGACGGAAGGCGGTCCGGTGCGGACGACGCTCGACCTGGAGCTGAACCGGTTCGTGGAGGGGTCTATGATGGAGAACCTGCGGCATCTCGCCGACAAACATGCCTCGGGTGCTGCTGTGGTGGTTCTGGACAATACCTCGGGAGGCGTGCTCGCACTGGCCAGTGCGGGGGACTATTTCCAGGCGGGCACCGGACAGGTGAACTGTGCCTGGATGGTGCGTTCGCCGGGCTCGACCATGAAGCCCTTCACCTACCTGCTCGCGCTGCAAAAGGGGTATCATCCGTGTTCGGTGGTGCCGGATGTGCCTTCGACCTTCCAGACGCCGACAGGTTTGTACCGTCCGAATAACTATAATCACCGCTTCTACGGACCGGTCAGCCTGCGGGCTGCGCTGGGCAATTCCTTAAATGTGGCGGCTATCCGCACCCTGGAACTCGCCGGTGGTCCCGCCGCGCTTCATCAAGCCATGCGTCAGGCGGGAATCGCCACCTTCGGACATCCGGCGGAACATTACGGGCTCGGGCTGACCTTGGGGAACGGCGAGGTACGTCTTCTCGAAATGACCAATGCGTTTGCGACGCTGGCTCGTCTGGGGGAATACAGACCGTTTCGGTTGCTCGTACACGAGGCGGCCGGGACGGAGACCCCAAAACAGGTGTTCGATCGCGATGCCTCCTACCTGCTGGCGGATATACTCGCCGACAATGGGGCGCGGACGGCGTCCTTCGGACTGGACTCCTTCCTGCGGTTTGAATTTCCGGTGGCCTGCAAGACCGGGACCAGTTCGGATTATCGCGACAACTGGACGTTTGGGTTCACGCCGGAGTTCACCGTGGGGGTCTGGGTTGGCAACCCGGACGGGAGTCCGATGCAGGGTGTCACGGGTGTGACCGGAGCGGCCCCGATCCTGCACGAAGTTTTTGAACATCTGCGCCAGCGTTTTGGGACGTCCTGGTACAAACCTTCCGCCCGGATCCAGTCGTACGCCGTCGATCCATTCACCGGGCGTTTGGCGCCTCCCGAATGTGTCTACAGCGTGAATGAGAAATGCCTGACGTCGCCTCCACCGGCTTTGGTTTCCGACTACGACAGCACCGGCCGTGTCCTATTGCCGCCGGTTTACCACGAGTGGCTGGCAAGTGCACAAAACGCGCTGGGGTCGCTTGTTACCGTAGGGGAAGACAAAATTGCCGGGCTGCAAATTCTTCAGCCTCAGCCGGGAAGTGTCTATTATCTGGATGGCGATGTCCCGGTGGAGAGCCAATGGATTGCGTTAAAAGCAACGGGTCCGCAAGGCGGGGGGCGGTCGTTGATTTGGGAGTGTTTATCCGCGCCGGTGAAAAGCGGTTCCGGCGGCAGTCGTCTTCAACTCTGCGAAGGCTGGCACACCATCGCGGTGCGCGATCCTGTTTCGGGGCGGGAGGCCAGTACCTGGATCGAAGTCCGGCGCTGGTAAAGAAACGGTGCTCGTCTTTTGTCCGGGCACTGGGGTCGGGAGCTCACGCAAAGCGGCGACCCGGTCTGTCGCGAGTGCACCTTTGCGTGAGTCCTGTTCCGTCGCGTTTCTGGAGAAAGTCGCGTGGATCCCTATTTCTCGACTGCCGCAGCTTTGGGCGCGACTTTGGGTGGCACCACAAAATCCAGCACCTGCGCGTCTGCGAGGAGGCGGGCCTGGAGTTTTTCGTACGGGACCTTCTGGATCTCGATCCCCTGATCAATGGCCAGTGCCGCGGCGGCTGCACTTTGACCCAGCACCATAAACACCGGTTCCATACGGATGCTGCCATACGCGATGTGCGACGCACTCATGGCCACTGGGACGGCCAGATTGGTGCACTGCGCGGCTTTGGGGATGATCGAGCGGAAACTTACCGGATACGGGCGGGTGGGGATCTGGACATCGCCTTCGTTGCGCACGAACCCCTCTTTGGTGATGAAACGCTGGCAGTTGTGTGAGTCCATTTGGTAGGCACCCATCCCGACGGAATCCTCCACGATCTCTTTTCTCAGGCAGTTCTTCTCGGACATCACATAGTCGGAAACCATCCGGCGCGCCTCGCGCACGTACAACTGGCGCGGCCAGTTCGCGTTGTCCAGGAACTCGTCTTTAGCCATGCCGAACCGCTGGAAGGCTGCCCGCACTTTCTCCGGCACCCGTGGGCTGTTGGCGTAGGTCCACATCAACCCCATTTGATAATCCTTGTGCTCCTGAATGATACGATCGCGGGTGGCGT
>CAMCYN010000325.1 GCA_945883955.1 Akkermansia muciniphila
AATTCGGTATGACGAACGTGGGGATCACGTCGTCGTGGACGATCAATACGGCGGTGACGCGTACGGTGGTGAATCCGGGGGTAGCCAACCTGACCCAGTTGACAATGAGCACGGTGGCGGGCACGCCGCTAGTCACGGCCAATCTCTATGATGCCAATGTAGGGCGGACGTTCCAGAGCGTGGGTGTGATCCTGCAAACGCCGCTTGGGGCAGGAGCAGGCGGAGTGGCGGCTGGGGTGTATGGGTTGATTCCGTTTATCCGGAGCGGGACGACCAGTATCATCTATACCGAGTGGTCGTTGAGGTAAGGGGGCGGGAGCGGGGTTCGCTTCCACCCGGAAAGGCCCTCCGCGCTCAATGCGGCTCTGAGACACGATCCGTCAAGAGGGGCTTGGCGCACCGCGACCATTCCGCCCGGGGCTGCGTGAAATATCCGACTCCGACGAAGGAATACGACGGCCGTTATTCGCTCTCAGGTCAGTGGGGATGCTGATGGTGAATATCCGGGAAATGCGGGTGGCTGTGTTCGAGGACCTCGTGACGGTGCCAGTGGCTGTGAGGTTCCCCGGGAGGATCTGACGGTAAATGTTCGTGTTGATGATGAGCGTCGTGAACATGGAGATGTTCGTGCTCCATGGCTTCATGACGGTGAAGGTGGTTGTGTTCCTCGGTGAGGTGAAGGAGGACACCGGCGGCCATGAGTGCTGCAGCCAACCAAAACAGGGCGGTTGGGAGCTGCCAGGCCAGACTCAGTGCGATGGCACTCCCCAGAAAGGGGGCTGTGGAAAAGTAAGCTCCTGTTCTCGCCGTGCCCAGATGGCGGAGCGCCAGTACAAAACAAACGAGACTTAATCCGTAGCTGAAAAAGCCCAGCACGCTGGCTTGGGCTATCGCCGACCAGGGCGGTAATTTTTGTGAGACAAGCAACGCGATCCCGACGTTTACACTGCCCGAAACGACTCCTTTTAAGGCGGTAATCTGAACCGGATCCGCCGCAGAGATCTTCCGGGTGAGGTTGTTGTCGATGGCCCAACACAGGCATGCGCCGGCAATGCCCAGCGCATTCCACGGGATTCCGCCGCCTGGCTGTCCTTGCCAGGAGAGAATGGCGCTCCCGAGCAGGATGGCGAGCATGCCCAGGAAAATCCGGCGGTCAAAATGTTCATGGAACACAAACCACGCGATGAGTGCGGTGAAAACCCCTTCGATGTTCAGAAGCAAAGAGGCGGTGGAAGCCGGCGTGTGATCGAGACCGACGGCCAAAAGCACCGGAGCAAAAACTCCACCGATCAGGGTGGCCGCGCTCATAAGCGGGAGATCCTTTCGCGTCAGCGCCGCTTCCTGGCGGACCGGGCGGTTGAGGAGTCGCCGCAGGAGCATCCACAGGGCCAACCCTCCGCCGGACCCCAAGCACAGAAGGCCGCCCAGCCATTGGGGCGACATTTCACTCAGGAGAATCTTGCCAAAAGGGGTGCTAATTCCAAATAGCGCCGCTGCTCCCAGTGCCAGAAGAGGTCCACGGCGAGATGCAACAGAAAGGCTTTGCATGGGGTAGCGGCTCGAGGACGGCTCCTGATAAGGTTCGCCTGGGGCAATCCCGAGTTAAGGCCTGTCGACGATATCGTCGGATAGCTCATTGGTGTTCCTTAGCTCGGGCGGGAAATGGCTGGCCAGTAAAGCGCCGATCTCGCGGATTCCTTGTTCCAGCCCCTCCGTGAAGCGTCGTTTCCGAAAGGCCTCGCGCATGGTTTTGACAATATCCTGCCAGAACGTTTGTCCGCAGAGTGCGTTTACGGCCTTGTCTCCGATGACCGCAAACCTGCGGGAAGATGGGGCGAGCAGAATCAATACGCCGTTGCGGTGAACGGTTTTGTCCATTTCGAGCTTTTGAAACTCTTTGACGGCCTCGGCGATGGGGTCGTCCACAGCGTGATGCACAATCACCACGCGTAGTTCCGCCGAGGTGTTGGCTTCTGCCGATGAAATAGCCGCCAACACGCGGTCGTGCTGGATTTTTGGGGGAAATAAACGTTGTAGCCAATTTTTCATTACCAGTCTCCTCCTGCTCCACCGCCGCCAGAATCGCCGCCCCCTCCGGAAAACCCACCCCCGCCCCCTCCGGACCCGCCGCCCCCGCCGCCACCACCTCCCCAGTAGGTTGGTCCTCCCGAATGATACCCTCCGGAACGCGAGCCACCCATGCGTCCCAGAAAGAATATGATCAATAGCACAATGATGATGACGACAAAGGACGGCGGTCCGGTCGTTTTCTGGCTGCCCACCGTACGGCCGGTTCCTTTGTATTCGCCCTTTGTGGCGCTAAAAATCGCGTGAACCCCCGCCGTCAGACCCCCGTCATAGTCGCCCTTCTTAAAACGGGGCGCGATTTGTTCGGCGATAATCCGTTTGCACAAGGCGTCGGGCAGAGCCCCTTCCTGGCCGTAGCCGGTCTGGATATAGATTTTGTGGTTGTTCTTAAAAACGAACAGCACGGCCCCGTTGTTCACTCCCTTCCGGCCTACTCCCCAGGCATGGAAGGCGCGTACTGTGAAGTCTTCCACCGCGGCCCCTTCCGGTAGCTGGGTGAAGACGACCACCAGGATCTGGTTGGAGGTCGCCTGTTCAAACTCCACCAGTTTACGATCCAGAGTCGCCGCCGTGTTCGGGCTAACCAAACCGGCATAATCGTTAAAATGGCGCTTGGGAGTGGGCGGAAGCGCGTCGTCGGCGCGGAGAATCCCCGTAAGGAATAATGCCGCGAGTAAACTAAAAATCCGGGCCATTCAGGAAGGCCGTTGGTTACTTGGCGGGCGCCGGTTTGTTGAAATCGAATTGTACTTTCGGTGCCGCTTCTGCTCCGGCCGTCGCCTGGAAGTAGGGACGGGCCTGACGGCCAGTAAATCCTGCCAGAATCACAGCCGGAAAGGTTCGGATGGCGGTGTTATAAGCCTGGACCGTCTGGTTGAAGCGGCCGCGTTCTACCGAGATCCGGTTTTCGGTGCCTTCGATTTGGGCCTGAAGATCCCGGAAGTTGGCGTTGGCCTTGAGCTCGGGATAACGTTCCGATACGACCAACAGACGCGAAAGGGCCGAGGAAAGCTGGCCCTGCGCTTTTTCAAATTGCTGGAGCTGTGCGGCGTCTGTGGGTGCGTTCTGGGCGTTAAGCTGCACTTTCCCCACGGAGGCACGCGCCTCGGTGACTTCGACCAGAGTGGATTTCTCAAAATTGGCGGCTCCCGAAACGGTACTCACCAGGTTGGGAATCAGGTCGGCCCTTCTCTGGTAGACGTTTTGTACTTGGGCCCAGGCGGAGTCGACGGCCTGTTCCTTGCCGACAAAGCCATTATAAATGCCTACGGCGGCTATACCGACCGAGATAACGGCCAGGAGGATTGCTCCGAGAATGCTTAAAACGATCAGCGTGGTTCTGCTCATGGTCAACTCCACTTAGAGTGGAAATGGGCA
>CAMCYN010000326.1 GCA_945883955.1 Akkermansia muciniphila
ATGTGTTGTTTTTGGCGTTAGTCGTCATATGTTTTATTGCAGCCGTTAATGGCCGCTGAGTTTTCTGCCTGCTTGATGCCTCTATAAGTGGTCCGTATCAGCAATTGAGGCCGTTGCTGAACGGAGCAGCTTTTTCCGCTGCTTACCTCTTGTTCGAAGGTCCCGGAATTTTCTCTCACCACGTTTTTCCGGTTGCGGGCATTTTTAGAGAGCTTCACTTTCACATGTGTAAGCCTCTTATTGGCAACAAATAAGGATTTATAAGTGCACGCGTCTGCGATAGTAACGGGTACAAAACCCATCGCCTGCGTGACGAAAGTTCCGGTTTTCCGCAATTCCGGCAATGCTGCTCAAGCACCCTGCGGTTGAGTTTGCGCCACCTGCTCGCAGGGCCAGTCGGCGCGTAGCGGAACCTCTCCTCCTTTTGCTTCCGGAATCTGGAAGTGCGGAAAACCGGAATGCGCAACAAAAGGCCGCCTTCTGCTCACAAGCTATTCAACAGGACAATTTTTAGGATCAGGAGTGACTGATGGCGCGCAGCATGAGGCCCAAATCTGCCCAAGGAAGCACGCGGCCACGTTCCCTGTCTTGCTGGGTGCTGCCGCCGTATACCACCCATGGGGTGATTGCCTGATCCTTGAGTGCGCCTCGCCAGTAATCCAGGCCCTTGAAAAAATCAGTCGCAACAGTCTCCCCAGATTTTATTTCCACGGCATGAAAGCACTTCGGGGCGGTCTCAATAAAGGCGTCGATCTCGTGCCCTTCCTTGTCCCTCAGAAAGTGCAGGCGCGGCTTGATTCCCCGGTTGGTTTGGGCTTTCAGAAGTTCGGTCATCACCCAGTTCTCAAATAACGCTCCCCGCTGCGGATGAGCGATCAAGTGTTCCTGGCGGCGGATTCCAATCAGCCAACTCGCGAGCCCTGGGTCCACAAAGTAAAGCTTGGGAGTCTTGATCAATCGCTTGGAGGGATTGGTGAACCACGGGGGCGTCAAAAAGACAAGATGACTGGCCTCCAATACCGAAAGCCACGCGTTCGCCGTGACTCGGGTGATGCCTGTATCAGCTGCCAGCGATGAAACATTCAAGAGTTGTCCAACCCTTCCTGCGCACAGCTGCACAAATCGCTGAAAGGCGCTCAGGTCGTGGATATTCAAAATGTTCCTAACATCGCGTTCCAGATAGGTACTCACATAGTCCTGAATCCAAACACTGGGGTCCACTGGCCGGTCATGGACAGGAGGGAACAGCCCGCGAAAAAGAAGTTCATTCACAGAGCTGGGGGCGCATCCGGAACTTTGCAGCTCACCCAAAGAGAAGGGGAGCAGCGTCATGATTGACGTGCGTCCCGCCAGCGACTGGTTGATGGATTGAATCAGATCAAACTGGCTCGAACCTGTGAGGATAAACTGTCCGAAGCGCTTCTCTGCATCCACCACCCCCTGAAGGTAGGAAAACAGGCTTGGGCACCGCTGGACCTCATCGAGAATTGCCCCCTCGGGGACTTGCCGCAGAAATCCCCGTGGATCCTCAGATGCATAGGCACGCGTGTCGGGATCCTCTAAGGTCAGATAGGGCAGATGCGGCGCTAGTAAACGAGATAGCGTCGTTTTGCCGGACTGCCTGGGACCAGTAATGGTGAGGATAGGGAAACTCCTGAGGCGTGAACTGGCCGCCTCAAAAGCGAGCCTGGGAATTGGATCGGTAGTCTCACGCGCAAGCATGGCCACATGATATGTCCACTATACAATCAGTCAACAATCGTAACAGTAGGCGCGCTTTGGTTGCGCGAGTTCCACATTCTCGTGTGCGGCTTCACCATGGTGCGGGCTAGAGAAACAATTTTTGTGAAAAACGAACACCCGATGTTCATTTTTCGTGGTACCGTCGGGCGTGATTCCTCGTTCTGCGATCAAAGATTCTGTCGAAGCGGCGCTCCAACGCAGTCGGGTTGTTGCACTCGTCGGCCCTAGACAGTGCGGCAAAACAACCATCGCACGCGAGTTTGTACCTGTAAATTCTGCCAACTATTTTGATCTGGAGGACCCTGTAAGCCTAGCGCGCTTGGAGGAGCCCAAAACAGCACTGGAAGGACTGCACGGAATCGTGGTCATCGACGAGGTGCAGCGGCGGCCGGAATTATTTCCAATCCTGCGAGTTCTCGCTGACCGTCAACCACGGCCCGCACAATTTCTCATTCTGGGTAGTGCCAGCCCGGAGCTCTTATCGCAGTCGTCCGAATCTTTAGCCGGAAGAATCGAGGTCCTCGAGATGGGGGGCTTTTCTATCACTGAAGTTGGGAGCAACCACCTCGAACAACTATGGCTTCGCGGTGGATTTCCACTGAGCTACCTTGCCGCAGGGGACCGCGATAGCGTGATCTGGCGCCATCAGTTCATCCGCAGCTTTTTTGAGCGGGACCTGCTGCAGTTTCACCCAGGAGTTGCTCCGGCGACAATGATGCGGTTTGCCGCTATGCTCGCCCACTACCATGCCCAGACATGGAACGCCGCTGAGATTGCGGGCAGCCTTGGCGTGACGCCGCCAACCTGCCGACGGTATTTGGACGCTTTGAGTGGCGCATTTCTCGTTCGTCAACTTCAACCGTGGCACGAGAATCTAGGAAAGCGGCAAGTAAAGGCCCCCAAGATCTATTTTCGGGATAGCGGCCTGTTTCATTGCCTCAGCGGGATCCGCACCCATGCTGATTTGCTGACAAATCCAAAGCTCGGTGCTTCTTGGGAGGGGTTTGCGATTGAGGAGATGATTCGAAAGGAGGCACCTGATGACGTATATTTTTGGGGCACCCACAGCGGAGCGGAATTGGATTTGCTGTTAATCAAGGACGGAAGGCGCAGCGGAGTCGAAATCAAGCGCGCAGATGCCCCCAAGCTCACAGCCTCAATGAAGACTGCGATGCAGGACCTAAAGCTGGATCAACTTTCCGTTCTGTATCCCGGGACGCAGACCTATTCGCTGGCTGACAATGTCGTAGTGATACCGATCAGCAGTTTGTAAGGAGCGTCCTGTCGTAATGCCACAGTGCCGCCTACTTCCCCCGAAACCAACTGTGGGCGAATCAGTCCGGACCAGATCGCCGAGAACCCAAATCCTGATTCATACCAACTCTCAATGATAACCGGAGTGTCTCCGCCCCGAAGGGGCAGGCCACTCGCAGCCCATGGCAACGCCGTGGGGTTAATCCGTTTTAAAACATTAAGCCCTACAAGGGGCGCCCCATGAGGATGCCACTCTTTCGGAGGGACCGGGCATGTTAGGGTGCCCTTTCAGGGCGGATTCTTTTTTGGGGACAGTTTTCCCATGGCGTTGCCATGGGCTGGAAGAAAAGTGCCCCTTACGGGGCGTCAGACTTGGCGAAAATCCGCGCCGGTTTTCTGCACAAGGCGGAACGATTGCTTCACGGGACACAGATCGCTAAGAATCTAGAAAACTCAGATAAGTGGTAT
>CAMCYN010000327.1 GCA_945883955.1 Akkermansia muciniphila
GATTTATCGCCGATCTGGCTATAAACAGGGCCGCCTATTTTCAACTCCGAAACCAGATGGCTGAGGGGACTGTTTGCGACAGTCTCTGGAAACAGGGCGGGACTTGCGAACCGGCGTCCCTCTTTTTGAAACTGCCGGTAGAAGCGTACGGAATACAACAGGCATCCTAAAAACGATGCGCTCACAATTCCGAGACGTGTGCGATCGATTTCGGGGTGAGATTCAAGGGCTTGAGCTGCGGCCTCCATCATGTAGTGCGAGATGGGGCTGGCTCGCCGGAGCCGGGGACGGAGTCTCCATCGGTTGATTGGATCCTTCTCCAGATCTACACTGGAAACCGGATGATTTCTTGTGGGATCGGCAATTTCGGAAACGAGTGTATGCGGCCAGGATTCGGACCTTCCCAACGAGTCGACGCCCGTTCCTCCGGGGGAAACGACACCCCACGATAGAATGGAGATGGGCGTTTTCATGGAGTGGTGAAAATGAGTGCCGCATTGGAGCCTCCGAACCCCAGGTTGACGCTGAGGGTCGCGTGCTTGGTCATTGCCGCATCCGGCCCTGCGAGGATTCCGGCTACAAGCGGTTCGGGGTTTTGAGTGTGGAGTTGTTGCGGGATCCGACGCTCCTGGAGAGCCATCAGGCAGAAGATGGCTTCGATACTACCAGCGGCACCCAGAGTGTGTCCTGTTGCGGCTTTAGTGGAGCTCAGTCTTGTCTGCGAAAAGTGCTCTCCGAAAAAGCGCGCGAAAGCACTGGCTTCAGCTCTGTCGTTAAACGGGGTGCCTGTGCCGTGTGCATTCACGTATCCGATGTCATGTGGTGTTATACCCGACTGGAGGAGAGCGCGTTGCATGGCTCGTTCCAGTGGACCGCCATCTGCGGCGGGTTGGGTCAGATGAAACGTGTCCGTGGTGTGTCCGTACCCCGCCAGCACACCCCGAATTTGTGCGCCTCTGCGGATTGCATGCGGCTCACTTTCGAGCACTAAAAAGCCTGCGCCTTCTCCGAGCATCAGTCCGTTGCGGTTCAAGTCAAAGGGACGGCACAGGTCTGGAGAAAGCGATTGGAGGCTGTCGAAGCCACAGAAGACGAGTTCACAAAGGGCATCATACCCGCCGGCGAGGACGATATCGGCTAGACCCGCGCGAATGAGATCCGCCGCATGGCCCAGAGAGTTGGCTCCTCCGGCGCAGGCATTGGAGATAATCGACGTGGGGCCGGTGAATCCGAAATGACGGCTGATGTCCGTGGTTTGCTGCTGGGCCTGGTAGCGGGAAACCCGAGCCGCCTGTTTATGTTGGGGCGAGCCTTTCCAAACGTCCTTTATAAACGCTTCGCCTAATTCCATGCCGCAGGCGGTGGTACTGACGCTCATTTCCAGGCGGGAAATCCGCGACCGACCGTCCCCGTCGAGCAGTCCGGCGTGAGCAAGCGCCTCTCTGGCGGCAGGCAAAGCAAGACGTGAGGCCCGGCTCAGGCGACTTTGGGGTTTTGGGGACAGCCAGGGCAGCGAGGGAAGCCGCGCTTCGGCGCCTTCGGTGACCCGACAGCCGTCTACGGGAAAACAGGTGATAGGGCCGCGAGCGCCTTCTCCGTCAATCAGGCGCGTCCAGGTGGCGGCGGTGTGTGATCCGAGAGCGGTGACAGAGCCCCAACCGGTGACGGCGATCCGTGTTGCGGAGTAAGGTGTCATGCTCACTGAGGTGAAGCGGCGGAGAACCCAAGCGTGTTCACGCTTTGAGCTGGCGGCTGAGAGTCAATCTCCCGCATGCCACGGTGTTCTCGGAAGTTGTGGTTTCAAACTGGAACTGGGCGAGGGAGCCAAACTCTTTGAGCAGTTCTACTTTCGTTATCAAAATGTCCTCGGGACGAGCCGGTCCCTGGATCCGAACGGTGTCAACGCCCGCTACAAAAAGAGGAGTCCCTGGAAGTGTTTCCGGGGTATTTGAAAGTGACATCCAGAGAACCCCGGCGGCCTGCGCTGCGCATTCTAACAGCAAAACGGCGGGCATGATTGGGTTGCCGGGAAAATGGTCGGCGAAAAACCACAAATCGGGCTTGAGATGAAATTGTGCGGTTCCCGACTTGCTTTGATCGCCCTGCTCAAAGCTGTCGACGAACCGGAAGCCCGGGCCGTGAGGAGTAAATGCCGCGGAACCGTTCATGGGGAAGCTTTGTAACCTATGGCGTGCTTAGCCGCCGTTGGATCCAGTCCCTGAGAACTCCCAAACTCTGAAGGGCATCACGAGCCGTGGTGGGATCTTTGATTTCGAGGCCATAGCATTTTTCGATGGCGACAATCATTTGGAGCGCGTCCAGCGAGTCGAGGCCGATGCCATCTTCCCCGAAGAGAATGGTGTCTTCATCGATCGAATTGGCGTCGACCTTGATCATGGTGTTTTCAAGGAGCATCCCTTTCAGGAGCTCGATTGAAACCTCTTTGTTTGAATCCATAGGGAGGGTCTAGGGTACGGTGCGCCCAAGGCAGAGTAAACCTTTGAGACGTCTTTTGCAGGGGGCCTTTTACTCGGCAAATGGGGGCGAGGACGTGGCCCCAAGCGGTGTGATGAAGGTGTAGTTTGCGGCTTTTAATCCAGTGAGAAGCATGTCCAGCGTCCGGGCCCGGCTCCCGAGGGCACACGAGGGCAGGTGGCTTTCATGGAATAGAATGATGCTGCCCGGCCGAACGCGGCGTGTGATTTTCGAAACAACCGAAGTTGGAACGTGAGCAATCCCGTCGTGGCCGGTTGCAGACCACCCGATCAGCGCAAGATTCTGGGCCGCGGCGGCAGCGTGGACGAAAGGGTTGGCGATACCCACGGGAGTGCGGAATTGGGTTGGAAGAACGCCCGTGCAGTCATGGATGGCTCGGGAGCAGTCTTCAAGTTCGCGAGAAACGCGCACTGGGCCTGCCGCCCAAAGAGTTGTCGAGGGATGGTGAAAGGTGTGGTTTTGCAGGCTGTGACCCTCGGCCAAGACCCGCAGACACAATTCGGGGTGTTGGACGATGAGTCGGCCAATTCCAAAGAAGGTGGCCCGCACTCCATGCTTGCGCAAAACATCGAGGATATAAGGGGTTTGGCGTGGATCCGGACCGTCATCGATGGTGAGCCACACTTCGCGACGGTCTGTGGGAAAGGAGTTGAGAACGGGGCCGTACCAACAGGAGTTTTTAAGCAGGGTGGGTGTCAGGAAAAAGCACGTGGATAAAGCCCCCAAGACGAGAGCCATTCCGGGAACTGCTCCGAAGGCACTGTTCACTGCGGCCAGAGCGAGAGTGGCACTTGTGGCGTTACTGATTGCTCGCCGGGTTCGGGGGGAAACCGCGATCATTCCCGGTAGGCTTTATTGGTGTTTCGGAGCCGCAGCAAATACGGAAGCATCAGGACTGCCCTGAAGCTGAGTCCAAGATGT
>CAMCYN010000328.1 GCA_945883955.1 Akkermansia muciniphila
GCATAAGCCCACGCCGCAAGAAAGTTCCAGCGGGCGCCGCCCGAGGTTTTAGGGTTGGGGGTGATCACCTGGATGCCCGGTCTTGAGAGGTCATCCCAGTCCTTGATCTTCTTGGGGTTCCCCTTCCTGACCAGAAACACGATGGTGGAAGTGTACGGGGCCGAATTCTGTGCCAGCCGCGACGCCCAGTCCTTGGGCACCAACGCTCCGTGTTCGTACAGGGCGTCAATGTCACCCGCCAAGGCGAGTGTGCTAACGTCGGCCCTGAGTCCGTCGATAATTGCCCTCGCCTGTTTCCCGGAGCCTCCGTGGGACTGCTTGATGGAAACCTTCTCCCCCGTCTGCGCTTTCCAGTGCTTGGCAAAGGCCGTGTTGAACTCGGCGTAAAGCTCTCGAGTTGGATCGTAGGACACGTTGAGAATTTCTGTGGCGGCGAGGGTGCTGGCCAATGAAAGGCTCAGAAACCCGGTAACTTTAAGGAGCAATGGAATACGCATGGTTGTGGGTTGTTGGTTGACGGACAGGGCCCCAAATCCGCGACATTTGGCGCGAACGGAATCACTGGAGTCAATAACACACCAAAAAGGTAGGGTATCAAGATAATAGTTTCTGGTTTGTTTGTTCTAACTCGATTCACTCATGTTCCACACGGAATGCCCCCCGGATTACTTCCGGACGCAACCGGTTTGTGCCCTCCAAGTCCGCACACCGAATTCATTCCCTCCAGAATCGGCCTTCGCGCTCCTACGGGGGGTCGCCACGGTTCACCGACAAGCCCTCGTCTTCCGCCGCTACCGACTGGCTGCGTTCTGACAAGGCGCTCCATGTCCTGCTCGGCATCGAACGTTTCCCACGTACGGACACCGTTCGCTTTTTGGCGGTTTTGGCCGAAGCGCAGTGCGTACTCCAGGGGTGGCTACGCCGCGTCAACACCTCTGCCGGTCGAGGTGTTTCCCATTTTCTTCAGGAGGCGCGTAGACTTCTTCCTGCCCATTGGAAGATCCGTTGCGTGTGAGCGGATTCGGGGGGCTTTGCTCGGGAACTCCCTTGTTTTCCGCAGCAAAGAGCACTCCCAGATTTGGCGGAGTTACTGGATGCCGTTCAGCCGTGCTTGCAAGAAGCCCCCGCGTAGATTCGCAACGTTCTCAAATCCACTCCCAAGCAAAGCGCAGGTTGCAAGGTAACCTCTTTGTCCTTTCTGGCAGAAAAGCACGATCTTCCGATCCTTGGGAAGATCCGCCAAATGTTGCCGCAACTCGGCGAGTGGCACGTGTTTGGCGCCTGAGAGAGTTCCGTGTTCTGCGAGTTCATCGGTGTCCCGGACATCCAGTAAGAACTCATCAGTTGGGCGCCATGTTTCCGGAGAGACTGAGGGAATATCGCCGCGAGCAATATGGCTGGCGACGAAACCGGCGGTATTTACGGGATCATTGGCGCTGCCAAAAGGAGGTGAGTAGGCGAGATCGAGGGTTTCGAGGTCGAAGACGCTCATCTTTGCTGTAATCGCGGTTGCCAGAACATCGGTGCGTTTATCAATCCCTTCCTGACCCAGCAATTGGGCGCCCAGGATCCGGCCTGTCCCTTCTTCGGCGATAATCTTCGTAATCACCGTAGTGGCACCCGGGTAATAGTGAGCATGGCTAGAATCGCGTGTCATGCTGGTGAAGAAACTGAACCCGGCCGCGGCCGCCTGTGCGCTATTCAGTCCAGTGAAGCCAACGGTCCTGTTGAGGAGTCGTACAATCGAAGTGCCGAGTGCCCCGGGATAGGTGAGTCGCCCGCCGGCGGCATTGGTGCCAGCGATACGCCCCTGTCGGTTTGCTGGACCCGCGAGCGCGATTCGGGCTCTTGCCCCAGTGAGTGCGTGGATCGTTTCGGCGGCGTCTCCCACGGCGTAGATGTGGGGATCTGAGGATTCCATCCGACCGTTGGTTTTTACCCCGCCAGTGGTTCCGATTTCGAGACCTGCGTCGCGCGCGAGTTCCACCTCCGCTTTGACTCCTACACTCAGAAGAATCAAATCGGCAGGAAGATGGGTGCCGTCCGTGAAATCCACTCCCTGTGGAGTGAATGCCGAGGCGTGGGCGCGGGCCACAAAGTCGAATTCCGGAAGTCGTGTACTGTTTTGCAACTCATGCGCCATATCGCTGTCGAGCAGTGGCAAAATATGCGCGTTCCGTTCCACGATTGTGACGTGGATGTGGCGGTGATGAAACGCTTCCGCCATCTCAAGACCAATAAAACCGCCCCCGATGACCACGGCACGTTTCGGCTTCCGAGTGGTAATGAACTCCGCGATTCGATCCATGTCGGGGATATCGCGGAGGGTAAATACGTGCGGCAGATTTACCCCGGGGATCGACGGCACGATCGGTTTCGCGCCCTGACTCAGAATGAGCTTGTCGTAATGTTCCTCCCGTTCAATGCCATCCGGACCTTTGACACGGATCGTGCGGGCGTTGCGATTGATGGAAAGAACGTCGTGTCCGACGTGGGCGTGGACGCGGGAGCGAGACCAAAAGCGTTCCGGGGTCATCACGATGAGCTTTGCGCGGTCATCGATTTCCCCGGCGATGAAATAGGGGAGCCCGCAGTTTGCGAAGGAGATATACGGACCCCGTTCGAAAACGTGGATCTCGGCAGTTTCATCGACTCGACGGGCGCGTGCGGCGGCGGAAGCTCCACCGGCAACACCGCCGACAATAAGGATACGACGAGGAATAATCATGTGAGGAGCGAGCTTAAGGGGACAAAACGGAAAGAGTGGCTGACGATAGAATATGCGCTGAATCAGGCGGCTGATGAGGGCCAACCCGACGACCCGAGGGTGAGTGCTTTCAAATTCTTAGCCGCAGCAGCTGGGGCCGGATTTTTTTGGAGCGTCTCCCGCATTCCACGGCATTTTGGCCAGGAGTAGTGCAAGGCCGCAGGTCCCAGTGAGGCCTGCAAAAAGGAGTCCGCAACCGGTGGCAAGCGGGATGAGCGCAAACCGTTTCTCGCTGGTCAATGCCAGCGCTGCCCCAATTCCCGAGACGGCACCGATGACAATCTGCACCTGGCGCATGAGCGGGAGGACGTTTGAGGTTCCACGGGTCACGGGAAGGCCGGCATCGATCCAGGCCTGTGTGCCGCCTTCGACCAGGATACAGCCCCCGAAGCCTGCGGCTACAAATCCCTCGATCGCCTTCTTTGCGCGTCCGCCGGCCTGGCAAAACACGTAGAGGGGTGCCGAAGGATTCGTGCGTTTTGAGAGAAACTCGGCGGGATTTAACGAGTCGAGAGGCACCAGTGCGACATTGGAGACATGAGCTGCGGTGTGTTCCGGAGGTGTCCGGACATCCAGGAGTTCACAGGGTTGCCCTGCTTGAATGCGCTTCTGGAGTTCAACCG
>CAMCYN010000329.1 GCA_945883955.1 Akkermansia muciniphila
CTTCACCCACCGTTCGGGTGAGTCTAATTGCGCGAGTAACTCCGGCACTGACGCTCCCGCCAGAACAGGCGGTTTTACGAGCGCCCGGCCCTTCCGCACCACCCGCCAGATCCGGCCATGGGTGGTGTTCCGGTCCGGGTGACGGTACGAAGCCTGATAATGACCGACAATCGGGTTGTACCAGTCAGCGAAATAGATCCCGCCATCCGGGCCCATCCGGACGTCCACGGGTCGGAACGCCTTGTTTTTTGTTTCGATAATATTCTCGCCCTGAGTGCTCGTGAACCGGCCATTTTCATAACCGAACTTGTGGATCTGGAGCGTGTTATCGTATTCGCCCCCGATCACCACATGGCCCTGCAACTCCTCGGGAAAATGACGCGTCCCGATCAGATCAAACCCCACGGTCTTGGCCTTTTCCGACCGCAACACGTTCATGGCTTCGCTCGGCAATGCCAGATCCCCCCGGATCAGGCCGGGCACCGAATAATAGGCGCCCCTCGCCGCCCCTTCCTTGTGAAAGACCTGGCCGAAATCGTCAGTCAACACTCCCCAGTTGTTCGCGCCTGCGCTGGAGTTGTTGAAGAAATTGTCCAGCTGCCGGGTCCGGGGCCGCAACCGCCAGAGACCCGCGCGGTCATGCCGCTCAACGCCATAAGGCGTTTCGACCCGGGAATAAATGGAATGCCCCTGGCTGAACCACAGCTCCCCGCCAAATCCCCAGCTCAACGAATTGATGGTTTGATGGGTGTCGCCCGTCCCGAATCCGCCGAAAACGATCCGTTTCCGGTCGGCCTTGTCGCCGCCGTCCGTGGCGCTCAGGTGCCACAACTCCGAGCTCGCCGCCAAATACACCCCGCCGTCGCCGAGTTCAAAACCCAGCGGCATATCCAACCCGTCCGCAAACACCGTAAACCGGTCCGCCCGGCCGTCCTGATCGGTGTCCTCGCAAATTACCAGCCGTCCGCTCGGCGTCGCGCCGGGTTTGGTCTGGGGATACCCGGGAATACACAACGCCCACAACCGTCCCCTTTCATCCCAACGGATCTGCACAACCTTCGCGATCCCGTCGCGTTCGGACGCAAACAGGTTCACCTCATAGTCCGGATGCACGTTTAAGGTCGCCAACTCTTCCTCAGGAGCCTCCGGTGGCACCGAGGGCGGTTCGACCGGTCCCGCAGGTGGCAGGACGATCGGTTTCAGCGGGGCCCCCGCCAGAGCATGCCGGACATTGGCGTCAGCAGTCTCCTGAAGCGCTTTGAACTGCAACATCTCCTCCGCAAAGAGCCGCTTGTTGCCATCCTTCCAGTCCCGGCTGAAGGGAACCGTAGCGCGATCGCCTTCCAAAAACGCCCAGTTCATCGGACGCCAGTAGTTAAACCAGAGCCGCTCCGATTCCACCGCCGCCGTCCGGAGCGGGGAATCTGCAACCGGGAGCTCCGTTTCCGTCCCGAGCTGGCGGCAAATCTCCGCCGCCACGGCCCGGTGTCCCGTCTCCGAGAGATGGATCCCATCGGTGGTCAGGCCGCCCTCTGTCGGGGCCGCTCCATTTTTCAGGAATGGCTGGAACAAATCCACAAAGGCGAGTCCGTGGCGGCGGGCCAAATCGCGGATAGCGTCTGTGTAAAGAGACACCTCGGGATTTCGCCGGGAGAGATCGGTCTCGTGCGGCAGTTTGTTTTTTTCAAAGGGCGTGGGCGACAAAAGGATCACGCGCCGACCCGAGGCCGTCACCTGGCCGAGCAGCTTTTCGTAAGCGGCCACAAACTCGGACAGTTTTGCCGACCCGTTTAAGGACTCCATCTGCCCGAATTGAGCGAGCACCAGCGTGGCTCCGATTCCCTCCAACTGCCCCTGGATCCCCGGAAAATTCACGTCCCGCCACTGCTCGAACACCGTGTCCCCTTCCCAGGCCAGATTCCGGACCGAAAGCGGCGTCCGGTTTTTGGCCGAGAACAGTCCGGCCTGCAAAAAGCCGTTAAAGCGGGTGCGTTCCAAATTAGCGCTTCCGATCAATCCCACCGTATCCCCCGAGCGCAACACCCCGGCTCCGTCCGGCGGCACAGGCGAGTCGGGTAATTCTTCAATCACGAGATCCTTGTACCGGATCTGGGTGGCGCCCCCGTGGATTTGTAATGCGATCAGACCGGACCGCGGCACGGTGGGATCCAGCTCGGTGTAATCCACGGTGAGGATATCGTTAATCCACAGCCGGATTCGCGCTCCTTCCGCTCGGATCCGATACCGGGTCCAGCCTTCAGGCTGCACCTTGAGCTGCTGGACGACTTCGGGGGTTGGTCCGGCCAGGACCCGATTACGGCGCGACTCGTCGTAAAGCGACCCGTCGATTTTGGGAGCCAGATCGGCCTGAAAACCGATCATTTCGTGGTGGTTTGGGATCCGCTGGCTCCGGAACTGGATGCCGCCATTGTTCCCAAGCCGTTTGTACTGAAGCCGCATCTCGAAATTGGTGTATTCCCGGGTGGTCGTCAGGAACTCGTTACGCGGCTGGATGGAGTCGAGTTTTCCGGCCACAATTTCCCCATCTTCGACGCGCCACACTCCGTCGACTCGGGTTTGCCAACCCTCGAGCGTTTTCCCTTCAAACATCGACACAGGCGCGGCCAGAGCCGTGGAAGAAAAAGCGAGTACCGGCAGGGCCACGAGGGCGCGCACACACAAACAACGGAGGTAGTTCATAATCGGGGAGAGAATTGAGCCAACGGACAGCCCGGACTCTAGCCGCCCCCTATCCGGAGGTCAGTCACGAGAACTCGGGATGCCGCCCCAAGAACTCAGCCCCCCCAGAACCCCAGAACCCCAGAACCCCAGAACCCCAGAACTGGGTTAGGCGATGTTTTCGCGCAACGCCTTGGCCACCGCTCCGGACCGGTTATGGACCTCCAGCTTGGAGTAGATCCGGCGCAGATGGGTGTCGACGGTATGAATACTGAGCTCAATCCGCTCCGCTAACTCCTTGGTGGTCAGTCCGGCCACAATGAGCTGCAGGATTTCTTTCTCTCGCGGAGTCAGCCCGTAGTCGGGTGTTTTGGGCACCAACCTCGAAAACATCTCCAGCACCCGGCGCGCGATTTTCGGGCTCATCGGGGAACCGCCCAGCAGCGCCTCGCGTACGGTGGCCACAATCTCCGCCACCCCCGATCCTTTGAGCAGATACCCGGCAGCTCCCGCACACACGGCCCGGAAGATCTTTTCGTCGTCCTCATAAACCGTCAGCACAATCACCACCGTGGCGGGCGCCTGGGAGCGGACCGTCGGGATGACATCGAGCCCGCTTGCATCCGGCAACCCGATGTCGATGAGCAAAATATCCGGCGCGACCTCGGTTTCGAGCGCCCGGAGCATCGCCGCCGCGTTGCCAAAAGCCTG
>CAMCYN010000330.1 GCA_945883955.1 Akkermansia muciniphila
GGGCACCATGGTTTGGTGGATTGCGGGTTGGATAGGGGTGGGGGCTGCCATTCTCAGCCGTTTGGAGGGGTACGCTGGGACTTCTGCCTCATTGCCGCCTCCCGTTCCGGGTGTGCCGATCCGGGAGGTTTAAGCGACCTGAGTCGGGGTAGATTGGCGCGGCTGCCGAGCTAAACTGACGGATTGCGCCCACTCAGCGGCGCTGGCAACCGTTCTAAGGCGAGGACAGTAGAGCCGCTCCTTAGGGGTCCCTTTGCTACTTCCGGAGCATCCAAGAGGGCCCCCTTCTGGCAGTAAAAATCCTCTCGAAGCTGGCAAAACTCATGAGCCAACGGCTGCGTGGCTTGAGAGGCCAGATGGTCGAGCGGTTAGAGGATGCCGACGAGTAACTTGTAGCGCGCCCGGCCGGTCCTGGCGGCGTTCTGCCTAAAGCATCGCCCGGCGGGGAACGCTTCACCACGGCCTCGGCCGTTGTGCGTCGGCCCGGAGCCTTTCCTAAAAAAGCCCGGGCAAGAACACTCCAGGCGCTCGACTTACGGCCTATCCCAAAAGAAGGGACTTCCCTGGTGCAGATTAGTCCATTCTTGGCGCTATACAGGGATAGGCTTTTAGGAGGTGACCTGTCCGCCGTGGATCGCTCCGCGCCAGGCGCCCGTTTCCACGCCCCGTTGTTCGATGAACTCCTTAAAGCGCTTCAAATCACCAGCCACACGTATCGAAAACAGCCCGAGAGCGTCCCCGACCTTTTCGAGGGTTTTCTCGGGTTCGTAGGTCATCGTGAGCGACACGCGGGTTCGTTCCTGATCGAGCGGGGTAAACACCACCCGGCCCGAGTTTCTCGCTCCGGAAGTACTCCGCCAGGCGATCCGTTGGTCGGGGATTTGTTCGGAAATTTCCGCCTCCCACTCTTTGACCTGGCCGATCACTTCCGCACGCCAGAACAGCCTCTTGTCATCGAGCTGCCGCACTTCCTGAACGTCTTCCATAAACTTTGGGAAGTCCTCAAATTGCGTCCACTGGTTGTAGACGGTCGTGATAGGGGCGTCGACATCGATGCTTTTTTCAATCGTTTCCATACAATCCTCGGTTTGGTTCAAAAAGGGGATCCGGTTGCGGTTTAATCCCTTTAATGAACTCTACGGGGCCGGGGGTGGAAGGGGTGGAAGGGATTTTGGATACTTGCAGGATCATCGTTTGGGCGGGCCTCGTTAGGTTCTGTCTCGGGAAAGGTCTTAGCGTTCGAAGCTCTCCCTGCTTCGCTGAGCTGCCACCGCGAGGTTTTGTGGCTGACGAGTCCGACGCATCGGCCAGATGGCGGATGGAGCCCTGGTCTGATTTGAGAAATACTCCGGCTCCTTATTCTCCCATGAATCTTCTTCGCCTCCTCAGTGCCGGCCTCGTGTTTGTTTGCGGAACCACTATCGCCGCCGAGTTTTCTATAAAAACCTTTGCGGGTAACGGTGCACAGGGTTTCGGCGGCGATGGCGGACCTGCCGTTCAGGCCCAAATTGATAATCCTTTTGGTGTGGTACGCGGCCCCGATGGTGCGATCTGGTTTTGCGAATACACCGGTCAGAGAATTCGGCGCGTGGCTGTGGACGGGACAATCAGCACCGTGGCTGGCAGTGGAAAAAAGGGATATTCCGGGGATGGCGGACCGGCCCTTTTAGCGTCGTTTAACCTGCCCCATGAGGTGCGATTTGATAAGGCAGGCGACCTGTACATCGTGGACATGGGTAACCATGCCGTTCGGAAGGTGGATCTGAAAACCGGGTTTATTTCTACGTGCGCCGGGACCGGTCAGCCGGGCTACACGGGCGATGGCGGGGCGGCAAACAAGGCTCAGTTTAAGCAACCTCACAGCATTCAGTTTGGCCCCGAAGGTGATCTGTATATCTGTGATATTGGGAATCACACCATCCGGAAGGTGGATATGAAGACGGGGGTTATTTCCACGTTCGCCGGCACGGGGGCGACGGGGCCGACTCCGGACGGGGCGCCGATTGAAGGCACGCCGTTAAAAGGACCGCGTTCCATTGATTTTGACCGCTCTGGCAATCTCTGGCTCGCCACGAGGGAAGGGAACCAGGTTTTCAAATTCGATCTCAAAGCCGGCCGGATTCAACATGTGGCGGGAACGGGCAAAAGTGGGTTTTCCGGAAATGGCGGCCCGGCGCGGTTGGCCGATCTCAAGGGGCCTAAGGGGATTGCTGTGGATTCCAAGGGGAACGTCTGGCTGGCGGATACTGAGAGCCACAGTGTGCGTGTTATCGATGCCCGGACAGGCAATCTCGAACTGGTCGCCGGCACGGGCGAAAAAGGCGACGGACCGGAGGGGGATCCTCTCCAGTGTAAAATGGCCCGGTTACATGGCATCTTTGTCGATTCGGACGACTCGGTATTTATCGGAGACAGCGAGGCGCACCGGGTCCGGGTGCTCCGTCAGAAGTAACCGTCTCCTCCGCACCCTTCCTGTTTTATGAAATCGCTCAAACTTGTCTCCGGGGTGCTTCTGTCGCTCGCCCTTTTTCCTGCCGCACTTCAGGCGGATAAAATTGTGTTGGTCGCGGGGGGGGGGCTCAGGAGGCGCTCCCGGTTTCGGCTAAAGAAGCGAAGTTACGCGAGCCATTCGGGACTGACTTTGACGCCGCCGGCAACATGTGGATTGTGGAAATGGCGTCAGGCAACCGTCTCCTGAAAGTGGATCCGAGCGGGACGTTAAGCCATGTGGCCGGAAAGGGTGAGGCGGGGTTTTCCGGGGACGGTGGAGCGGCCTTGGAGGCAACGTTTAACGGGCCGCATAATCTGGCCCTGCTCCCCGGCGGCAATGTGCTCGTTGGAGACACCTGGAATGGGCGGGTACGGGAGGTGGACGTGAAGAGTGGGAAAATCGATAGCCTCAAGGGATATGAGGTACCCCTGGAAAAGGGCCGGAGCGCGGGGCCTTACTGTGTGACCCTCGATTTTAAGGCAGAGCGGCTGTTTATCGCCGATCTCCGGCAGGTGTGGGTCCTGGATTTGGCCAGCGGCGAGCGCAAGCTGGTTGCCGGTAACGGTAAAAAAGGGGTACCCGCCGATGGGGACGTTGCCAGCGAGTCTCCTTTGGTGGATCCGCGAGCAGTGGCTCCAGACCGGTTGGGGAACGTTTACATTTTGGAACGCACCGGAAACGCCCTCCGGGTGGTCGACAAGGACGGAAAGATTCGCACGGTTGTGAACGCAACTGGGAAAAAGGGGGCCGAGGGGGATGGCGGGCCCGGTCTGGAGGCGACCTTAAACGGCCCCAAGCACCTGTGTGTAGATTTGGATAATAACGTCGTTATCGCGGATGCCGAAAACCACATAGTGCGCCGGTATGTGCCGGGCACCG
>CAMCYN010000331.1 GCA_945883955.1 Akkermansia muciniphila
GGCGGAATCGCCTGCGTCACCAGTGCCGAGGATTCCTTTGAACTCCACGTCCAGGACACCCTCGTGGCCGGCGCCGGTCTTTGCGACGAGGCAGTCACCCGCGCCATCGTGTCCGAAGGCCCGGCCCGAATCCGCGAACTCGTCGCGGCCGGAGTTCATTTCGATGAACGAACCGTCGACTCCGGCGTGCCTTCTCCGCGAATCGAGCCGGATCTGACCAAAGAAGGAGGTCATTCGAAACGCAGAATCCTGCACACCCGGGACATCACAGGCCGCGAGATCGAGCGCGCACTTTTAAAGGCGATCGAAGCACATCCCAAAATCCATGTGCTCGAACATCATTTCGCCGTGGATCTCATCACGTTGAGCAAACTCGGCTTTGCCAGTGAGGACCGGATCCTGGGCGTTTACGTTCTCAATCAAAAGTCGGGCGAAGTTCTCGCGTTCCGGAGCGACCGCGTGATTCTCGCCACTGGCGGTTGCGGGAAGGTCTACCTCTACACCACCAATCCGAGCGTCGCCACTGGAGACGGTGTCGCCATGGCCTGGAGAGCCGGGGCGCGTATCTCCAACATGGAGTTTGTGCAGTTTCATCCGACCTGCCTCTTTCATCCCGAAGCGCGCTCTTTCCTCATCTCCGAAGCCGTTCGTGGTGAAGGTGCAAAGCTTGTCGATCAACACGGCCTGCCGTTTATGCACAGGTACGACTCGCGTCTGGAACTGGCTCCACGCGATATCGTGGCCCGGGCCATCGACGCCGAAATGAAGCGCACCGGCGCGCAGTGCGTCTATCTGGATATCACCCACAAACCGGCAGACTTCATCGTGGGACATTTCCCCACAATCCACAGCACCTGCCTGAAGTTCGGCATCGATATCACCAAACAGAAAATCCCAGTCGTGCCGGCCGCCCATTATCAGTGCGGCGGTATTCTCACCGACATGGACGGGCTCAGCAGCATCCGCGGCCTGTACGCTATCGGCGAAGTGGCCTGCACGGGATTACACGGCGCCAACCGGCTTGCGAGCAACTCCTTGCTCGAAGCGGTAGCACTAGCCCACCGCTGCCATGAAGCCATTTTGCGCACTCATCCCGCCGATCCGCTGAACGGCCGCAACACCTTTCCGCTTCCGGAATGGGTCAGCGGACACGCGCAGGACGTCGATGAACTCGTGGTCATTTACCATAACTGGGACGAAATCCGGCGCCTCATGTGGGACTATGTCGGAATTGTCCGCACCACCAAACGCCTCCAGCGCGCCGCCACCCGGCTCCGCAATCTCGAACGTGAAATTCAGGAGTTCTACTGGAACTTCAAAATCAACACCGACCTGCTCGAACTCCGCAATCTTTGCAACGTGGCCAGTCTGATTGTAGACTCCGCTCTCCTACGTCAGGAGAGCCGGGGACTTCACTTCAACCTGGATTTCCCCGAGCCTCGCGACGATCAGCGGCACCCCACTATTCTGCGCCGGGGCTAACCACCCGGGATTCCAATTTCGCATCAGGCCCCCTCCCGGCGCCTTTCAAAACGTCTTTCCCTTCGCCTATGTTACCCACCCCGCTCGCTCATCTAACGGACACTCAAAACGAGCCCGACTTCCGCCAGATCGCCATCGATCGGGTGGGAGTCAAAAGTCTGCGTTTCCCAATGCAGGTCCGCGACAAGGCACATTCCGAACAACACACGGTCGCCTCAGTCGCCCTCACCGTCGATCTGCCCAAACAGTTTAAGGGCACTCACATGAGCCGCTTCGTTGAAGCACTCAACGACTGCGGACGTGAACTCCACATCGACAAGGTCCGCCAACTCCTGCAGTCCCTCACCGAACGTCTCCACGCTGAATGCGCCCACGTGGACTTCGAATTCCCCTTCTTTTTGGAGAAGGCCGCTCCTGTTACCGGCCGCACCGGCCTCATCGACTACAACGTGCGCTTCAACGCCACGCTGCTTCGCGGCGAATCTGATTTCGTGGTCACCGTCATCGTCCCCGTCGCGACCTTGTGCCCCTGTTCAAAAGCGATCAGCGACCGCGGAGCCCACAACCAGCGTGGACAGGTCACGTATTCAGTGCGCTTCACAACGCCGGTCTGGATCGAGGATCTCATCCAGCTCGTCGAACAGTCCGCTTCGTGTGAACTCTACAGCGTCCTCAAGCGGCCCGACGAAAAAGCCGTCACCGAGCGCGCCTACGACAATCCGGTGTTTGTGGAAGACCTCGTGCGCAACATCGCCATGCGTTCCAACCGGGAAGAAGCCATCACATGGTACCGGGTTGAGGCCGAGAATTTTGAGTCGATCCATAACCACAATGCCTACGCTCTGATCGAACACGACAAACGGGCCACGCTTCCCCAAGCCTGAGGCCTTTTCGCAAATGTCCTCCATTCCGTACACCCTCGCCATCGTAGCCGGAAGCGGCGTTTACCCGCACGCCATGGTGCGCGGAGCACGCGCCGCCGGAGTTTCCAAAATTGTCGTCGCCGCCTTTCAAAACGAAACCGATCCGGCACTGGCTGAGCTTGTGGACGGGATCGAATGGATGCGGGTTGGCCAGCTCGGCAAACTGCTCGCGTTTCTGAAAAATTGCGGGGCCAAACACGCCGTGATGAGCGGCCAGATCGCGCCCAAAAACCTCTTCGACCTCCGGCCCGATCTCAAAGCCCTGATGCTCCTCGGCAAACTCAAGGAGCGCAACGCGGAGACGATCTTCGGGGCCATCGCCGACTGTATGAGCGATGTGGGCGTGGAACTTTTGTTGGCCACGACATTTATGGAAGAATGTCTCGCTCCGTCAGGTCTCATCGCCGGTCCGGCACTGGGCCGGCGGGAAACGACGGATCTCGAATTCGGCCTTCGAATCGCTAAGGAAACCAGCCGTCTGGACATCGGACAGACCGTGGTGGTCAAGGGCGGCACGGTCCTGGCCGTAGAAGCATTTGAAGGGACCAATGCCGCCATCCTGCGCGGGGGTGAACTGGGTAAAAAAGACGCCGTAATGGTCAAGGTTTCCAAGCCCAACCAGGATCTACGTTTTGATGTGCCGGTAATCGGACCGGTCACACTGCAAACAGCCAGGGACGCGCGCCTCAGCGTCATAGGCGTGGAGGCGGGAAAAACCCTGCTCCTTGAACGCGAACGCCTTGTCTCGCTAGCGGCCGAGTACCGAATTTCGATCGTCGGCGTGTAGGCGCCGTCCACTTCGGCCGACTGCCCTCTATTGCCGAAGCTCCGCCAGCAACAGGCTCTTGCCGTCCAGCACCACACGATCCGCCAAAAACAAACGCGCCCCGACCAACTCCGCCGGTTCACATCCGATCTCGCGGCGAAGCGCACTGGTCGACAC
>CAMCYN010000332.1 GCA_945883955.1 Akkermansia muciniphila
GTCAACACAACCCTTAACCGTTGTCGTCATGATATTTAATAAAAAGGACTCATCCCAATCCGTTGTTCACCGGTCCACATTTCCGGAGACATTCGAGCTCGTGTTCCCTGCATCGAAGACCAAGTGGATTTTGATTGGGTTGGGTAGCATCATCCTTGGTTTCGGCGGCTACCTCGGAATTAAATCGGGAGATATAGCAGGATGGATTGCCGTGGTCTTTTTCGGCATCGGTCTCTTGGTTTCCTTCATCCAATTACTTCCGGGCGCCGCTTACTTAAAAGTCGGTCCAAACGGACTTGAGTTCAGAACAATGTTTCGCACCCGACGTATCAGTTGGACTGAGATCAGCGACTTCGGAACTTACCGGCAGGCGTTTCAGAATTTTGTTGGCATCAACTTTAATACAGAGGCCAAAAGTTTCTCCCAGAATGCCAGTTTAGCTTTGGCCGGTTTCCATGATGCACTGCCCGATACCTATGGACACAAAGCGGATGAATTGGCCGTGCTACTGACCGCTTGCCGCGGCCATTTTCTCAAGACACCCACTGCGTAAGAAAAAAGGGGTCACGCACCCTCTCTTTTTTATCAACAGGTTTCAGGTTTTTTTATCGCACCCAACGTATCAGATAACACCGAGCCAAACTGTGATGCCGAGTAGAGGGCGCCTTAGCGATTCCGGTTTCGGCCGGTAAGTTGGAAATATTCGGTATCTGAAAGTGCAGCGTTTTCCACCCAGGCGCGTGCGGCGTCTGGGTTCGCCTTAAACCACGTCGAAGCCACTTTCTCCAATGTCGAACTGCGCTGTTGAGAGGAAGCGGCCGGGATCGTCAGGGCCCAATCCGCAGCGGCCGAGGGATCTTTAGTTGCGGTTTTTTCCACAAACCCACGCACGGCGGCCGCGTAATCCGGACTCCCGGAGAGACCCTCGAGACGCTTGGCTGCGGCAGCTGCATCCTTTCCCGCCTCGTCTCGTAATGCGGCCGTAAACGCGCTTTCCCTCGCGGCTCCTGCTGGAAGAGCGCCCGCAATTTTGCCGAGCTTATCTCCGAGTCCTCGCGCTTCGTCTGAATCCATTCGTGATAATGCCGCCAATATCTCTGGCTTCTCCTCCGGACGTGCTTCGGGCCACGTTAACATAGCAGCCAGAGCGCCGTCCCGACACGGCCCTGCCGGAAGGCTTTGTGCGTAAGCGAAAGCCTTATCTCCATTGTTCTTGTCCTGATTTTTCATGCCCAAAATGGCTCCTTGCGCGGCAAATTTGGCGGCGGGAGTCTCAGCCAGAGCGGGGGCAATAACGGCAAACCTTTCCGGTGATTGTTTTGCCAAATCAAGAAGGGCATACTTGCCCCGTTGCTGAACCTCCGGGGGCTGACTCAGAGTCCATGCCGCGAAAGCCTCGGGATCCTTTTCTGCCCAACCAGCAAGGCTCTTCGATAATGTGAGTGCATCAGAGCCGTTAAACTCACTGGCGTCAGCCCAGAGATCCGCTGCTCGTTTCGGGTCAAGTTCCGCTAGTCTCTGAAATGCAAACATTCGCACTTGGTCGCTACGAATACTGTTTTTGTTTCTAATCACAGCCTCTAGCTCTTCGGGTGTCGCATTCGCGAGAAGGGAGTCCTTAATCCTGCGGGACAACATGCGCTTTCCTGCCTCGGAGGTCACCTCCTCGGAATTTAGTTCCGCGATGATTACGTCGCGAGACTCACCAGGGGCTACATTTACCTCGCGGCCAACGGGAGAATATGCGCTTGGAGCGGGAAAACGATTAAGGGGCGATGCTTGCAGGAGCGCCGCTGACTGAGACGAGAGCGCGCGTCCTCCGATAAAGCCTCCGATTGCCAAAAGAACACTAAACGAAATAAGAGTGCGAGGAGACATGCGTTGTGATTCGGACGGTTGTCAATGAGGAGATCACTTGGCCTTGATCGGTGCAAAGCGCCGATAAAGCGACTGCTTTTGGTCGTCCGAAATGGGCAACTGCGGGATGAGTTCGGATGCCGTTGGTCTTACGGGACCGAAATGCCCGCCGCTTATCATGGCCGCATAATAGTCCATCCGCGACTGTTCCGAGAGGAGAGACGCACCGGCAGCAATCGATGCGGCGGGTCTAGACCAGTCAAAGGACCTGAAACCACCCTCCCATTCGACGGATTCGAGAACACCGTCACGGAACGGGCCCTTGGGGAGGGATTCGATCCATGAGAAGGCAGATTGCCGGTCCTGGAGGGCTAACCCCATCCACGTCCCCTTTGCGGCCTCTTTAATGAATGCAGGGTCTTTTTGTTTTTCCGCTAACGCGATAGCGGCTTCCACTCCGCCTCCCGTCCGGACGAGACTCTGGGCCTCCCAGTTGAACATCCAAGCTGTCTTGGATGCATCGGGAATGGCCTCGAAAAACGCAGAAGCAGCCTGAGGAGAAGACTCTTGCCTGAGGCGGTTCATCGCGCCATTCACCACATGTTTTGCAATACGATCTTCCGGGAAACTAGGGTCGCCGTCCTGCTTCCGATTTGCGGCGAGTTCCGCCATGATGCTTTTGATGGGTAAAACAGCAGATGCCGGATCTGTTTTTGCAGTTTCCGCAAGCAAATATCCGATCGTCTGTCCCACGTACGCGCCATCCGCGGCTTTGAAGTCGAATTCTTTGAATGCTTGAAGCCCTGCCATGCCCCTTGCCATATCCTCTGGAGATCCAGCAACGGGACGTGTGTTAAGTTCATCAAAGAAAGAAATCAATACGGGTTTAGCCTGATCTTTTGAGAGGCCCTGAGCCAATTGCAGTGCGTTCTTGATATCCTGTTCCGCAACGGTCGAGAGGACGCGAACAAGCAGACTTTTCTCACCGAGGTTTTGAGCAACCTCAAAGGCGCGCTTGGGATCGAGATCCGCAAGTCTTTCGACTAGCGTGCTGCGAATTTCATTTTGTTCGATCTTTCCTGAGGGAGGATCCTTGAGAAGTGCCTCTACTTGATCCGCGGAAAGGGTTGAGATCAATTTCGCGAGTAGAACGATTTTGGAAAGAGGAAGACTAACTGTTGATTTAAGAGCAAGGCGTTTCAGGAAAGCCGCCTGTTTCTCAAGGTCCAACGTGTGAAACGGGGTTGTTTGCGACTGATTTTCGAAAGCAGGCGTTTTTACGAAGGAGTCGCCCTCACCCCGTTCGATTTGGTGGCGGCGCGTTTTTGAATCAATGACCTCACGAGCGGTTTAATTACACTACAAGAGAGGCGGTCATTGTGGGGTTGTTTGTTTGGTTTGAGGTGCCGGTTTTCTGTCTTCTGTTTTCCTCCAAGCGCCGGCGGCGTTGGGAAAGCTTTTGG
>CAMCYN010000333.1 GCA_945883955.1 Akkermansia muciniphila
CCGATGATCCCGTTGAAAGCGCCCACGCCGTCGGCGCCCTGGTGTAGATAGTTGCCAAAGACACCACGCACGAGTTCGAGCGACTGGTCCCCGTGGTAGCCGTCCGTGGCATGGAAGCAGTCGAAGCTGGGCATCAGTTTGACGGGCGCTCCGGCCATCGATTTGCGGAACGAGGTCACATCCACTTGGATCGTACGGGTGCCGAGGACGAGCACGTCCACGAGGCCTTCGCGTGCCCAGGTCTCGAGATCGAGGCCATCCGCGTGGCAGCCTTCGACGGAGTCGGGCACGCGCGCTGCGAGCAGAAAAGGGCGGCCTCGTTTGGCGGCCTGCGATTGAAGTGAGGTGCGCACCGCACGCATGAAGCTGGTAAGGTGTTCGCGATTTTCCCACTGCTTGCCCGGGGGCAGATGTGGAGTGGTACGCAGAAAATCCAGATGCACCCCGTCGAAGTCATACTGCTCTGCGACCTCGCGAACGATCGAAAGACGATAGTCGCGCACCTCCTTCACCGCATAGTTCCAAAACCCCTGCCACCACCAGGAGCGGAGCAACCACTCGGGGTGCGCTGCTTTTACCGGATTGCGCTCCTTCATCTCGGCGAAGGTTTTGATGTCATATACCGCCAGGTCACCCCGCTCGACTTCGTTCATACGGAGACCCCACCAGATTTCCTTGCCGCGATTATGCCCGCGTTTGATCAACTCCTCGAAATAGTCGAGGCCCTGCTCCCGCCATTGCATTAGACCCGGGTGTTGAATCGGTGGAAGGATCTTGCTGCGGTAATGCGCCACGCCCTCGTTTGAAACGTCGATGCAAATGGCATCCAGCTGGCTGTCCGGCTGGCTTGCAGCATCAAACACATAACTCATCACCGCATTCATGTCCGAGCCGAACCCGCCTTTACGCTGAATGTCGGCCGCCGGATCGTATTGGAAAAAGATTCGCCGCTGGTGATTCACGGCGGCGGCGTGATCGGCTGAGAGGCTAACAGGTTCGCCTGCATGCATCTCGGCCAGTGGACCGAGCAGCAGGGCTGCGAGTAGTGGGAGGGTGTGTTTCATGGCTGTGTTGCGTTCACATCTTCGGCGCGGGAGGAAGGGCTTTGATCCAGGCTAGCTTGAAGGCGTAGTGGTTCTGGCTGGTGATGAGCTGGATGCTGTGATCGCGGGTTTGGGTGATGGCGCGGTAGCCGTCGGCCATTGATTTGCCTTCGGGCGCAAGCAGGCGACGATCGGGCCAGGTCTTACCTTCGTCGTAGCTGACAGCAGTGAAGAGGCCGTAGCCGGTGTAATCGCCGGCGGTGGATCTGAAATTGAGGCCTTTGCGGTTCTTCCAGTTCCGCCATTCGTCCGTAAAGGAACAAAGAACGATAGGGCCTTCTTTGAGCCGCAGCATGACGCTTCTGCCCCGGGTAGTTTTCCAACGGCGCCCAATCCTGGCCCATCGTGAAGCTTCCCGCTTCGATGCGCACCAGTTTCATACCGACGGAGTTGGTGATGGGCTCGGCAGCGTGAAGTGCAACCGGCGTGAGCGGCAGAGCGATGCGGAGTCGGAGGGGGGCTTTCATGGTTAATGTATTATTTTTTGGCGGGGCAAACGTTTCGAAGAAACGAATCCCGGAGCAACGTGCGTCCCATGGAAGAGGCTCGCGAACAGCAGACGGCGAAAGAGGCGGTCCTGCCTCGAATGTGTCAATTTGACCAGCCAACGGTGCGATTGGGAGGAGTTCATAGGGGGGCGAGACTCTCTAGCGGCTATGACCAAACAGGCTAACATGCCTGTCCGCAATGAATGTGTCATGTTATTGTAACACAACTGACAATACAGACCTGTGAAAGTCCTAGTCTGGAGGTTATTGCCGTCTTTCAATGCGCTGCGGTAGCGATCACCAGGTGCGATCTGAATTTCGACGAGATAGCGGCTCGGGCAGCGAGTCTACTGGGCAGACTGATGTCCGGGGAACGGTGGGAAAAGAGCTCGCTCTGGCCGTGAACGCTAATGGAAAGGCTGCCCTCCTCGGGTGCATGTCGCGAAAGCAGTCAGATGCCGCTATTAAAGGAACGGCCGCTTTCCTTTAATAGCTCGATCTCTTATTAAAGGTTCGTCCCATGAATCGTCCGGAACAAGGCAGCTACCATATCAGCACCGCAGGCGGTGAAACCGTACGGGCATTTGTGCCGCACCCTCTGCCACCCGTTCCGCCGCTTGAGCTTTTAGGGACGCATCAGCGTTTGTTGGAAAGAGCCACTCACGCCGTAGGACGTTTAGACAGCGTCAGCGTGTTGCTTCCGGATCCTCAACTTTTTCTCTACGCTTATGTCCGGCGGGAGGCGGTGCTTTCGTCCCAGATCGAGGGCACCCAATCTTCTCTTTCAGACCTTCTTTTGTTCGAGTTGGAAGAGGTTCCCGGTGTTCCATTTGACGATGTTGTGGAAGTTTCTAACTATGTTGCCGCTCTGGAACACGGTATGGCACGGCTGAGGGAGGGTTTTCCTCTTTGCAATCGTCTCCTGCGTGAGATGCATGCAAAGCTGATGGCCCGTGGACGTGGAAGTGAGAAGAATCCGGGGGAGTTTAGAAGAACTCAAAATTGGATTGGTGGTACACGGCCGGGAAACGCCCATTTTGTGCCAGCGCCTCCATCCGAGGTGGATGCATCTATGGCTGCTTTGGAAGCCTTTTTGCACAACGATACGGATGGAATGCCTCTCCTTGTGAAGGCAGCGCTGGCCCATGTGCAGTTCGAGACGATTCATCCGTTTCTGGACGGCAACGGACGGCTCGGGCGTTTGCTGATTGCACTTCTCCTGCACAAGGGCGGGTTGTTGGAAGAGCCGTTACTTTACTTGAGTTTGTATCTCAAAACGCACCGTTCGACTTATTACGAACTTCTCGACCGGGTCCGGAGCACGGGTGACTGGGAGGCATGGGTGGACTTTTTTCTGGAAGGAGTGGAGGAGACTGCCCTTGGAGCGGTGCAAACTGCTCGTCGTCTCGTTTCCTTATTTGAAGTGGATACTCGCCGTACTCAAGAGGTCGGTCGGGGAGCGCCAACCGCCCTCCGTGTTTTGAGTGCCCTTCGTCAACGCCCTCTGATTGGTCTTTCACAGGTCTGTCAAAATACTGGCATGACATTTCCAACAGCGTCCAAGTCGATGCAACAGCTTGTGAACGTGGGAATCGCCCATGAACTTACGGGGAAGCGCCGGAATCGCGTCTTTTCGTATGCCGCATATCTGGAAGTTCTGAATGAAGGCGGGAATCTCTAGCGAGACATGTCCCTTTCGTAAGTAGCGGAAGGGTAGTT
>CAMCYN010000334.1 GCA_945883955.1 Akkermansia muciniphila
CTCCTGCAGAGCCCTATCCTCCCGCCGGCACCCCAAATCTACCGAGACGAACCTTGAAACACAGCCCCGAAAACCGATAACCAAACCCAGCCGGGGGTGGTACAGTTTAACCTGACCCGAGGTGGTACACTTTGACCTGACCGCTGACATACCGTCGAGCGCGCCGTCATTTTGTCGCGAGGCGGACCGTTGCAGTTTGAATTGCCGGAGCCCAGAACAAGCAAATCCATCAACGTCCGCCCGGAGGCGCTGCCTGCCACTACTCTGCTCACGCGAGGCGATCTCAAACGCGTGGAACGCGAAACCATAACAGCAGCCTTGAAGCAGGCAGGAGGCAAGGTTTCAGGTGCCGGCGGAGCGGCCGAGTTGCTTAACATGAAACCCACGACGCTGTCCTCGCGAATTAAGGCCCTGACCATTAGGTAATACCGGCAGCATCCGAGGCCGGCGAATTCTGTATTTTGAGCCAGAGCCGGATCGGAAAAAATGAGCATGGCTAGCAAACGGTGAGGGTGGATTCTGGTAGGTGAGAGTGGTCGTGAGGCCTGGATAGTGAGGAAGAATAGTGTCGAATATCCTTATTCCACATAATTTGACGGGTAAAATCCGGGATTTTCGAATGATTTCGCCTTGGTAATAATCACGAGGGTTCGATTTCCTTCACCCGTTCCATTCATTATCAAGCACTTACGACGGCTTGCAGTAAAAGTGCAGTAAAATGATTGGGGCAACGCCTCGGTTCCTTTCCCCTCGAAACGCTCGGCTTTTCGGCATTTCCGTCGGAGTTCGATTCACGGAAGCCTAAAGACCGGGTCGCCATCGGTCCGGTTTTTCATCGGAAACGCTCTCGCCAGCGAAGGGCTGGATTGCTGTAGTGAAGTCAGCCTTCCCTCGCGTCGGGAAGAGGGGCTTCGCGGCGCTCAAGCCGCCAAAAACGCACCCTGATTTTGTGCCGCGACTCGGGCTCGCGTTTGGAATCCGAAACCTGAGCACCGCCGATCAACGAAGAACGATCCTCCCGTAGTTTTTTTGTTCGACTCGGCCGCCACCCCCCGACTGGAAAGTCGTGAACCTGCAACTCGTCCAGGAATCGGCGGATGTTGAGTGCCTCCGGAGTGCCCCCGGCTCACAGGGGCCGCCGCGCACCTCGCCTTTGGATGCTGCCTGACCCAGCGCATGGCGAACGATCTCCAACTCCAAAGCGTCCGGCTGGAAGCCGTCCTCGAAAAGCGGCGACTGGACCAGGCCCTTAACGCCAAGGAATTCGCGGTGCTCGCCGGGATTTCCTATTCCACAGCACGGGAGTGGTTTCGCTTGCCGGGGTTTCCGGTGCTCAGAGGAGTTGTTTTCTGGGGAGATTTTGTCGAATGGCGGCGAAGCCAAACCGGGCTCGGAAAACATTCGCCGAATCCGCCGCCTGCAACCGCGAGCGTTTCGGTCGTTCAGCGCAGTCACGCTTTGCCCCCGAAGGCCGCCCGGATTCTCGCTGAGTTTGGATGAGTCTCCGCATTTCCGGCGGTCGCGGCAGATTTTTCGTTCGAATCCCAACCCCGACCCCGACTGCATGATCAGAGGGCAAATCCGCCCCACAAAATTATGCCAAACGATTGCCAACCATACTTGCCTCTGGGAGACGTGGTCCTCCCTCAACCTGATCCGACTCCGCAACTGGTCGAAGAGGTGATGAACCGCTTCGACTTTCAGCGCGTGCAGACCGCCATGCGCGCCCTGGGCTGGACTTACTACAACGAGACGGAATCCCCGTCCCTTGAAACGCTCCGCACCACGGCCCGCCGTCTCTTGGATACGGTCGCCGAGGAGAAAGAATCCTTCGTGGAGCACCAAAGCGGCGGCTTCCGCGCCTGCTGGTATCCTTCTAGCACGGTCACGCTGACCTTTGTCGTGGAGTCCGGATACTCCCGCAACACCCCCGGCGCTCGGTTGCCGGATCACACCGCTGCACGGTAAAATGAAGTTTCTACTGGAGGTATCCCATGACTGACATGCGACTTGTGCCCATCCGTCCTCTCCTGCATCGCGCCATCAACGCCATGGAAGCGATCTATGGCCTCACCACCGCTCCTTGGAGCGCAGATTGGGACGGTGAAACCATGGTTTTCGGTCGTGCCGCCCAACTCCCGGAGGAACTCCTCAAGCTCTGGGACTCCCCGGATTGGGACACCTTGAAAACTCTGGCCAAGCTGGTTTGGCAATCCGCGACGATCCAGAAGCAGACCACCGTCTGGTTCATCCGGAACTACTCCCCGGAGGCGTCGGTCCTCTTCCTTTTGTGCGCCGTGTCCGAAGTTCCGCTCAGCAAGCTGGTGGCGACTGACTTGTCCGAGTCCCAGTTCCAGCGCCTCACGTCGGTGATGGCGCGGCTCACCAACAGCACGCTCTTCGTTTCGGAGACGCCGGAGGACGTCGACTTCGAGGATCGTCTGGCCATTGCCCATTGGGGCACCGGGCGCGGAGGTGGGCATCTGCGACTGGATTTTGTCCGCCGCCGAAGTTCGGGTCGCACAACGTTCCGAGCTCCGGATCATTGCTCTGGGGGATTCCCCTGTTGGAACGGATTAACCTGAGGTCTTTCGCAGCCAGCCCATCGGTTGTGCTGGCGGAAGCTTAGGCTTCCGGGTGACTGCGAAAGGACCGCGCCTTCCTTGAACCACGGCTACTTGAGGAGCCGGTGAAGGTCGCCCAAAACCGCCTCCACGTAGGCCGCCCCGGTGGCCCCGGGCGGGACGTGGATGCGTTCGCGGAGGAACGCGGGGTCCAGCGTATCAAGACAAGCCCGAAGCTCGATGGCCTGCACGGCCGGTGAGACACGCTCCAGATCCGGTCGGTTCAGGAACCGGGTGACCGACTCCAGGGCGACGTAAACTGAAGCCCAATCCACCCAGCGCGGAAACTCAGGCGAGCTTTCACCCGAGGCGGCAGCCCAGGTGAGCAGGAAGCGCCAGTCGTCGCGGCGGAGCCAGAATCGCTTTTCCTGGCCCTCACGCCGGGACTCCAAATGGCCGGACCGGGCCAGATCATTCAGCGTCGTCTGGAGGGTCCGGGGGAAATACGCGAGCCGCACGGCCATCTCGCCCGGATGCCCCGACTCTTCGGCCAGCAGATAGGCCATGACTTCGGCCCGGGCTTGCATGCCGAAGAGGGCGCGCAACTTGATGAGAAAGTTCGTCGGCCGATGCGGATCGGCTGGTTGGCTCAGTTGGCGCAGCGTCACCGGGCCGCGTTGCCATCCGTGTCGGGCGAATAGCTCGTCGGG
>CAMCYN010000335.1 GCA_945883955.1 Akkermansia muciniphila
CCACTGGTGGAGCCGACCTCGGCGCCGTATGCCGAGTCGATTGGGGCGCGGGGGCTCGTGGAAGGGGTGAACGAAAATGTGCGCATTTCGCCTACGGTGGCTGGTGTTGTCAGTCGCGTGGCAGTTCGGGTGGGCGAAGAAGTCCGCACGGGGGACGTGTTGCTGGAATTGGATGCTCGGGACGCCGAAGCGCAGACCCAGGTGCAACAGGCCAACTTGCTTTCCTTACAAGCTGCGTTGCGTGAGGCGGACGTGGCCCTGGCGGATCGTCAGGACCAGTGGCACCGGATCGAGGTGCTCAATCAGCAGCGGGTAGTGAGTGTGGATGAAAAACAGCGGATGCTGTTTGCGTTACGCGGAGCGCAGAGCCGGGTGGAATCGCGAACGACGGAGGTGGCGGCGGCCCAGTCTCTCCTGGCCCGGAGCAGGGTGCAGCGGGAGTTGCTGGTGGTGCGTGCGCCTCAGGACGGGACGGTTTTGCAGGTGAACATCCGGGCGGGTGAGTATGCGGCCTTAAATGCAGTCGAGCCTCCGGTACTGCTGGGGCAAACTCGCGAGCTCCAGTTGCGGGCGGATGTGGACGAGGATAACGCGCCCCGGGTTCGGGCTCATTGTGAAGCGGTGGCTTTTGTGAAGGGCAAACGCGAGGCCCCGGTGGCGCTGCGTTTTGTGCGGATCGAGCCGTATATTTTGCCCAAGCGCTCTTTGACCGGGGAGAGTAGCGAGCGGGTCGACACCCGGGTTTTACAGGTGATTTTTCGTTTTGAACGTCCCGAAACCCCGCTGTACGTGGGCCAGCAGATGGACGTTTTTTTAAAGGGCCAATAGCGCCACAACGGCGGTGGGCGGGCGGAGAACCTTGGGATCAAAGCTCCCGCCCGCATTTCCTCGCTCCGCTCTCGTCGCCTTCGGCCCGGGGGCGCGACTAGTTTTCCATCAGCTCGAGCCCGTCTTGACCGTTTTAGGGTCAATGATGTCGAACTTGTCCAGGACCTAAACTTTGGGCGTTTCGGCGGCAAAAGAGGGGCTGGCGACAAGGCAGGTGAGTAGGGGCAGGGATTTTAGAAACGTGGTCATAGGGGCGGTGAATCGTGAGTAGGCCGTGGGGCCGACTTCTCCAACGCGATTGTCGTCGCGAGTCGTTCTCCTTGCGAGGGAGGGGGGAGTCTGCCGTTTACGGCAACAGCTTCACACTGGTCCACGTTGCCGGCTGTCCGGGCTTTTCCGAGGTCCAGAAGACCCGGAACCCATCGCCGGCAGGCACCACCCGGGGAAATCCGGCTGGGACCCCTTCCTGCGAGAGTCGGGCCGGGACGCTCCACGTGTCGCCGGCGTCCACGGAAATAGCGCTCCAGACTTCGGGTGAACTGGCGGTCATGGTGTCCCAGACGGCGGCCACACGGCCTTTGCCGTCGGCGGCCAGATGCGGGTGCCACGACATGGGGACATTCATTTTGTGAGGAGCCGACCAGGTTTGGCCCGAGTCATCCGAGAGCAGGTGATACAGACCCGATTTTCCAGAGGCACCGGTCCAGACGGTAGCGTGGAGGCGTTGGCCTTTGGGGCCAGCGCAGGTGGCCAGCGCTCCGCCCACGTGCGGGCACATGTTGATGTCCCAGCGGAAATCTCCCACTGCAGCCGGGGACGTCCATTCCGCGCCGGCATTACGCGAGCTCACCAGGTACATGTCGCGTGGCGTCCGGGCTCGGTACAGCACGGCGATGCCGCCTTTGTCCAGAGGGGTGAGTGAATTCCAGCAGCACTCGCAAGTCTTCGGGGCGGCGGTGGAATTGACGGCCCAGTGGGCTCCGCCGTCGCCCGAAACACTATAACGCAGACCGCGCTCACCATCGCGTCCGTCAAGCCAGGCGAGATGAAAGTTGCCGGCGGTGTCGGCGCCGAGCGCCATAAAGTTGTGTCCGTCGGTGAGTCCGTCATCGGCGGGATTCGGGCCGGGGTTCCACGTTTTGCCGCCATCCTTGGAGAGAACGGTTGCGATGGGGCCGCTGCCCCATTTGTCGCTTCCGGCTGTGGTCCAGGCGGCGACCAGAGTCTGTTCGTGGGCGGCAATTCGCGCATCCGCACCCCGGTGCAGACCGTGGGGACTGACCACGCCCGTGTTGACCGGAACGGGTTCCGACCAGGACACGCCGCCATCAATCGAGACCCGATGTGAAATGACCGGGGTGTCGGCGCCTTCGGCATATTCGCCCAGCAGTAGATGAATCCGGGGGCCATCCGCACAGACTTCCAGGGAGCGCACGCCCGGGGAGAAGGTTTTCGCCGTACGTGGGGGCGCTTGTGGGGTGGGCTCGTCCGCGAACGAAGCGGTCGGAAGAAAAGCGGCAGCAAGCAGAAGGGAGGTGGTGCGCAACATAAGGAAAAGCGGAAGGGAACGAGGGGCGGGTGGCTGGGACGGAATCTAGTTTGCTAACTCAAAGCGGATCTTCTGGTTAAAAGTGCGGCTGATTTGGGGCGGAAAATGCCACCGGGAACGGATCCAGCGGATGGCGCTGGTGTCCAGAAGGACGTAGCCCGAGGAGCTCGCGACCGACACCTCCTGGATCGCTCCGTCCAACACGCGGATGCTGAGCACAACGGTTCCCTGATAACGGCGCTCGATGGCTCCGGGAGGATACGGCGGCATTGGAAAGTCACGGCTGCCGAGCGTCACCCCGGTGCTGCTCGGGCCGGTGGCTCCACCGGAGCCACTGGATTCTCCGGGTGCCGCTTTTGCCGGAGACCCGACTGGGCGGGCGGGCGCAGGCTTCGGAGCCGCAGGTTTTGAGGGGGCGGAGGTTACGGGAACTGTCGCCTTTGGAACGGGCTGAGGTGGTGGAACTGGAGCTGGTTCGGCGGGCGCGGGCGTCTGGACCGGTTTGTCCGGAACCGGAAAGTCAGGGAGCTCGGCCGGAAGCGGCGGGGCGGGAACTGGGACCGGCTGAGGTGCGTGTGCAGGAGCCGGAGGCGGGGTCGGTTCAGGTGCTGCGGTGGCAACCGTGGGTGGCTGGACTGGAGCTGGAGGGGTTGTGGTTGCGGCTTCCAGATCGACTTCGATTCGCGAGGCCTGGGACTCGGCGTTCGCGCTAGGGCCGCCTTCGAGCGAACTGGTGTGGATTACAAAGGCGTCGCTGCCTTGCCAGAAGCCCAGCCCGATAACGGCCGCATAAACCAGAGCGGTAGCCAACACGGCCCGTTTCCAGAAATGCTCGCTGTGGGAAGGCTGGCTTAAAAGCGGGGAGGCCATGGGAGGGCGGACGCGGG
>CAMCYN010000336.1 GCA_945883955.1 Akkermansia muciniphila
GAAAGGAATTTCCTGCTATGCTCTGAGTTCGTCCTGAGTCACTAAATATCGCCTTTATGGCCTCTTCCCCCGCTCTCACCCTGACGCTCCTTGGTACGACCTTGCTGGCCGCCGCACCGGAATCTCGTGCATCGGTTCCTGAGGACGTACGCTTTCAAAGCGAGACGTTGCTCTCCGGTCTTCCACAGCCGATGCATCTCGAGTTCGGTCCCGACGGCCGCATCTGGTTCAACGAATACGGCGGCGCGCTCAAAATCTACGATCCGAAGAGCAAGCGTGTGACGCTTGTGGCCGAGATGAAGATCTTTAAGTCCCAGGAGAACGGTTTCCTGGCATTCGCGCTCGACCCAAAGTTCGCTCAGAACGGCTGGATCTATTTCATCTATTCCCCTGTGGAATTTGAGGGACAGTATCTCTCGCGCTTCAGCGTAAAGGACGACCAGCTCGTAGCCGACAGCGAAAAAGTCATCCTCAAATACGAGGAACAACGTAAGGAGTGCTGTCATCACGGTTCCACGTTGAAGTTTGGTCCCGATGGCTGCCTGTATTTTTCGACTGGCGATAACACCAGTCCCTTCGGTGATAGTCAGGGCTATGCGCCTCTTGACCAGCGTCCGGGCAGGGAGCCGTGGGACGGTCAGCGTACATCTGGGAATACCGATACACTCGTCGGGAAGGTGAACCGGATCCGCGTGCAGGACGACGCCACCTACACGATCCCGGAAGGTAACCTCTTTAAACCGGGCACGCCGAAAACTCGGCCCGAGATCTTTGCGATGGGGACCCGGAACCCGTGGCGAATGAACATCGATCCCAAGACGGGCTACGTCTATTGGGGCGAAGTGGGTCCCGATGCGCGAGAAGACGGTCCTCGCGGCTCCCGTGGATACGATGAGATTAACCAGGCGAAGAAAGCTGGAAATTTCGGGTACCCGTTCTTTGTCGGTAATAACTTTCCTTACGCTGAATACGACTACGAGACCAAGACGGCCGGCAAACTCTTCGATCCTGCTCACCCGCAAAATAAGAGCCGGAACAATACCGGACTCGTGGACCTTCCACCTGCCGTCCCTGCTTTCATCTACTGGCCATACGCCGTTTCTGAACAATGGCCTGAACTGGGCGAGGGCGGCCGCACGGCCTGTGCGGGTCCAGTGTTCTACTGGCAGGAATCCTTCGAGAAAACCAACGGGTTTCCGAAGCACTTTGATCGGTCTCTGCTGTTCTGGGACTGGCAGCGCCCGTTTGTTAAATGGGCCCGGTTGGACGCGAATTCCGACCTCGCTGGACTGGAGCCGTTTGCTCCCACGACGTTCGTGACGGGCAACACCGAGGAACAGCTCAACAAACAGAAGGCCGCTATTAACAATGGCGCGGCGATTCTGCGCCGTTTGGTTGATGCGACATTCGGCCCTGATGGATGTCTGTACGTGCTCGATTATGGCGAGACTTGGGGCGTCAATCCTGATTCCGCGTTGCTCAAAATCTCGTACATTCGAGGGAATCTACAGCCGGTTGCAAAGCTTGCTGTTTCGACGGCAGCGGGCCCTGTGCCTCTGAAGACAACGCTATCGGCTAAGGGTTCACGAGACCTGGACGGCGGGAATTTGAGTTACACCTGGACGCTCCAGCCTGGCGACAGGAAGCTTGGTGAAGGCGAGGAGCTCGCCGTTTCGCTCGACACCCCGGGCAACTACACCGCCGAACTCACGGTCACGGATGGTCAGGGCGGTTCCGTAACCCGCACGACACCGATTGTCGTCGGTAATACGCCTCCCGTTGTCCGCTTTGTTTCACCTCAAGACGGCGACTTTTTCACAGCCGGCCAGAAGATTGAATTCAAGGTGGCTTCTCAGGACGCCGAGGACGGAACTTCCGAGAGCAAAGCGGCCGAGTTCGGGATACGTACGCTTGTGACCTCGGCCTTCCTGCCGGCCGGCGGAAAAGGTGCGGCGGTTGATCCGGGTCTCTCGCAGATGCGCCAGAGCGACTGCTTTAACTGCCATGCCATGGAGACTCCATTGGTCGGGCCTTCGTTTGTGGATATTGCTGAAAAATACCGCAAGCAGCCCGGAGCGGATGATCTTCTGAATAAGAAGGTTCGCCTCGGTGGCAGCGGAGTCTGGGGACAGATTCCGATGCTTGCGCACCCGCAGCATACTGAGGACGAAGTGGCCATCATGATTCGCTGGCTTCTCGCGCTTGAAAAAGGGAAGGGGGGGCCGACGCTCACCCGAGGCCTCGACGGACATTTGACCGCGCCGGCGGACAACAAGCCAGGCACGCTTATACTGGAAGCGGTCTACACTGATGCAGGAGCGGGCGTCGCGGGACCGTTGTCTGGAAAAGCGTCGGTAGCGCTCCGGCATCGGCGCCTCGAAGCGGAGTCAGGCGAGATCGCCAAGGCAACCAAGAGTGGCAAACACGTGGGTTCGACCAAGGACGGAAGCACGATCAAGTTTGCCAACCTGAACCTCGCCGACAGCAACAAGGTGAAGGTCTTCGCCTCCGCAGGAGGAGATGCCAAGGGAAGCAAGGTTGAGATCCGGCTGGACTCTCCGAGCGGGCCGTTGGTTGCCACCGTGGATATTTCGCACACTGGCGACTGGAATAAGTTTGTAGAGAATGCGGAAAAACTGACGCCAACGGGTGGTCGGCACGACGTTTACCTTGTGCTTGTGAATCCGGGCAAAGGAGGGCTGATGAACATCGACTGGGTAGAGTTCGCGCCGTAAGCGAGTGAGACTCACTTTGCTGTTGTTTGCCGAGAGCCCTTCCAAGCCCCCGACGTTAAGTCCTTGTCGATGTTTTTGGCACGCCACGGGTTACCCCCTGGCGTGCACCGCCGAACGCCAATCCGGCCCGGCGGGAAGACTTGCCGTACTACGCAAGTGATTCGTGTCGCTCCCTATGCCGAAGGAAGGAGGAAATTCATTAGCATTTGAGGCTGGGACTTTAACCCAGCCCGATCCACCCCCTCTTGCGAAGCGATCAAATTCGGGATCGACGCCCACGCTAAATACTACTGGATGAGCCGTCAGGTCGACGGCGCGACTCCGCAGCCGGTGCAGAAGATGACCTACGACGAACTACTTCTGTTCGTGGTAAAACAGCAGAGGCTCACGAACAAAGTCGTGACCTGTTACGAAGCGGGCGCCTTCGGATTCCATCTGTATCGCCGGCTCGAGGAACTCGGCATCCAGAATTATGTGCTGCAACCCCAGGACTGGGA
>CAMCYN010000337.1 GCA_945883955.1 Akkermansia muciniphila
GCGTCGCCAGTACCGATGCGATCGACCATGTTTGGGATCGAATACATTTGTCCGTTGCGCGGAGCGAGGGTTGTGAGCCCAGTGGCGCGTTCGTACAGAAAGCCACCCAGCAGGTTGTGGGACGCGGACACGCCCTCGCGGCGTGTCATTGCCACAAGACTCAGGCGCGGGAAGGCGTGGGCGAGCTGTGCGGCGATTTCCTCCACAGAAAGGGTGTGCCCTGTTCCAAGAAGGGCGGTCGCATCCTCCGCACCCCCGACAAACAAGTCGGCGAAGGGGACAAGGGTGCGCATGGTTTTTGTCGCCAGAGCCCTGGCGCTGAGGGCCGGATCCCAGCGCCAAAGTTTTTGGCGGAAGTTCATGTCGATGGCGATTTTCACTCCACGCCGGGATGCCGCTTCGAGCGCGACCGTGGTGACGTGCGCCGCGTTTTCGGAGAGCGCCGGAGTGATGCCCGAGGTGATAAACCAGTCGGCCCCGTCCAGAATGACGTCCCAGTTGTAGGCGTCGGAGGGAGTGACCGAAACGGAGGAGCCGTCGCGATCGTAGATGACGTTGGTGGGGCGGTGGTTGGCGCCTTGTTCCAAAAAGTATAAGCCGAGCCGTCCCGCGTCGGTGCGGACAATGTGCGAGGTATCAACGCCAAAGGAGCGGATGCTGGCGACGCAGGCATCGGCGATGGCGTGTGTGGGAAGGGCCGTTACAAAGGAGGCCGAGCCGCCGAGGTACGCGAAGGAAGTGGCGATGTTGGCTTCGGCTCCTGCAAAGGAGGTGTTGAGGCTTCCAGGCAAAGCTTGTTGGAACCGCCTGAAACCCGGGGTTATCAGACGCCCCATAATTTCTCCGAAAGCGACGATGCGGCTCATCGGCCACCTCCGCGTACCCGCTCAACAAGTGCGGAAGCCTCTTTTGCGAGGGCGGTGATGGCGCGCCAGTCTTTGCGTTGAATCAACTCACGCGGGGCGAGCCAGGAACCTCCTATGGCGTGGACTAACGGATCTCGCAGGAACGTTTCTGCATTTTCTGGAGTGATACCGCCCAGGGGAATGAATCGGATTCCGAGGTGGGTGAAAGGAGTGGCAATATTGCGCAGATAAGGCAGGCCGCCACCCGTCTCGCAGGGGAAAAACTTCATCAGTCGGCAGCCCTGTTCCACTGCCAATTCAATGTCGGTTGGAGTATATATTCCGGGAGCGAACGGAAGCCCAATACGCTGGGCCTCAGCAACAACAGGGGGATTTATACCCGGGGAAACTCCGAAGGCGGCGCCCGCCTCTTTGACTTCACGGACTTGGGCTGGAGACAGAACGGTGCCAGCGCCCACAAGCATCTCCGGAACCAGGCTTCGGATGGACCGCAGGCAGTCCATGGCGGCGGGGGTGCGCAGGGTGAGTTCGACGCAGGAAATGCCACCGGACAAAAGAGCGTGTGCGAGCGGGGCGGCATCGGCCGGCTCGTCGAGAATGAGGACGGCGATAATGGCCGCGTTAAACAGAGACTCGTGGAGTGTGGCGGACGTTGTGGGCGGCGGATACATAGGGCAGGACGAGTCTGTGCTGCTGGTTCCGAGGGAGAGGGGGGAAAGGGCCGGACAGGGGGCGTATTGAATTTGTAGACAACAAATCAGAGAAATGGAGGGGACGCAGCGTGCGGGAGTGGGTTATGTTAACCCTATGAACGAGGGTTATGCTTCCATGCAGGATGTGGCGCGTGCAGCGGGTGTTTCTGTGATGAGCGTTTCGCGGGCGTTGAGGAATGCTCCGAAGGTGTCGGACGCGACCCGGGCCCGAATCTTGAAGCTCGCGCAAGAGATCAACTATCAACCGGATCCGAATCTGGCCCGCATGATGCATTCGGTTCGCGGCAAGAAGCGTGTGCAGAGCCACGCAGTGATCGGCGTGGTTCGGGATCATGTGATGGCTGACGGACTTCTGGCGTCGACCTACCAGTATGTACCCCTCGAGAGCATCCAAAGCAGGGCCTATGGGTACGGGTATGAAGCGGAAGAGTTTTGGATTGGGCGTGATGGGTTAACGTCCAGACGCCTTCAGGAGATCCTTGTAGCGAGGGGAATTGAGGCGGTGATGGTGTCGCCACAAAGTCTGACCCTGCCTTGTAGCACTCTGGATTATTCGCGTTTTGCCGCAGTGGCCTTCGGCTTTGCGATGCGTACGCCTGCGCTTCATACGTGCGCCACGAGTATGAATTTGGGAGTGCAGTTGGCGGCGGGTGAACTGCGCAAACGGGGGTACCGCCGTATTGGCCTCGCTGTGACGCAGTGGATCGATAACCGTTCGCTGAACGGATATAGCGGGGGGTGGTATCAATTTCAGGCCGGTGTTGCGGCCAAAGAGCGGGTGCCGATTTTGTTGATGCGCCACAACGTAATGAGCAGCAACTACGCGGTCTTTCGGGCGTGGTTTAAGAAATATCGGCCGGAGGCGCTCATTTCATTTGAGCGTGACGTACCCGACTGGCTTGCCCGGATGGGAGTTCGCATCCCGGAGGATGTGGGTTTTGTGGTGCATGACTGGACGAAGGCGACCGCTGAATATGCGGGCATTTTTCACAGGCGGGATCATGTGGCGGCCGCGGCGGTGGATTTAATTCACGCTCAACTGCTCCAGCACGAGAGGGGAGTGCCGGAGGTACCCCGACACGTTTTGTTTCCGGCGGAGTGGGTGAGTGGAGCGAGTATTGGTTAGGGGTGGCGGGGCTGGTCGGCCGTCAGGGCCTGTGGTTAAGGGAGTGTCTCCGACGAGAATCGAACTCGTATTAGCGGTTTAGGAAACCGGCATTGGGATATATAAGTAGCTGTGGACCAGTTATCGATCGGATTTGTGGTTCGTGTGTGGTCCGTAAATGGTGTTGACTCTCGCTGCCAGCTCATGGTGTTTTCAGGTCGTGCAAGCCAACACATCAACACCATGAAAATTCGAAAAAGAGTAACGCCAGCTGGGACGGTTTCGTGGAGGCTTGATTTGGGAATGATCAATGGAAGACGGGTCTTGAAAACGTACCCGACTGAAATCGAGGCGCGTGGAGCGTTGGAGTTGGCTAAGGCGGAAGTTCGTCAGCACGGAGTTCGTTCGCTTGAGGTGTCTCATAGCGATAGATCCCGGTTGCAGTATTGGTTGGAGAAGCTTCCGGAGGGTAAAACGATTGACGATGTCTTCCGATTTTTCCTCGTCCATCACGTGGGGCTGAACGCAAACAAGCCAATTGAG
>CAMCYN010000338.1 GCA_945883955.1 Akkermansia muciniphila
GTTCATTACGTCTGGTTCCACACCTACCGGCCGGTCGGCCCAAAGATGAACACGCAGCTCGCGCTCACCCCCCAACAGCTCGTGGACGTGCGCCGTTTCATTGTGGAGATGCGCGACCGGATCCCGATCGGGATTGTCGACGCCTATTATGGCCACGACGGCAAGGCCTTGTGTCCGATGTCGACTGGTATCTCTCATCACATCAGCCCTTACGGCGATGTGGAACCCTGCCCGATTATCCAGTTCGCCAAGGAAGACATACACGATGCCCGCGGGATCGTGGCCACGTTGCGTGACTCGGCTTTCCTGAAAGATTTTCGGGAACTAACCGCAGAAGCCACTCGCGGATGTGTGGTTCTAGAACGGCCCGATCTGGTCAAGGCTCTGGTGGAAAAACACGGAGCCCGCGACACGACGGTCCGCAAAACAGCCATGGCCGAACTCGAGGCAATGGCTCCGCGTTACAGTCAGTGGTTGCCCGGCGAGGAGATCCCCGAGAAACACTGGATGTATCGCTGGGCGAAACGCTTTTGGTTTAGTGACTTCGGAGCCTACCGCAAGATGTCCCCGGAGAGTCGCCCCAAAGCCGAGGCCCTTGCCCGGGCCGCCAAAGCCGGCCGGCCTTCCTGAGCCACAAGTTTTACACCCTAATGTCCTCCCTTCTGCTGCGTTATTCCTTTTAACCCCCTGTCCTTTATGTCCGCTCCCGCGACACTTTCCCAACCGCCGGTCCAGCTCACCCTTCCTCGTCCGGTGCCACAGCAACGCTTCCGGACTCCGAAGAAAAACATTCCCCAGACGCCCCAGGAGCGCAACATGGTGCTGCTCGCGGCCCGCGCTTATGTGGAGCGCGAAAAGCCCGTTCCGCCGCTACCCCAGGATGAACTGGCCAAACACGCCGATTTGCTCGTCGCCAAACTTGGTCTCGATCCCATCTACCGGGATTACGTGGGTGTTTTGATCAATAACGAGCTCTGGCGTGAAACCCTCGCCGCCGTGCCGTTTGAGCGTCGGCTGCTCCTGATTCCCAAATGTCTGCGTATCGAGAGCAAATGCCCCGCTCCTTTTGATGAATTCGGCCTGCTTTGCAAACAGTGCGGCCTCTGCTCTATCCAGGATCTTCAACTCGAAGCCGAACGGCTCGGTTATGCCGTTCTGGTCGCCGAAGGGTCGGCGATTGTGATGTCGCTTATCCAGACCGGCAAGATTGAGGCCATCGTGGGTGTCAGTTGTCTGAGTGTTCTCGAACGTGCTTTTCCTTACATGGAAGCGGCCGCCGTCCCCGGTGTCGCCGTACCTCTTTTGCAGGACGACTGTATCGATACCACCGTCGATCTCGACTGGGTCTGGGATTATATCCATCTCACCAGCGATGATCGGACGCGGCGTATGGATCTGGGCGCGCTTCGCGAAGAAGTCGACTTCTGGTTTACCCCGCTCACGCTGGATGCCGTCATGGGTGCCCCTGTCGGCGAACCAGAACGTATTGCGCGCGAATGGCTTCAGCGTGCCGGAAAACGCTGGCGTCCTTTCCTCACCGTCGCGGCGTACCAGGCGCTGCAGTCCGAGCCCGGCGCTCCCGTGCCCGATTCGCTCAAGAAAATCGCCGTCGCGGTGGAATGTTTCCACAAGGCTTCGCTCATCCATGACGACATCGAGGACGGCGATGCTTCGCGGTACGGCGAAGCGACGCTGCATGAGGAATACGGCATTCCGGTCGCGCTGAATGTGGGCGATCTGCTCATCGGCGAGGGGTACCGTTTGTTATCCGAGAGCGCTTTTGGATCCGAAGAGCGGGTGCAAATGTTGCAGGTTGCTGCGAGGGGGCAGCGTGCCCTTTGCCGCGGTCAGGGCACAGAACTAGCCTGGACCCGTTCACCGCGTCCGCTCACTTCGGTGGAAGTCATGGAGATTTTTGAACTCAAAACGGCGCCTGCGTTTGAGGTCGCTCTGCAGTTGGGCGCACTGGCGGCCGGCGTGGAGGCGCACGAAGAAATCTCTCCAGTTCTTGAAACCTATAGCCGGGCGCTGGGTATTGCTTACCAGATCCGCGACGATCTGGAGGATCACACCGGTGGGCTCTCGGGCGCTCCTGACGACGTGTCCGGAATGAGGCCCAGCGTGGTGCTGTCGGCGGGTTGGGAACGCGCTCAGGGTGATGCAAAAGCGACGCTCGAAGCGTGCTGGAAACGGACCGGCGGTTTTTCGGCTGAAGCGATTCGTGCCGCGTGTGTGGAGTCCGGTGCACTCGAACGCAGCCAGGATTTGCTGGAGCGTTATAAGGAAGAGGCGATCCGTTCGCTCGGAGAGCTCGAAAACGCGAGTCTCAAGGGCCTCCTTCGGCGGGTGCTCGGCAAAATCTTTAACGACACCGAGATTAAGGGCTGGTGTAAGGAGTTTGAAAACAAGGAGCTGGCTCAATAAGCCGGTTCGCAGCACGGGTTGCGCCTTCGCTAAAATCCGCACGGCTCGTCCTTGGGACCGGACTGTTTGCGGGGCAAAGAAAAGGCTCCGTGGATCCTCGCGTGGAGGATCCAGGGAGCCTTTGTCGTTAAGCGTGTGGCGCTTATTTCGCCGGAATCTCGTTCAGCGTGTAATACGCCACGGGATGTAACACCGGCTTGCCGTCCTTCGAGCGTACTCCGTCGAGATGCAGTTCGTGGACATGGCCTTTGGTGAGTGTGTCCAACTTGAGCCGCACCGATCTGCCATCGGCGGCGACGTCGATCTTTTCGATCTTGGGAATAATCTCGTCGACCTCCGGGCTGCCGTATTTCTCCTGGTAAATGTAGGTAAACTCGCGCGCCGAATAATTCGCGGGATTGGACGCTGTAGCTGCGTCGACGGGTTGGGTGAAGGTGAACTCAAAGCCATCGGGCTTGGCGTGAACCTCATGGATTTCAAAAGGCACCTTGCCGGTCCATTCCACCCGCTCAAACGCGAACGGATGTCCGCCTTTGGCTCCCCAACCACGGTCGGAACCGCCCACGAAGAACTTGCCGTCTTTGCCCATGCGGGCGCCGATCGGGCCGGACTTGAGTCCTTTGAGGAATGGGAAAACCACGCCTTGCTTCACGCCGTTCACAGTCTCGAGGTAAACACGCGAAATGTTCGAATGGCTCTGGTCAGGAATGAAGAGCTGTTTCTGGAAGGGCCCGAATTTGCCTTCGCTCTGATCCAGAATGACCGCCGTGGACGAGTTGCCGATCTTGCCCGGGCCGTACAC
>CAMCYN010000339.1 GCA_945883955.1 Akkermansia muciniphila
CCGTTTCCCCTTTCCGCCGTTTCCACTTTCCGGTCGCATCAAGGCCCCACCCCCTCCATGAACGCGCACTCCTGTCTCCCTGTCCTGGCTTTTTCCATCCTGCCCTTGGTCGCCACAACCCATGCCGCCGGCGGAGGCGCGGCAGAGGAACGGCCCCCGTTTTGGACCATTCCAGCCGCTCCGGTGGAATCTTTGAGTCGCGCCAACGGCTGGCCGGCCGCCGGTGCCCGAGCCAACTGGGAACGTTCCCTCGGAGATGCCACCTCCAACCGTTACTCCGAGTTGTCCCAGATCACCCGCGACAATGTCGCCCAGCTCGAAGTCGCCTGGACTTACAAGGCCGGGGACGGGGCGGCCAACATCCAGTGTAACCCAATCATCGTCAACGGCACCCTCTACACGCCCACTCCCGGCAAGAACCTCGTGGCCGTCGACGCGGCCACTGGTCGGGAACGCTGGCGCTTTGCCCCCTCCTCGCTCATCGGCAAAGACTCCACCTCCCCCGCCCGACGCGGTCTGCTTTACTGGAAAGGCGACAAGGAGGCTTCCCCCCGGCTTCTCTTTGGTGACGGCAACTGGCTTCTGGCCGTCGATCCGGACACGGGAAAAGCCGTGGCAGGCTTCGGTCAGGTGGGCCGGGTGCGGGTTCCCAAAGGCACCACAGTGGTGGGCGCCATGTACGGGCATATCCTCGTGCTGGCCGGATATACGGGCGACGTGTACGGGTTTGACGCCCGCAACGGTGCGTTGCTTTGGACCTTTGCCACCCGCCCTCCAGCCGGAGAGTTCGGAAACGACACCTGGAGTTCCATTGAACAGGGCGCCAACTGCTGGGGCGGTATTGCGCTGGATGAATCGCGCGGCATCGCTTTTGTCGCTACCGGCTCACCAAAACCCAACTTTCTGGGAATGAACCATCTTGGAGACAACCTGTTCTCCAACTGCGTCCTGGCACTCGATGCCACCACCGGCAAACGGCTCTGGCATTTCCAGGAAATCCGGCACGACATCTGGGACTGGGATCTGCCCGCTCCCCCCAACCTCGTCACCGTCGAACGCCACGGTCTGCGTGTGGACGCCGTGGCTCAGGTCAGCAAAACCGGCAACACCATGCTCCTGGACCGTCTCACGGGACAACCCCTCTACGATTTCCGGCTAGTCCGCACCGATACCCGGGCGCTTCCGGGCGATGTCGCCGCTCCGTATCAGCCCGCCCCGGAACTCCCGGAATCCTTCGCACGTAACGCCTACACCGAAGCGGATCTGCCCACACTTCCCGGAGCCAAAGACGCGGTCCTTGCTGCCTTTCAACGCTCCAACCACGGTCCGTTTCCTTCTCTGGAAGAAGCGCGTCCAACCTTGATGTTTAATATTCACGGCGGCGCGGAATGGACCGGGGCCGCTGCCGATCGCCGGGGCTTTCTTTACGTCACCTCCAACGAGGTGCCATGGAGCATCACCTGTTTCCGCGACGACGACCCCGAACCGCTCAAACCGCCGACAGCCGGAGAACAGGTTTACCAAAGTATCTGTGCGGCCTGTCACGGCGCCGATCGCCGGGGCGTCGGCCACGCCCCGCCCTTCCGCGGACTGCGCCACCGCCTCAAAGAAGAGGAAATCCGCTCCATCTTAAAAACCGGCCGGAACGGAATGCCACCGCTCCCCTTTCTGACCGAAGAACAGATTGCGCCTCTTATGGACTTTCTGCTCTGCCGGGATCGGCCCGCAAATGCCCCCGCTAGCAAGCAGAAGAACTCGTGGACCTTTAACGGCTTCCAGCGCTTCACCGATCCGCTTGGGTATCCCGCCTGCACCCCGCCCTGGGGCACACTGAACTGCATCAACCTCAACACCGGTAAAATCGCCTGGAAAGTGCCCCTCGGCGAATATGCCGAGCTCTCCGCCCAAGGTATCCCCATTACCGGCCAGGAGAACTTTGGCGGCGCCACCGTCACCGCTCCGGGACTCGTCTTTGTCAGCGGCACCCGGGACAAAAAGATCCGGGCCTTTGACAGCGACACCGGCAAGGAACTCTGGAAATCCGAACTGCCCCTGCACGGCACGGCCGCTCCGGCCAGTTACGAGGTGGACGGACGCCAGTTTATCGTCATCCCGGCCACCGGCGGCGGGAAACTCGGAGGGCCCGCAGGAGACACCTGGGTCGCCTTCGCCCTGCCCCGGAAACCATGAACCGGCCTGGGCCCGCAAGGGTCTTTCCGCTGGGACTGCTCCTGTTTGCCGGCCCCCTCGATCTCACTGCACGGCCAGCCGGGGTTTCCTCCCAAGTTGCCGCGTCCGAAAACCTCCCCGACATTGTCGTCACCGCCGGACAAGCCGCTCTTCTGAGTGGAAGTGTCCTCGACTCCGAAAAACTCCTGGCCGTTCCCCAACGCTCCCTGGACGGAGTCCTGCGCGCCTTGTCCCCGGGCTTCCGGCTTTTCAGGCGTGCCGACAGTTTTACTGCTCATCCCACCAGCCAGGGCGTGACCCTTGGAAACGTTTCGCCCAACGGGGCCAGCCGCGCCGTTGTCCTGCTGGACGGGATCCCGGTAAATGATCCGTTCGGTGGCTGGATTGCGTGGAGCCGTTTTCCGGTCGGAACACTGTCTGCCGTCGCCATCAGTCCAAACGGGTCCCCGGGAAATCTCATCCCGGGAATGCCGGGAGGCACCCTGGCATTGCGCTCCCGCGTGCTCACCGACTCCCCGTTTGTGTGGGTGGAAGCGGCGACCGGCGACCGGTTGCAACGCGACCTCACACTGGCCTTTGCCGAAGACACCCAGGATGGGCGCACCCGTCTGTTTGGCAGCGTACACACCCAGAACTTCACAGGTTATCCAGTCATCCGGGAAGACACCCGGGGCAGCGTAGACATCCGCGCCTTTAGCCGGAGCTGGGCCGCAGACGGAGGCGTGCGGCATCGTTTGGCCGAACAAAGCGACTGGAACCTCACTCTGCGCACCCAGGTCTGGGAGGAACACCGGGGGAATGGAACCCCGCTTGCGAACAACCACAGCGATGCCGCCGATTTCTCACTCCGTCTGGAAAAACAGGGTGCCCCCGGAGAATGGGCCGGAAGCTGGACGGCCTTCCATCAGCGCCGCGAATTTTCGAGCACCTTCACTTCTATTGCGGCCGGTCGGAATACCGAGACACTCAGCCTCGATCAGTTTGCCGTCCCGACAACCGCTTCCGGGCTCATCCAGGCCCTGCAGTTTCCCGT
>CAMCYN010000340.1 GCA_945883955.1 Akkermansia muciniphila
GCGCTGGACCGCTTTTTGGAGACTCCGGCGTGGCTTCGGGTGTCGCTGGCCATTGCGGGTGGAGCGACCCTGGGTATTGGCTTGCCGTTAAAATGGCATCACTGGGTTTGGAAACAGCGCGGGTTGGCGAATGCCGCCCGGCTTTTGCGGCGCACCTACCCGCGGCTGGGCGATCAGTTGTTGGGAATAGTCGAGCTGGCGCGTGTGGAATCCGGGGCGACTGGCGGCCGCAGTGAACGGCTGGTTCAGGCCGCGATGGAGCAGGCGGCAGACGCCCTGCGGGACAAGGACCTCAGCGGGGCCGTCCCAAATCCACGACATCGCCAATGGGCATGGGCGGTTGTCGCGGTCGGCCTGGTTGTCGGGCTCGCCTTTGTCTGGACGAACGAGGCTGCGGTGAATGCTCTGGGCCGTTGGCTGACTCCGTGGCGCGCGCTGGATCGGTTTACTTTCGCTCGGATCGAATCGCTGCCAGCTCGCCTGATAGTTCCGTATGCCGAACCGTTTGAGCTGCCCGTTTATTTGTCGGCCCATACCCGCCGTTCGCCCGAATCGGCTTCGGGCCGGCTGGGGCGACAGCCTGAACGGACTGCCCCGCTGGAGTCGGGCAGTTACCGGCTGAGTTTTCCGCCGCAGAAAACGGATGCCTCCCTCGCCCTTTCGCTGGGCGATGTGCGCAAGACGCTGCTCGTGATTCCGCGCACCCGACCCGAACTAACGGAACTCGCCGTGCGAATCCAGTTGCCGGATTATCTCGGTTATCAATCCGAACAGCGGATCGAGATTCGGGGCGGCGCGGTGAATGCCGTCAAGGGGGCGGCCGTCGCGTTGGAGGCGCGTGCCAGTCGCGAGCTTGCGGGCGCGGAGCTGGACGGACTCCCGCAGCCGGTCGTCGGGGACAGGGTTCTCACCGGGTTCACTCGGGTGGCTCAAGACACCGAACAGCGTGTGGTCTGGACGGACGTGGACGGTTTATCCCCGAGGGATCCGCTCCTGCTGAAGATTCGGGCCGTGGAGGACGGAGCTCCCCGGATCATGGCGCGTCGGGACTCGTTGGAGCAGGTGGTGCTGGAATCGGAAGTTGTTACATTCCAGCTCAATGTGGCCGACGATTTTGGCGTGAAGGCAGCCGGGCTCGAGTGGATTGGTTCTGCGGAGAAGCAGGCGGGGAAGGGACAGGTTCACGGGGAGAAATTGTCTGCCGCCGGGGGATTCGAGACAAAGACGCTCGAGACTCGGGCCACCTTCTGTGCTGCGCGGGACGGAGTGGCGCCTCAAAGCCTTGAGGTGCGCGGTTGGGTGGAGGATTATTTGCCGGGCCGCCCCCGGGCGCGCTCGGCGGTATTTGTATTGCGGGTTCTGGACAAGACCGAACATTCGCTTTGGGTGACTGAGCAACTTGGGAAATGGCTCGGCGCGGCTAAAGAGAGTTATGAGCGGGAGCAACAGCTCCATGCCACCAATCAGGAATTGCGCGCCCTGAGTGCCGCCGAACTGGATCGGCCCGAGAACCGCCGCCGTCTGGCCCAACAGGCCTCATCCGAAAGCGCCAACGCCTCGCGCCTGGAGAACTTGACCCAGGCGGGCCGGAGTTTGCTGGAGCAAGCGACTCGAAATGACGAGTTCGATGCGAAGCGTCTGGAAGCGTGGGCGGGGATGCTTAAATCGCTAAAGGACATTGCCTCGACCCGAATGCCGGCTGTGGCGGATCTTCTCAAACAAACCGCCAATGCTCCCGGAGGCAAAACTCCGGACTCCAATCCCGGAGGGACTCCCTCCCAAACAGCGGATGGTGCGCCATCCAAACCCACCCCGCCCGGAAATACGGACCGTGAGGCGGCGCTCGGCAAAATGAAGGAAGCGCAGCCTGCAGGCGCGTCCCCGCCTCCGGGTGACGAAAAGACTGGGTTGCCGCAAACGACCTTGGCCCCGGCATCCGATGGGCGACCTCAGGAGTCGCCGGCCCAGCAAAAGGCGGATGCTGCCATTCACGAGCAGAAGGAACTGCTGGCGGAATTCTCAAAGGTATCGGACCAGCTCGGGGAGATCTTGGGGAGTCTGGAGGCGAGTACATTTGTGAAGCGCCTCAAGGCGGCGTCCCGGGAGCAACTGGGAATAGCCAAAGACATCACCACCAAAACGCTCGGCGCATTTGGGATCGAGCGGGAGGTGTTGCCCGAGGCCGAGTCTGTTGTCAAAAAGGCCAAAGCGCAGAGTGAAGTTGTGCGGGTCATCCAGAGCGATCTCGACGCGTATGCTCAACGTAATCAGGACCGCCGGCTGAAGCGTCTGCTGGAAGAAATGAAACGGAGCGAGGTGATCCGGGCCCTGGCCCGGGACGGCGAAATGGTGTCGCTCAATTTGAGCGGCCAGTCTTTGTCTCTCACCGAGTTTTGGGCCGATACGCTGGATCGTTGGGCCGAGGAATTGGTGGCTGCCAGCAAGGGAAAAGCCAGTGAGGGCGGGGAGGAGGGCGGAGACAGTCTGCCGCCCGAGGTAGTGCTCAAAGTGATGTCAGCCCTGCGGGACGAGATGTATTTGCGGGACGAAACGCGCGAAGTGGAAAGTTCAAAGGCAGCCGTGCCGGAGGAGAGGTTTGTTTCCGAGGCCAAACGATTGGCGGCAAAACAGGCGGGTGTCCTTCAAAAGACGCAGAGTGCCGTGGAGGAGATCGAGGCGATTCAGGACGGAGCCTTGAAGTTCGCCAAGGAGCTTGGGTTACTTCTTTCGGTGGCCACGGTGATGAATGAAGCCGGAGAGATTCTGGCGACACCCGAGACGGGGGGGCGAGCGGTAGCGGCTGAAACTGAGGCGATTGAGCTTTTGTTGCAGGCGAAGCGAAGCGGTTCAAAGGGTTCCAGCGGCGGCGGAACAAGTCCGGGTGAGGGTGGTCGGGCGGACAAGGCGTCCTCGACGGCACTTTCGGATTTGGGGCCCGGGACAGACGCGGGGAGTGGGGTGGCGGCGAGACCCGTGGGGCAGGCGACGGGGCGCGCGGGCCGGGAATTTCCCGAGGAGTTCAAGGCGGGACTGGATAGTTATTTTAATCTTCTGGAGGGTACGAAACGATGAGGAAAATAATGGTTCTGAGGCACCTGGCGTCGGTTTCGCTGTGGGTTGCCGTACTATTGTATGGCGGCACGACGCAGAGAGTGATGGCGCAGGGAGCGGTTGCTTTGACCCAAAACGCCGGGACAGATGTTCCGTCGGGAGTGGTGGCTCG
>CAMCYN010000341.1 GCA_945883955.1 Akkermansia muciniphila
CGTTTTGGACAACCTGGGCGCAGGACCCGATCTGCTGGACGAGGCCAAGGAAATCGCCGCCCAGCGCACCGGCATTCCTCGGGAAAAGATGCTCATCAGTTCCACCCACACCCACTCCGGCCCTTCTACCGGAGGCAAAAACTCGCCCCAGGCTATTCTGGCCTACCGTCAGGAACTCGTCGAAGGACTCGCCCAATCCATCATCCAGGCCCATGCCGCCCTACGCCCGGCAGCTGTGGGGGCCGCCGCCGCCCCGTTGCCCGACGAAGTCTTCAACCGTCGTTGGTATCTCAAACCGGGCAAAATGCCCCTCAACCCGTTTGGGCGCGAGGACAAGGTCAAGATGAACCCCGGCACGAATCCCGACATTCTCGACCGACCGGCCGGCCCGACCGATCCCGATATCACCGTCATTTCCGTCCAGGACACCAAACGCAAACCCATCGCCCTGTTCGCCAATTATTCGCTGCATTACGTCGGAGGCGTCCCCGCCGGGCAGATGTCGGCCGATTATTTCGGGGAATTTGCGCGCCTCATGCCCTCCCGGCTTCATGGCGATGAGAGCTTTGTGGCCATGATGTCCAACGGCACTTCGGGCGACATCAACAACATCCCCTTCGGCGTCATCCGCCCGCCCCGCGAGCCTTTTGAACAAATCCGGATCGTCGCCCAGAAAGCCGCCGACACCGCCTGGATCGCGCACCAAAAAATCGCCAAACACCGTTCCGACGTCCGAATCGGAATGCTGCAACGCGAAATCACGCTCAAATACCGGCGGCCCACTCCCGAAGACGTGGCCGACGCCCGGGCCGTTGTCGCAATCAAGGACAAGGACGCGATCGAGAAACTGCCGCGTCTAGCCAAGAATTACGCGAGCAGCGTCATAGCAGCCGCCGAACGCGTCGAAGACACGCGTACCGTTCAGATCCAGGCCATCCGGATTGGGGATCTGGCCGTGTGCGCGATTCCCTTTGAGACGTTTGTGGAGACCGGACTGGATTTAAAGAAACGCAGTCCTTTTCCGCAAACCATGGTGATCGGCCTGGCCAATGGCCGTCACGGTTACCTGCCCACGCCCGGACAGCATGAGCTCGGCGGATACGAAACGTGGCTCGGCACCAATGTCGTGCAGGAAGACACGTCGGTGATTTTGAGCGAAAACCTGTTGGAGATGCTGGCCGAATTACAAAAAGCCATGTGAGCCGCGGCCTCGCCGCCAGAGTCACCCCCGCCCCTTTTCTCCAGACACAAAAACCAAAAGGCCGGAGAGCGTTTCTGCTCCCCGGCCTTTGGAATTCGAACCGACGCTTAAACGCGCCTTAGAAGGTGTTGTTGCGGTAGGCACCCATCACCGGGGCGTCCGGGTTCACTTCCGGTCCGAAGTAACGCAGCACCACCAGCGGCTCGGTTTCGCTCAAGTTCTCGAACGTCACCCCGGCCTTGGCTCCGGCTTCGGTGGCGAAATACTCGTCTTCGGTCAGTTCGGTGAACCGGATCAGCTTGGGGCTGTTCAACGGCTGGCCGTTGATTTTGCCCACACCCTGCACACAAATCAGCCCGTACGCGCCGTTGTCGCGGATGGTGCATTTCACACCCGGCTCGACGGTGAGTTCCTTGGCGGTGAAAAGCTGCTCCTGCTTGATGCGGCCATACACAATCCACCGATCGACGTATCCTTCCGAACGGGTATCGGCGACGGGGACGGGTTCGAGGTAGTGGTTGTCCTTGAAGTTGGGGTCGACGTTGCCTTCCCAGTCGAGCTGGTCGACGATGAAATCCACATCGTTCCGCTTCTCGGCGGGCATGTCCTTCACGAGCAGATCCCAAGGAACGTAACGGCCTTCGACCAGGTTCTGGTACATGCCGAACACATCACTGCCCCACTGCGGCTCATACGTGCAAAGGGAACCGGGAGCGTGCAGCACACAAGGAGGAATCAACCAGCCAGTACCGGGTTTGAGACGGTAGGCGCGGGAGAGATCGAGGATGCCGTTGTCGCCTTTGTTCCAGTTGGCGATGCAATCACGCACCTGTTCTTTGGTGGTTCCGGGCTCGAGGCCCATGAAGGTGTAGGGGAAATTGTTCCCCACGTTGTTGTGTTGCGGCGGGAAATAATACGACTCGGGTTTGCCTTCCTGACCGACCAGCTTGGCCTGCGCGGCACTCTGGTGCATGTGGTGCGGGATAGGCCCCATGTTGTCGAAGAACTTCGAATAAACCGGCCACTTGTTATACTTGTTCCAGATCGACTCGCCGATGAGCGACGCGCCACATTCCGCGACAGCCTGCTGGAGGGTGAAGCGTTCGTTCCCCGCCACCACGTAGGAAAGCCCTTCGTCTTCGGTGCGGTTGTCGTTGGCGGCCGGAGTGGTCGAGGCGAACCAGCGCTCGTCAATCCCGCCACGGTGGAGACCAAAAGCGTAAAGATCGTCCGGATGAAGCTTCAGGCGTTTTCCAGGCTGGAGGAAAGACCGTGGCACCCAGCAAGGGGCCAAACGGAGCAGTCCACCGGTAGCCTGCAACTGGGCTTCCACCAATGGACGAACATTGGAAGAGATGGTTTTGAGCGAGGTGACGTGGTTCATGGGTATTCAGTGAGGAGCGAGGAGATTCGCAGGAGGGACAATCTTTTCAATGCGCCGGTACAAGAATCAATTCTTTTGCCGCAGTTTCCCCCGCCCGCCCTCAAATAAAACCGCCTCTCCTAAGAAATCCGCTCATTCCGGAGTTCAAACGATGGGAACGCCGTCCGCACCCAGGCGCGCGTCCTGCCTTCATCACCTCCTTATTCGTTTTATGAAATGGTTCCCACTCCTCCCCGCGCTGTCTCTTTTCATGGTGGCCACGGCTCAGGCCGCCACTCCCATCCCCGCCGAAGTACGCACCAGCGGCTTCGCGCTGGGTACCCAGTCCTACACATTCCGTAAGTTCAGTTTCGAAGACGCCTGCGCCAAAACCGCCTCCGTCGGCCTCAAAACCACCGAGCTTTTTCCCGGCCAGATCATCTCCGCCGCATTTCCCAACGAAAAGACCGGCCACACCTCCTCGCCCGAAGGACTCGCCGCAATGAAAGAGATCCTCAAGAAAAACGGTCTCCAGGCGGTTGCCTACGGCGTAGTGGGTATCCCAACCGACGAAGAAGGTGCCCGAAAGATTTTCGCCTTCGCCAAGGACCTCGGAGTCAGGTACCACCGGCAAAGCCGGTGGCTTGAAATGTGAGC
>CAMCYN010000342.1 GCA_945883955.1 Akkermansia muciniphila
CGTTTTGATCGATGGGGGTTGGGGGCAGTGTGCCCCGATTTGAATAATCCCCATCAGAAGGTCCTCTTATCTCCATAAAGGGAGCTGACGCTCCCAAAATTAAGACAACTTACCCTACCAGCGGCCACCCGTGAAATATTGGGGCTAGAACTGTCCAGGGGCGTCGCAAGGCCGTACGGACCAGGGAGAAATCAGGCATAAAGGGGTGGCAGAACTTGGGGACGGTGAATGGTGCGCCATTTTTGCCGAGCGGGCAAAGGTGTTCCGAGGCGTCCAACACCAACACTTACATTGCCAATCAGTGCATTCTATCTGCACCGCTCACAGAGGCAGTGTGTCGGTACGGAACGCGGAATCTTCCGGATGTTGCTTAACGGTCCGTTTACCCTGCGCTTCTTAATTTGGGAGGCGGACGAAAATAGAACGACTCTCCTATTTTTCGTCTTTTAGAAAAGGCGGCGCGGCTATTTTTCCGGTACGCCGTAGTTTGTCGTCAGATAATCTATCAAAGCCGCCATCTGTGCGTCGGGCGTGGGGGCTCCGAATTTATCTTTCATCTTCTTAACCGACGCTTCCCAGAATTTACGCGGCATAGGCGGTTGGGAGGATACGTATTCGGTGGAATGGCACATCAGGCAATTTGCGGCGGCCAGTTCGACGCCGGGTGCTGCCTTATAAACCCCGGATTCCGGCGGCAACGTGAGGGTGACCTCGCTGGCTTGGGCTAGATGGGAGGCTGCGAGTGCAAAAAGAAAAAGGCGGGCGGATTTCATAGGGCTTGCGGCGGTTAGGAAACAAGCACGGGCGTACTTTCCACGACGTTGCGCATATAACCCGAGGGGTTCCACAGCGGGGCGAGTGGCTGGGATTCTCCAAGCCGGTTGAGGGCGCGACAGAGAATTTCCACGGGGCCTTTTGTTGTGGGAGTCCAGGCGAGAGTCCATTCCCGGAACGAATACCGTCCATGATCCTGTCCGAGTTGGGCCGCTTGCCAGTGGCGTCCCGAGTCGGTGGACACCAGCACTTCGCTGATCTGGGATCCTCCGTCAAAGGCGATGCCGCGTAGCAGGGTTTCGCGTCCGGCCGAGAGTTCGGCTCCCGAAATCAGGCTGGTCAGAAAGGAGCGGATATTGAGGCGCTGGATAGGAATGGTGCTTTTGGGCGGTGTGCCCGGCTCCACGCAATACCCGGGGGTATTGGGAATCCGGTAGCCGGGATTCATATAAAAACCTTCGAACGTGTCGCTGACCACGGTGAGTTCGTGGACGTGTTTGATCCAGTACGTGCCGTAATAACCCGGAACCACCAGTCGGAGCGGGAATCCGTTGAGCATGGGGAGCGGTTCGCCGTTCATTTCGAATGCCAGAAGCGTTTCGCCGTCGCGGGCATGGTCGATTTCGAGCGCCTTGATGAAGTCGGGAGTCTGGGGGGTGGGGGGCGTGTCGAGGCCGTTGGCGACGACCTGTTTTGCCGTGGCCTGGACGCCGGCTTTATCGAGAACATCTTTGAGGCGGACCCCGCGCCAGCGGGCGTTGCCCATGGCGCCATTGCCGAGCTGACCGCCACCGACCCTCGGTTTAAAAAAGCCGCGGCTGTTCCCCGAACATTGGTTTACGGCGACGACTTCGACTTGTTCAAAGTCCGAACGTAATTCCCGAAGCGACAACGTCAGCGGTTTGTCGACGAGCCCCTTCACTTCGAGCCGGAAGGTGTCGGGATCGATACTTAGCGGGATTCCCGAGAGGTGATACCGGACGAAAAACGCGTCATTTGGAGTGAAAACGCCTTCGTTAAACACTGAAAAAGGCGTCTCGAGCTGCGGCGGTCTGTGGGTGAGCAGCAGGAGCGGTCGCTTTTGTGGGAATTGCACCAGCCGCCGTTCTCCATTGGCAAAAGGGAGCGAGACGGTTTCTTCCGCCACGGCGGATTGTGCGGTTAACAAACGGCTTCCGCCCAAAAGAGCGATACCGGCCTGGGTGGCGCCGGCCAAAAAACGGCGGCGACTGGAAGGGAGAGCGTCCATGGAGAGAGGGAGGGGGATGACTGATTTTGCTGACCGTCGTTGGGTTATCAAAAACACAAAGCCGCCAAAGTCAGCCGCAAATCCACGGCTTCTCTCCCGCGCCGGGCTCACGGCACCCACCTCCCGAGCTCTCCGTGGTCGCCGATTGGGGGCCGCACGCGTCTAGTCGGAATCGTTTATGCCCGCTGTCTTAATCGGTGGCTCTCCCCACACCGGTACACTCGCACCAACCCCTCTGAGAGTTCACTCCTCTACCTGGACTTCGGCAACGCTATGGGTGCCTGACGCCCAAGATCCGAAAGCCGTTTCATCTCAGCTTCTGTTAATGCGCGATCAAAGACCGCCACACCACCGATCCACCCCGTGAACCCTACGCTTTTGCTGCTGTGAATGACTCGGCCAATCGTAAACGGCCCCCCAGTTGTAGCCTCCGCAGGGGAATACATATCATAAGGGAACCACCAGGGATTGAGACTGATCTCACTCAGGTCGCGCTCCTTCACCACAAACTTCCCAGCGGCGTCCTTGGACAAAGTGACCTTAATCCTGGTGTACTTAAACTCCTGCAACTCGATTCGCTCCTCAGCGGTTTCACTCAGGACCTGTACCGAAACCGGTGTCCCTTCGGGCGGATTATAAAACTGATCGTGGGGATAGGCCTCATCCCTGGCAGGATGACTCGCCCCGGTCCGATGGAGTTCTCCCTGCAACCAGGCGTTGTAAACGGGGGGTAAAGATTTCTTCACGTTGTCCTGCCAGCGCACAGACGGAGTACCATTGAGCCACCCAGCCAACTCGTCCCGTTCGTTGTCAAAGGTCATCGCGAAACATTCCCAGGACTTGTCCAAAACCTCCGCAGGTGAATCCGCCGGGAACTTCTGTGAAATCTCGAGCGTATTGGTTTTGTGCATCGCATATTTGTAAGCAAACGACCCCGCGCCATTTTCCGAAACATGCGCACAGGCTGAACCCTCCTTATTGAGTCCCGCAAACAGGCCGTATTGCCGTTGCCCTCGCTCCACTTTCTGAATGTTGCTCGTCGTGTCCTGTTTGAGATCCGTGCCTTCATGCCAAATTCCCGCCAAGGCGTGATTGCCGCTCTCGCGAATCGCCCACACCACCAGCGTCACTGACTTCCCGACTCCTTTGAGATCAATTGCCGAATCGTTTAGACGCTCACGAGGG
>CAMCYN010000343.1 GCA_945883955.1 Akkermansia muciniphila
GCTTCCCTGGATCCGACCCAGTGGAGTCTCCCGGGTACGGATCGGAAGTTTACCCGGGCAGAGATCACCAACATTTTTAATCCGGCCGACTTTTATCCCGAAGATCACCCGACCATGCCCGAAATCGTGGCCCATGGAAAAGCGCCGGCAGTGTGGGCTTGTTCGCGTTGCCATTACGCCAATGGCAAGGGACGCCCGGAAAACGCCGGAATTTCCGGTCTGCCCGTCGAGTATTTCATCGCCCAACTGCACGCGTTTCGAAATGGAGAACGTCAGAGCTCCGATCCGCGCAAACCGAACACCACCATGATGGCCAATTACGCCAAGGGCCTCACTGAGGACGAGATGCGATCCGCAGCCGAATATTATGCTTCGATAAAATGGACCCCATGGATCCGGGTGGTGGAAACCGACCGCGTACCACAAACGACCACCTCAGCGGGTATGTATTTACAGATCCCGAACGGGGGCGACGAACCGCTTGGAAACCGCATTGTGGAAGTGCCCGAGGACCCTGAAATCGTCGAAATTCAACGCAGCCCGCGTGTGGGTTTTATTGCGTATGTGCCTAAGGGGAGCCTCCAAAAGGGAGAGGCGCTAGTGACAACCGGCGGTGGAAAAACCGTGGCCTGCATGGCCTGCCATGGTCCGGGGCTGCAGGGACAGATCATGCCCGGAATCGGCCCCGTTCCGGGAATCGCCGGCCGCTCGCCGAGTTATCTCTTCCGGCAGATGTTCGACATCCAATCCGGCAAGCGACACGGCAAACAAATCGAGCTCATGAAGCCCGTAGTCCTTAACCTTAATAACGAAGAGATGCTCGCCATTACCGCCTACGTCGCTTCGCTCGCTCCGTAATACGTCCTTGGGAAAGGGGCGCAGTTCCCATAGGCCCCTTTCCCGAGAGGCTCTAGCCGCCTCCCCCCAGGGAGCGGCAGTCACTCATTTGTCCGACATTACAACCCGATGGTGTCCATTTAGGGTCCACGTCATGACCAAATGGCCGTTCTCCCCGCTGGTAGCGCTGTTTTCCTTCGCGGTGGGTGCCGACATTCGAGCGGCGGAGCCCAGACCGAACATCCTCGTCATTGTCGCCGACGATTTGGGTTATGGAGAGCTCGGGTGTTATGGCGGCAAAGACGCTCCCACCCCAACACTCGACACCATGGCTCAATCCGGGATGCGTTTTACGTCCGGTTACGTGACATGCCCCGTCTGTAGTCCGTCCCGCGCCGCCTTGCTGACCGGCCGGTATCAACACCGCTTTGGCCATGAAAATAACATCGGGCAAAGCTGGGAACTGGAACACGGGGAATTTATGGGTTTACCAAAGTCGGAAAAGACCCTGGCTGAACGGCTCAAGGCGGTAGGCTATCGCACCGCCGCTATTGGCAAATGGCATCTGGGGGTAGACGCAGGGTTTCATCCCGTGCAGCGCGGTTTTGAGGAGTTTTTCGGCTTTTTGGATGGTGGCCGGGCGTATTTATCCGACGATGATCCTGGCAACTATTATTTCAAAGCGGTTTCTCCGTATAAACAGGTCCATTTCAAAGAAGGAGAACGTGCGCCCATTTTACGCAACATGGAGCCTGTTCAGGAAAAGGAATACCTCACGGACGCCTTCACCCGGGAAGCTATTCGCTTTGTCGATAAAGCCGGGAAGGATCCCTTCTTTATTTATCTTTCGTATAACGCAGTGCATACCCCAATCACCCCATGTGCGCGTTGGTACGATAAACTCGCGCATATTCAAAACCCGATCCGGCGAACTCTCGCTTCCATGACTGCGGCTATGGATGAGGATATCGGAAAGTTGCGGGCCCACTTACAGGAACGCGGAATCGATAGAAACACACTAATTATTTTCACCTCCGATAATGGGGGCAGCCCGAGCGGCAATCATTCCAGCGAGGATGCCAAGCCCGAGAATTACTCGCTAAACACCCCTTTCCGTGGTTTTAAAGGTCAGTGTTACGAAGGCGGAATTCGGATTCCATTTCTGATAGAATGGCCCGGAAAAATTAAAGCAGGCCCTCCTTGTGACGCCACGGTAAGCGCGCTGGATATTGTTCCTACAGCACTTGCCGCTGCGGGAGCGGCTCCTGCGGAAGCGACCGACGGAGTCAACCTCTTGCCTTTACTCACGGGCAAGGATTCCTCGACTCCGCACGATAAGCTATTTTGGCGCTTTGCGTCTTTTAAAGCCGTTCGGAAGGGGACGTTTAAATTAGTCAAGCAACAGAACAAACCCGACGAACTCTATGATCTCAGCGTCGATCCCGCCGAGAGCAACGATGTCTCCTCTCAAAAAGAGTCGGTCCATACGGAGTTGAGCGCGGAACTTGCCGCTTGGGAAAAACAACTGAGTCCTCCCCTTTGGAAACAGAATTTCCCAGTGAATCCAGATGGTAAACCGCGCTTCCCTCGCCAGGCTAAATGAGTCGAACACTACCTTTATGATGACACCTCAATTTTCGTTCCAGACCGTGCTCCGCCTGGGGGTCGCAGTCTTGCTGTCAGGCCTGATGTCTGCCTACGCCACGGAACGTCCCGGCACACCCCCAAATGTCATTGTCATCATGACTGATGATCAGGGAGCAGGAGATATGGGGTGTTATGGTGCAAAAGATTTGATGACGCCAAACATGGACGGTTTAGCGCGGCACGGGGTGCGTTTTACCCAGTTTTATTCAGGCGCGCCGGTATGTTCTCCTTCCCGAGCGGCCTTTTTGACCGGACGCTATCCGTTGCGGGCCGGTTTAATTGGCAATGCCACTTCCCAACCAAATGGACACGAAGGCTTGCCTAAGGAGCAGATAACCTTGGCTCAAATGTTCAAAGCGGCCGGTTATGCGACCGCGCATATTGGCAAGTGGCATCTGGGTTATACGCCGCAAACGCTCCCTAACGCCCGGGGTTTTGATTTTTCCTTCGGCCACATGGGAGGCTGTATTGACAATTACTCTCATTTCTTCCACTGGCACGGTCCCATTCAGCACGATTTGTTTCGAAACGGGATAGAGATCCAAAGTCCGGGGCGTTACTTCCCCGATTTGATGGTCGAAGAAGCCGGGCAGTTTTTGGAACACAACCAAAAGAAGCCTTTCTTCATCTATTTCGCCTTAAACATGCCACATTACCCCTATCAGGGAGAGCCAAGATGGCTGGAGCATTACAAGGAGTTGCCTTCCCCCCGGAATTTCTA
>CAMCYN010000344.1 GCA_945883955.1 Akkermansia muciniphila
ACGTTCGCTTGAAAAGCCCTACTTTCTGGCGGCGAGAGGCTAGCGTGTGTGTTGAATTATTCAGCGATTCCCAGAGTGAAAGTGGAGTATAGTCGCACTCTCCCATGTCTGACTCGTTTGTTCATCTCCACGTTCACAGTGAATATTCCCTGCTAGACGGCGCTACGCGTATCCCCGCCTTGATGAAAAAGGTGAAGCAATACGGGATGCCTGCGGTGGCTATGACGGACCACGGGAACTTGTTCGGCGCCATCGAGTTTTACCAGGAAGCTGTCAAGGCAGGCGTAAAACCTATCATTGGTGTGGAGGCCTATATTGCGCCGGGCTCTTACAAAGATCGCAGTTCGTCTCACGGTGGCCGCGATGCGTCTTATCACCTTACACTGCTCTCTAAAGACGAACCGGGTTACCAAAACCTCGTCAAGCTGGTGTCCATCGCCCATCTGGATGGGATGTATTATAAGCCGCGAATTGACAAAGAGTTGTTGTCGCTCCATGGAGAGGGTCTGATCGGACTCAGCGGCTGTCTTAAAGGGGAGATCAACCAGGCCATCCTGGCCGATAACGAACCACGCGCTTGGGAGCTTGCGGCCCAGTACCGCGATATTCTCGGAGCCGAAAACTTCTTCATCGAACTCCATGATCACGGCATGGAACAGCAGATCCGCTGCAACCGTCTATTGCCCAAGATCGCCAAGGATCTGGGTCTGGGAATAGTCGGCGCCAACGATGTGCATTTTCTCGAGAAATCGCATCATGCGGCGCACGACGTCATGATCTGTATTGGAACGGGGTGTAACGTGTCTGACGAAAAGCGGATGCGTTATACCGACGAGCTCTATTTCAAGAGTCCGCAGGAGATGTCGCAGTTGTTCCGGGAATACCCCGAGGCGGCCCGCAACACCTTGGAAATCGCTGATCGCTGTAATCTTAAAATCGAGTTCGGCAAACCCAAGTATCCCGATTACACGCCGCCGGCTGGGATGACCCAGAACGAGTATTTGCGCCAGATTTGTCAGGACGGACTCGGCCGCCGGTACGGTGCCGAAGCGGACTCGGCGGTGATTCAGGAGCGGTTGGAACGCGAGCTGGATCTGTTGGAAAAACAGGGGTTCGTGAATTACTTCCTGATCGTTTGGGACTTTATCAACTGGGCTAAGAGCCAGGGGATTCCAGTCGGACCGGGTCGTGGATCGGCGGCCGGTTCCATCGTGGCGTTCCTGATGGGCATCACGGACATCGATCCGATTAAATTTAAGCTGCTGTTTGAGCGGTTTTTGAATCCAGAACGTGTCAGTCCGCCGGATATCGACGTGGATTTTTGCCAGAGTCGACGCGGTGAGGTCATTGACTATGTCCGTGTGAAATACGGAGATCGGGCCGTGGCGCAGATCGCTACGTTTGGCACCATGGGGGCCAAATCGGTCGTCCGGGATGTCGGGCGCGTTCTGGGCTGGAGTTACGGGGATGCGGATCGGGTTTCAAAAATGATCCCGAACGAATTGGGGATCACGCTGGCCGGGTTCGACAAAAAGAACAAGGAGACCGGTCAGGTCGACCATGTGGACGGTGCTATCGACAAGAACCCCGAGCTGCGGACCGCCGTGGATAACGAGCCGGCTACGCGCCAGATGTGGGAGTTTGCAACCACCCTTGAAGGGCTCACCCGTGGTGTGGGAGTCCATGCGGCCGGAGTGGTGATTAGCGACCGGGATCTTTCGGCGTACATTCCGCTGACCCGGGCCAATGACGGCTCGATTGTCAGTCAATACGCCATGGGGCCGCTGACGGACCTCGGCATGTTGAAGATGGACTTTCTGGGGCTCAAAACGCTCACGGTGATCCATGATGCCGTGGCCCTGATCCGGCGACGCGTCCCGGACTTTGATATCGCCCTGATCCCGCTGGAGAACCAGCCCACCTTCGATTTGCTCAACCGCGGGGAATCCGTCGCCGTGTTCCAGTTGGAGTCGGGCGGGATGATCAAGACCTGTCGCAAGTTTGCGATCAAGGACATCGAAGATATTAACGCGATTCTGGCTTTGTATCGACCTGGTCCAATGGATCTTATCGATGACTACATCAAGCGCAAGAAGGGCGAGGCGAAGATCAAATACGCCCATCCGTTGCTCGAAAAAGTCACTTCTGAAACCTACGGGATCTTTGTTTACCAGGAGCAGGTCATGCAGGCGGCCCAGGTTCTTGCGGGCTACAGTCTCGGGGGTGCGGATTTGCTCCGCCGCGCCATGGGGAAGAAGGACAAGGATAAGATGGCCGTGGAACGTGAGAAGTTCCTCGTGGGCTGCAAGGTCATCAACGGAATCGAGGAGAAGAAGGCGAACGAGATTTTCGATTTGCTCGAGAAATTTGCGGGCTACGGATTTAACCGGTCCCACTCGGCGGCTTATGCCTGGATAAGTTACCAGACCGCGTTTTTGAAGGCCAATTACCCCGTCGAATTTATGGCGGGGGTGATGGGGAACGAGGTCGGCAAGACTGAAAAAATCAGTGTCTTTGTGGCCGAGTGTCAGCGGATGGGTATGCCTATTTTACCGCCCGATATAAATCGAAGCGGTCTGAGTTTTGAGCCCGAAACCACTCCGGAAGGGGTCGGTATCCGGTACGGTCTGGCCGCCATTAAAAACGTAGGAGAGCAGGCGATGGTCGCTGCCCTCGAAGAGCGGGCCCGAGGCGGTCCATTCTTGTCGCTCACGGAGTTTTGTACCCGCGTAGACACCAAACGGGTGAACAAGAAGTCGGTGGAAAGTCTCATCAAGTGCGGGGCGTTTGATTGGACCAAGACTGAGCGCGCTGAATTGTTTGCCGAAGTGGAAGGGGCTATGGCTGCGGCTGCAAGTGTGGGGCGCGACCGGGCTTCCGGACAGGTGTCGCTGTTTGATTCTTTGGAGACGGCTCCGGTGCGGGCCAAGCCCAAAACGGGAGCGTCCAGCGTGACGCCCTGGAGTCCGGAGGAGAAACTTGCGGCGGAAAAGGAGTTGCTTGGGTTTTACGTCACCGGACATCCACTCGACCGGTACCGGTCTCTGTTTACCTCGGGGAAATATGTGCAGATTTCTCAGTTGGCCGAGCAGATCGAGGTGGGCCAAAAAAACGCGACCGTGACGATGGCCGGAGCCTTGATCAGCGTGGACAAGAAGTTTTCGAAAAAGAGCGGGAAACCTTTTGCGATCGTGGTGCT
>CAMCYN010000345.1 GCA_945883955.1 Akkermansia muciniphila
GCGATGACCACCTCGGTCACTATCTCCGATTCGCGTACGGCTTCCGCCTCAAACACCTCTTTGTAAAACTTTGCCGCCCGGGCCATATCGACCGCCCAGATAATATACTTCAGTTTCTCCACTTGCATACCTGCTCTCCTATCAGGGGATTTAGACTCAGGCGATGGTTTGCTTTCGCTCTGGGATTGACGCCCCCGCCCACTACGGGTCACCCATTGACCTTTTCGCTTCGCCACTCCGGATGACCACCACCCCGCTTTTCACTTTTGCCCTGCTGCTTTTGCCCGCCTACTTCCTGGGGTCCATTCCCTTCGGCCTGCTCGTAGGCCGACTTCGCGGCATCGATATCCGCGAACACGGCAGCCGTAACATCGGCGCCACCAACGTCTGGCGCACCCTCGGCCCGCGCTGGGGCCTGTTCACCTTCCTGCTGGACGCAGGAAAAGGTTTCGCCGCCGTGACCCTCGCCCGCGCCATCGCCTTCCACCAAGTCCCCCAACCTGTCCCCGACGACTTTATTGCGTACGCCGAGGCCTTCGCCGGACTGGCCTGTATCCTGGGTCACAGCTTTCCGATCTGGCTGCGCTTTCGCGGCGGCAAAGGGGTTGCCACCTCCCTCGGAGTCATCCTTTCGATAATGCCGCCTTTTTCCACGGCGGTCGTCTTCGCCGTGTGGTTGCTGGTGTTTGCCGTGTCCCGATACGTTTCGCTGGCCTCGCTTGTCGCTGCCGTCAGCCTGCCTGTTACACTGGCCATTTTGTACTATCTACGCTGGATGGACAGTGCCGTGACTCTGGCGTTTGCCTGTGCGGCCGCTTTTCTCGTCATCCGGCGCCACCGCGAAAACATTCGCCGGCTCATTGACGGCACCGAGAACCGATTTGGTTCAAAAAAGAAGGATTGAGCGATGGACACTCACTTTTTACGCAGCGGAGTTGCAATTGTTGGAGCCGGCAGTTGGGGCACAGCGCTCGGACTGCTTTTGGCCAAAAACGGTCTCCCTGTCCGGATCTGGGGACATGATGCCGAGGCTATCACCCGGATATGCGCGGAACGCGAAAACCGCACCTATCTGCCGGGCATCCCCATTCCCGAGGGTATCGAATTTACCTCCGAACTGGAGTCCCTCGCCGGCCACGGCCTGGTTTTGCTAGTGACCCCATCCCGGGCAATCAGAGAAGTCTCCGCCCGGCTGAGTGCCGTGGATTTAAACCCGAAGGCTGTTTTACTCTCCTGTACCAAAGGCGTGGAACGGGGCAGCGGCCTGCGAATGAGCGAAATCATTCAAGAAACTCTCCCAGAGCATCCCATTGCTGTGCTTTCCGGACCGAGTCATGCCGAAGAAGTGGCCCGCTGTGCGCCCACGGCCGTGGTGCTCGGGTGTCAGGATGCGGCTCTGGGGCAGAGCCTTCAGAAGGCCTTTTGTAATTCGACCTTCCGAGCTTACACCAACGAAGACATCACCGGAATCGAACTCGGAGGGGCCCTCAAGAACATCTTCGCCATCGCCGCAGGGATATGTGACGGCCTGGCACTCGGGGATAACACGAAGGCCGCACTGGTGACGCGCTCGCTGGCCGAGCTGATCCGCCTGGGCACGGCGCTCGGAGGAAAACGGGATACTTTCCAAGGCCTGAGCGGTATCGGCGATTTGATGGTGACCTGCTTTTCTAAACACAGCCGCAACCGGGCCGTCGGCGAAAGGCTCGGACAGGGAGAACCCCTCACCAGTATCATCAGCTCCATGCAAATGGTGGCTGAGGGCGTCCCCACCACCTACAGCGCCTCGGACTGCGCGCGAAAGCTCGGGATTGAAACGCCCATTATCGACCAAATCCGTCTCGTTCTCGACGGTGCCCTCACCGCGCCCGACGCCCTCGCGGCCCTGCTCGCTCGTGACCCCCGCCCCGAGTAAGAAAGGGGCGCTCCAAAAAGAGCTGCCCGCTTTTGGGAATCCTGTGGCATGTTCAGGAATTCCCTTAGGCGCTTCTTCACCCCATCCCACCCCAATCCCCTATTCCTGTGCCCCGATTCGCGGAGGAAACCATCCAGCAGGTCGCTGCTGCCAACGATATCGTGGAGGTTATTGGCGGGTATTTTCCGCTGAAACGCGCCGGAACGGCTTACAAAGCCCTTTGCCCCTTTCATCAGGAAGGAAGCCCCTCTTTTACGGTCAATCCGGCGCGTCAGATCTTTAAATGCTTCGGGTGCGGCGCGGGCGGATCGGTGTTCCGTTTTGTGATGGATTACGAACACGTGGATTTCTCCACCGCCCTGCGCCGTCTGGCCGAGCGGGCCGGAATCCGACTCGAAGAACAGGAGTTCTCAGCCCAGGATCGGGAAAGGCTGGATATGCGGCGTCGTCTTCTGGAACTGCATGCCGATGCGGCCGCTTTTTTCCATCGGACCCTGCTCAAAAGTGCCGGCGCGCAAAATGCCCGCAGTTATCTCAAGAACCGCGGTATTCACGCCGAAACCGCCAAATCCTGGCAACTCGGCCATGCCCCAGACGGGTGGGACACTTTTTTGCGGTGGGCCACAGACCGCGGTTTCTCTCAGGAGGAACTCCTCGCCAGTGGACTAATCACCCAGAGGGATCCCGATAATTCTTCCGGAGGCATTTACGACAGGTTTCGAAATCGCGTGATGTTCCCAATCTGTAACGACACCGGTGAGGTGATCGCATTTTCAGGCCGGATTCTCGAAGCCGACGCCAAAGCCGCCAAATACGTAAACTCGCCGGAAACCATCCTTTTTTCCAAGGGCGCCGTTTTGTTTGGATTACACCGCTCCAAGCGGGCGCTGATTGAAAAAAGCTCGGCGATTGTCTGCGAAGGGCAACTCGATCTCATCGCCGCTTTTGAAGCCGGAGTTCAAAACGTAATCGCGCCTCAAGGCACCGCTTTTACTCCCAAGCAGGCTCGAATTTTACGGCGTTATGTCGAAGAGGTCGTGCTTTGCTTTGACTCGGATGCCGCCGGGGAAAAAGCGGCAGAACGCTCCCTGCCGTCCCTTTTTGCCGAGAAACTCTCGGTACGGGTCGTCCAAATGCCGGCCGGACAGGATCCCGATTCGCTGATTCGTACGCAGGGAGCCGATGCGTTTCGTCAGACAATCGCCGAGGCGCGGGACTTTTTCCAATATCAGCTCCAGAACCTCGCACAGAAGCCCGACTTCCAAACCCCCAGAGGCCGGGC
>CAMCYN010000346.1 GCA_945883955.1 Akkermansia muciniphila
GCACTCGAACGCAGCCAGGATTTGCTGGAGCGTTATAAGGAAGAGGCGATCCGTTCGCTCGGAGAGCTCGAAAACGCGAGTCTCAAGGGCCTCCTTCGGCGGGTGCTCGGCAAGATCTTTAACGACACCGAGATTAAGGGCTGGTGTAAGGAGTTTGAAAACAAGGAGCTGGCTCAATAAGCCGGTTCGCAGCACGGGTTGCGCCTTCGCTAAAATCCGCACGGCTCGTCCTTGGGACCGGACTGTTTGTGGGGAAAAGAAAAGGCTCCGTGGATCCTCGCGTGGAGGATCCAGGGAGCCTTTGTCGTTAAGCGTGTGGCGCTTATTTCGCCGGGATCTCGTTCAGCGTGTAATACGCCACGGGATGTAACACCGGCTTGCCTTCCTTCGAGCGTACTCCGTCGAGATGCAGCTCGTGGACGTGGCCTTTGGTGAGTGTGTCCAACTTGAGCCGCACCGATTTACCATCCGCGGCGACGTCGATCTTTTCGATCTTGGGAATAATCTCGTCGACCTCCGGGCTGCCGTATTTCTCCTGGTAGATGTAGGTGAACTCGCGCACCGAATAATTCGCGGCATTGGACGCTGTAGCTGCGTCGACGGGTTGGGTGAAGGTTAACTCAAAGCCGTCGGGCTTGGCATGAACCTCATGGATTTCAAAAGGCACCTTGCCGGTCCATTCCACTCGCTCAAACGCGAACGGATGTCCGCCTTTGGCTCCCCAGCCGCGGTCGGAACCGCCCACGAAAAACTTGCCGTCTTTGCCCATGCGGGCGCCGATCGGGCCGGACTTGAGTCCTTTGAGGAATGGGAAAACCACGCCCTGCTTCACGCCGTTCACCGTCTCGAGGTAAACACGCGAAACGTTCGAATGGCTCTGGTCGGGAATGAAGAGCTGTTTCTGGAAGGGGCCGAATTTGCCTTCGCTCTGATCCAGAATGACCGCCGTGGACGAGTTGCCGATTTTGCCCGGGCCGTACACCATATACACCGCTGGCGGAACGAGTTCCTTGATCTTCTCGCGCTCGGTAACCATCCGGCTTTTATCGAGCGGATCCTGCGGACGCGGCCCCATATTCGGAGCGAGTTTATACCATTCGTTGCCGCCGGGATGACCCTGGAAACTGCCTGGAACGAGGTGCTGCAACGTACACGCGCCATGCCAGGGACCCTGGTTGTCGGTGTAATAAACTTCGTCATCGGCGTCGAACCCGATCCCGCCCGGCGAACGCAGTCCGCTGCAGGTGGGCACCATCGTGCCGTCAGGTTTGATCCGGAGCGCCCAACCGCGGAACGGCGTCTTGCTCGAGAATGAACCGGTCAGACAGCAGATCACCCAGAGGTCGCCGTTTTTGTCAAAACGCGAACCAAACGAGTATTCATGGTAGTCGCCGCTGACGCCCCATTTGTCGAAGACGGTTTCAAAGCGCGTGGCCGTGCCTTTGCCGGCTTCGTCCTTCATGCGCAGCAATTCGTAGCGGTTGGTGGCGTACAGCCAGTTGTCTTTATAGGCCAGGCCGAGGATCTCGTGCTGGCCTTCGGCAAAACGCTGGTAGCGAATTTGTGTGTCGGGCGCCGTACCAGTTGGGGCTTCAAACGTGAGGGTTGTTTTGTTCCAGACTCCCTCTGTGGTGCTGTTTTGTGCGTTGGAGGCAATCCAGACTTCGCCACGGCGGGTGCCCAGCGCGACTCGGCCGTCGGGAAGCAGCTCGATGGAACTGGCCTCGAGCGTCGCTCCGGCGGGGGTGGGAAGGGTGGTGATCCGGTAATATTCCATTTCAGCCGGATCGGGAGCGTCGGCCAAAGAGACCGAGGCGACGCTGCCCAAAAGGAAGGGGAGGAGAAGGCGATGCGCTTTCATGTTCAGGGGAGGGGATTACTGAGCTGCTTGATTGGAGTGCACGACCGGTGCGTTGGACCAGGAATAGGTGATCTGGATTTCTTTGCGGGCGGGTACCAACAGAAGGTTGCCGGCCGTCGTTGCGCCTTCGGCGTTAATGAGAAACTGGTTGTCGAAGTTCCCGCTCGGGAGGCTCAACTTGTCGCCTTTAACGGCGAACCCGTCTGTCGCCGGTTTGCTTGTGGCGTTGCGGGCCAGCACCATAAAGGCTTTGGGAGGAATGGAACCGTTGAGCTTGAGCGTACGCACCAGCTTTGCGCTCGCTTCCTTAAAGCTTCCCACTGCTTCGATCCGCTCTTCGACTTCCACTCCGTGCCAGGTGTACCGGAAGGTCGGTACGCCTTTGCCATCCAGGCTGTAGCCTTTCCAGGCATAACCTTCCGGCGTGTTGTCGGGAGTAAAAACGGGCCAGGCCGTCTCCGCCGTGTCCAGCACCGCAAAAGGCGGAACGAGATCTGTTGGCCGTAACACATCAAATCCAGCCGGAGGCTGATGGCCGCCGCCGCGATTCTTCCAGTGACGAGCCGCGTCCACAAACGCTCCGCGCCAGGCCAGTGCGAGGTTCATCGTCTCGGCACTCCACGCAAAGCTCAGTCCGCCCGGGAACCCGACCCCGATGGAACGGTTGCCCGCGCCGGCGATGAAATTGCGGTAAATGATCGGCGTCTCCTTGGGCTCCAGCGGCAGACCGACGAAGTCGTCCTTTTTCTGCTCCACCGGAGTCTTCCAGTTGGGCGGAGTCCATTTGGAAAGGGCTGTAGTGTCAAAGTGCTCGCTCTTCCATCCCACGTAGAGGTCCGCACCGCCTTCTGCCTGAAAGTATTCCACCCGAACGGTATGCTCGCCGCTCTTGAGTTTGATCTTCCTCTCTTTGATCCGCGCCGGGTGGATCCCGTCGTCGGCCAGGATCTGCTGTTCGTCCACGAAGAGGCGTACCCCATCATCGCCGGCAATATAGAAGCTGTACTCGGTGTTGTGGGGCGCTTTGAGCGTCCCGTTAAACACGAGCCCGTACTGGTTTTTGTAGTCGTCGAAATTGAGCTGGATGAGGTTGCCCGAGACCTCACCTTCGCGGTGCGGCGTGAGTTTGGAAAAGTCGGGCAGCTTGGTCCAGGCCCCGTGATACAGCGCGAATTTGAGGTTCTGGAGTTTTGGTCCTTCGCCCAGAACGTTCAGAACCCCCTTCATACTCGCGGCGTGTCCCGGGAAAGTGCACACGTACGGATACCGGCC
>CAMCYN010000347.1 GCA_945883955.1 Akkermansia muciniphila
CTCGTCCGCGTCCTCGTGGACGGAGGTGTGGAAACTGGCGCTCGCCGCCATGAGCAGTGTCAAAGCGAACCCGATCAGCAGCGCTCCAGCCACCAGTTTGCGCAGCAATCCCACCCTCCAGCCCATCCGATTCAGACAAACAAACGCGAAACGCATACGCACTTCCCTGCTTATTCCGCGTCAGGCCTCGACTCAGGTAGGTCAGCCGGAGGCACGATTTGAAGATGTCCTTTCCGGTGTTCCCAACGGGCCAAAGATTGCTCGTGTAAATGGCGCCGACGAAACAGACGGGGTAACACGCCGTATTTTGGACTAAATAGAAACGCCAGGCAGAATATCCCGCCGAGCACCAAAACAATACAAGCTCCGGAAGGTAAATTCAGCCAATAGGAGACAAATAATCCCAGACAGGATCCGAGCATTCCAAGGATGCCGCCCCCCCAGAACATGGCGCTAAAAGAATTGGAAAAGAGATAGATCGTGGCGGCAGGCGCCGTCAGTAAACCCAAAGCGAGAATCACCCCCACGGCCTGTAAGGAAGAGATCATCGAAAGCACCAGAAGGGTGAGAATGAGATAATTGAGTTTTGAAACAGGCACACCCTGGGCGGCGGCAATGGCCGGTTCAAACAGCATCACCTGAAGGGGCCGTTGTAAGGCGACTAAAACAACCAGTGTCAGAAAGCTAATCCCATAAATGGTCCACAAATCCGAATCCGCGAGACCCAGGATATTACCGAATAGATAATGGTGCAGTTCAATGCGGACTTTGGCGTAACTGAGAAGGACAATACCAAGCGAAAACGCGACGGTATAAAGAATCCCAAGGGAAGTATCTTCCTTCACACGGGAACTCCGGGAAATTAGTTCCGCTCCGAGCGCCACCATTAAGGCAGCCACGAGTGCGCCAAAAAAGACACTGGTCGGGGTAAGCCCAAATAGAATCACGCCCAGCGCCAGGCCGGGCAGAAGCGAATGCGAAAGTGCATCGGCCATCAACGCGAGACGTCGTAGAACGATAAACGCGCTTAGGAACCCGTTGGTAAAACCAATCAACGCGCACCCGAAAAGCGCCCGTTGCATAAATTCATGCCGAAAAGGCTCAAGTAACCAGTCCATGGGAAACTCCAGAAAAAGACTCGGTCTCGTAAGTACGCCGGATATTCGCTTCGGTAAAAACCTCCTGCGTGGGACCAAACGCCACCAACTCCCCATTCAACAGAATGACCTGATTAAACAACTCGGGCACGGTCTTAAGATCGTGATGCGAGGCAATCACCAGGTTGCCCCGCTTCGCGATAGAACGCAGGGTTTCGCTCATCATTTCCTGCCCGCCTTTATCGAGTCCGGTAAATGGTTCATCCAAAAGAAAAACATGGGCTTCCTGAGCGAGAGCGCGCCCGAGAAAAGCCCGTTGCTGTTGGCCGCCACTGAGCGCGCTGATCTGGCGGTCCGCCAGATCGCTCAGATGTAGCGAAGCGAGGACTTCATCCACAACCCGCTGATCCTCCGCCCCAAAGCGTTTCCACCATCCCAGGCGCAAGAAGCGGCCCAATTCCACCACGCCGCGCACCGTAATGGGAAAATCGGAGTCCTGAGTGTTGCTCTGGGGAAGATAGGTTAAGTCCGTAGCCGGATCATGAGGCGAGTGACCGTGAAAATGAATCGACCCGCTTTCTTTAGGTAACAAACCCACCATTGCCTTAAAGAGAGTGGTCTTTCCGGCACCATTAGGTCCGAGTAACGCCACACAATTTCCGCAGCTTAGACTCATGGAAAGGTGATGGATCGCCGGCACCCGATTATAAGAAACCGTTAAATCCTTAATTTCTAAACGATGAGAAGACATGGGAAAGAAAGGCGCCTCGATTACGGTTGAAACGTCAACACCTCGTCTACCGACCCGGTTGCCCAAACGACCTTTTCCAAAGCAAAGCCATTAGCCGGGACAACCTTCAGTTTGACGGCTGCGGGTTGGGTGGGGTCTTTCAGGGCTCCTTCCAATCCCAGTTCAATTCCTTCCGGAGGAAAAGGCAGGCTCAGCTCGTGCTCCAAAGCATTGGGACCGGCTTCGCCTTTCCAAACGACATTTCCCAGATGCTTAAGGACAAAAGGAAAAGGACCCGCTGTAGCAGTAATTTCCACATGAATAGCGGACGAAACCGACACCCGTTCGGCGATCGGAGCGGCAACCGCACGTCTACTGGTAAGACGTTGCAGCGGGATAAACATAAGCAGCATTGCCACGACAATGCAGCCTAAGCGGAATAAAGGAGACCCTCGCACAGCAATTACTTCAGGGCATCCACGATTGTCGTAATATTATGCCTAACCATTCCCTCGTACGTGGAAGCCTCTCCCCGGGCTGCTAACCCGTCGGCATAAAGTGTCCCGCCTACCTTCGCTCCGGATTCCCGCATGAGTTCCTTAGTCACCTTGGGGTTCTCCATACTTCCAAAGAAGACAGCTTTCACGCCGTCTTTTTTGATCACTTCAATAATTTGAGACACCTTTTTATTCGAAGGCTCGTCTTCGGTACTCAGCCCCTGAACGGGCTGAATCTTAAATCCATTCTCTTTGGCGAAATACTGAAAGGCGTCGTGGGAGGTGATCAAGATACGCTTTTCCCGAGGAAGCTCTGTGACCTTGTGTTTGGCCCATTTCTTGAGCGATTCCAGTCCAGCCACATAAACACTGGCATTCTTGCTAAAGTCGTCTTTCGCCTCCGGACTGACCTTCGTTAATTCATCGCGAACAATCTGTGCCGCTCTCTGCACATTCTCCACCGAATGCCACCAGTGAGGATCTTCCACCATTGAGCCTTTCCCGGCCGGCTTCTCCCCATCGTCCGTTCTCATTTTCAGCGAAGGAAACCGGTCCCCCACTAAAATGAGGTCCCCTTTGACCCCGGCACTTTCCTTGAGCTTGGTAATATAGCCTTCCATGTGTTTGCCGGAGGCCAGAACCAGCCGGCAGGTCGCTAGCTCCTTCAGATCCGCTGGTTTCGGCTCGTATTGATGCGGATCCGTCCCCGGCTTCACTAACGCGACCACTTGCACCCGATCTCCGCCCACTTCCCTGGCCACTTCGGTCAGGATCGTCGAAAGCGAAGC
>CAMCYN010000348.1 GCA_945883955.1 Akkermansia muciniphila
GGCATTCCCTAAAGCGGGCCTCGGAGGAAGCCGCAAATATGCTTCCGGGCTGCAATGTGGCATAAAAACCCACTTCCAGCCCCCATTCCGGCCTTCCGCGCTCCGTCCCCCCCTCCAACGCTCCCCCTCCAACCTACCCGATTCCCCCAATCCGCATCCGCGGCGTCGGCTCGTTCTGGGTGGCGCAAACAACTTCAATCCGTTCCCCCCCACTCTGTGCCAAACGACTGCGCACCGTACTCACCGCAAGCTCGGGCGAATTACAGTCCCCGCTTAAATGCCCGAGCACCGCCCGGCACAAGTTCCCGGTCACCATCCCAGCCAGCACTTCCGCCGCCGCCGCATTGGACAGATGCCCATGCCGCGAAAATATCCGCTGCTTTACCGACCAGGGTCGCCGCGTGTCGTCCTGGAGCAGCTTCTCGTCGTGGTTAGTTTCAATCACGAGCGTGTGCACCGACCGTACCCGCTCCAAAACCAACCGGGTGGCAAACCCCAGATCGGTCAAAAATCCCACCCCGATCTCCTGATGATGTAACACAAAACCCACGGGCTCCGCGGCATCATGGGAAATCGGGAAGCTTTGTACCCGGATTTCCCCCAGGGAAAACTCGCCGCCCGTCACAAAAAAGCGCCACTGCACTCCTTCGGTAGTCTTGGAAAGCGCCTCAGCCGTCAGACGGTTCGCGTACACCGGCGTGCCATACCGACGCGACCACACGCTGATACCAGCCGCGTGGTCGGAATGTTCGTGGGTGAGTAAAATCCCGTCGATCTGCTCGGGGGCGACGCCGACTCCGGCCAGGCGTTCCCCGATCCGTTTGGCGCTCAGACCCGCGTCGATGAGCAGGCGGGTCGTCGGAGTTTCCAGCAGGGAACAATTTCCTGCGCTGCCACTGCCTAGAACGGTGAGGTGAAACATGGGGTTCGGGGTCGGTCATCCTCCACTGTGGACGAAGGGGAAAGCAACGCCCAAGCAGGCGGGATTGGGAAGGGACTTCTTGGAAAAGTCGGCGGCCGATTCGGGTCCGCCCCCCATCGCACACAAAAAGCAATTCCTCCCAAACCCCTGTGAATCGGTCCCCTGGCAATTTTCTTCATTTCTTTGAGTAGGAACCCACCCACCCCATACATACCTCAATTGTCTCCCCCCTTTGTATGAGTGATCCAACGCTCCCCCCAACCCCGCCCACCTCCTTTCCTCCTGAACGACAGGAGGAATTTGTGCGCCTCCTCAACGGCGCCCACTCCATGCTCCTGCGTTATATCGTCTCCTTTTTAGCCAACCGCCCCGACGCCGAAGACGTCCTCCAAAGAGCCAGCGTCACGATGTGGCGCCGTTTCGCTACTTTCGAACAGGGCTCCGATTTCCTGGCTTGGGCCACCACCGTCGCCTTTTACGAAGTCCGCAACTTCCAGCGCGTCACAGGCCATTCCCGTCTCGAGTTCAGCGACGCCCTCATGCAGACCCTCGCCAACGAACGGGAACAAGACATCCGCAAGTGGAACCCGAAACTCGAAGCCCTGGACCGCTGCGTTCAGAAACTGGATCCAGCCAGCCAGGACCTGGTGGATGCCGTCTACACGCAAGGTATCCCCATCGGCGCCCTCGCCGGCGAACAGGGCAAAGCCACCCAATCCCTGTACAATAAACTCAGTTTTATCCGACGTGTTCTCGCCGAGTGCGTCCAAAAACAACTCGTGGAGGTGACTCAATGAACCCAACCGTCCCTATGGAATGGCATCGCCTCTTTAATGGCGCTTTTAACGACACCCTCACACCAGAGGAAAAGGAACAACTCGCCGCGTTGCTCGCCAGTACCCCGGAAGCCCGCCAACTCTGGTACCTCTACGGCGACAACGAGTGCTCCCTCGCGGAATTAAAACGCCCCGCCCCCGCACTCCGCGAGATCACACACGCACCCAGCAACACACCTTCTTCCTGGTTCCGCTCCCGCACCCTCCACGCAGCCGCTGCCGGATTGGTCGTCGGCCTCCTCTGCGCCTCAGTCGGATGGGCCGTGGCGGTGCCCGGAATATTGGGGATCAAATCCCGCCCGCTTCCCCTGGCGGATCCCGGTTTTGAAACAGGACCGGCTCCGGAAATGGTCGGCGTTCCTCGCAAATTCGGAATCTGGAGCGGCGACTTCTCTGCTGTATCCACCGGAGAGCGCGACGTTTCACCGTCGGAGGGAAAGCGAATGCTGCGCCTCCTCCGTGCAGACAACCAAAACACCCCTCCAGGTAGCGAACCCGGGGTGGCCGAAGTCTGGCAAGCCATCGATATTACCCCTTTCCGGAAGGCCAAAGACAACACGCCCATCGCAGTCGAATTAATCGCACAATTTAACGCTGCGGATACTTCCCGCGACGAACGCACCGTCTTCGGAGTCTCTCTGGAAGCCTTTTCCGGGGAAGCCCGGCAACTTCCCCAACTCTGGCATAATCGACGGGATACCGCTCTGGTCCGCTCGGGACACGAACAACCGGCAGGCCACAAACCCGGCACCTGGCAAACCGTCTCCTCTCAACTCAGTCTCCCGCAGGATGCCAATATCTTGCTGGTGCACCTGTACGCCGTCCGAAAAGGCAAAGGTCCCATCCCACCCGAATTCTCGGGCCACTTTGTCGATGGCGTCAGCTTGCGCCTCCTCGAAGCCGACCCGCAGCCCATTCTTTCAAAACGCTAATCTCCCCCATGAACACCCCCCCTCTCCAGTTCGGTTGCGCCAGCTATTTACGCAGCACCCCCTCCAGACGCTCCTTTCTCCAAGTCGGCATACTCGGGGCTTTCGGACTCAGTCTCGGTGATTACCTGCAAACTCAGGCGTTCGCCACCCCCGCCAGCGACTCTCAAGGGCCGCGCAAAGACGCCCCCGCCAAAAACGTCATCCAGATCATCCTCCCTGGAGGCTTCTCCCACCATGAATCCTGGGACCCCAAACCCGAGGCACCCATCGAATACCGCGGCGCCCTCGGGGTCGTGAAAACGAAAATACCCGGAATTGTCCTCAGCCAGAACATGCAGCGCACCGCGCAGATCCTCGACAAGATCACGGTGATCCGAAGCTTGGTCGGAAAAATCCCCGACCACGCCCAGTCGCA
>CAMCYN010000349.1 GCA_945883955.1 Akkermansia muciniphila
GCCATCCGAATTTCCGTTCCTGAAGCCAGACGGGTGATGCCTGCTTGGTGCTTTTCCTCCGGAAAGTTCCTGCTCCGCAGGGTGCCCTCCACAATCTCCCACCAGTCTGACCGCGACTCCTTTCCACTGACGGATTTCCCCAACGGCGAGGCGGGTGAAATGCCAGACGCGAGAAATCCGTAGGGTGTCCAGTTGTTAGAAAAATCAGCGGGCTTTGAAAAATCTTCAGTCCATTGAGCTGTTGGAGCGCTATCCGCGAAAAGACAGGGTGCGAAACCTAATAACGCGGAAGTGAAAACTAATCTAAATAACGACAGGCTCATTATTTCAAATAATCTCGGAAAGCCCCGATTATTAGCGGCTTTCGCTGTTTGTATCCGCGAAATCAGAAGGCCATAATGGCGATGCGATGGGGGCATCTTTAAACACTCCCGGAGGATTACATTTTGCCCGAAAATAGTCTGAAATTTTACAAAGCTGACTGTTTCACCTGAACCAGGGGACTACGGCAAACATTAAGCGCGTCTCAGCTTTCATCGCGGGGATTCCTAAGGTGCGCGTAATGCCGGATAGCGAGCAGATGCCACCTTCCGATCTCAATTTTGTTACGACGCTGGCAGCGCCAGGATTTTGATGTTCCGGAAGAAGATCCCCGCGCCTGCATGCCGACCCTGAAATCCGATTCGGCCCTTGGTCGGTAATTGGGCAAATGGCGTGCCCTGCAGCCATTTTGGAATGTCTGTCCCGTCAGGGTTGGTTTTCCCGCTGGTCCATTGGCTCAAATCCACTTCCGAAACGGTTTCGCCGTTCAGCAAGGTGTGGAGCTTCGGGCCGACACACGTGATGGTCATGTGGTTCCATTCCCCCGCAGGTTTGACGGTGCTCTTGAGAGCGGGGAGATGCCCGAAGAATGCGCCGCAATGCCAGCTGGCAGGCTTCTCCTGCCACTTCTTGGCGGCATCATCGCAGATCTGAATTTCAACCGACGTGGGCATCCATTCCTTGGGGTCCGAGTTGTACAAAAAGACTCCGCTATTCGCTCCGGGCTCGAACCGAAATTCAAGATCGAGAATGCAGTTTCCGAAGGAATCCCTGGACCAGATGTTTTTGTCTTCCGAGGCTGTCAGAATCCCGTTTTCAAAGGTCCACACGCCTTGAGGTGCGTCCGTGTTTGAGAGGTCCTGTTTGATTAGCTCGCGCCAATTGGTGGAATCGGGATGCCCTTTGAGCGGAAGGCCCGGAGCGGCGGGTTGAGCGACGGCCGCTACAACCCAGGTGAGGCTGAGTACAAGGGGGAGTAATTTCATGTCTGGGGAAACCGGAATAATAGTGAGGGGACTATTCGTGAGAGGGTGGGGTCGCCCCGAAAAAGGGATAGTCGTTCTCCGGGGCGTATGCTGCCTCAAGCGGCGATGGAGCCGCCTGCTGTGATTGAGAAGGGATGGCGTCGGCTCGGTTTGGGAAGGCGACCACGGCGGCCAGGCCTCCGGTGAGCGCCTGAAGAAGGGCGTCGCGACGGCTGAGTTTGGAGCGCTCATCTGCGCTTGAAGGGTTGGTATTCATAAGTGTTTTTAAAGGAGCGCGCCTTAAGGATTAGACATCGGTGAACGGACCCGCATTTTGTGTGGCCAGCTGTTCTCGCACTTTGACACCGCTTAGCAGTCCGACTTCCGTCTTCGCGCGCGTTGCCAAAGCCGCAGCGCACCCCGCCGCTTCACCCAACGCCATCGCAGTGACCGTTACGCGGGAAGACGCCGCCGCTTCTTTGCTCGCTGAATGACAGCGACCTGCCACGAGAAGGTTACTGAGCTTCTGGGGCAACATCATACGATAGGAGATGTCGTATGGCTTGGGTTGAAAACCACTTCCTTCAAAGGGTTTGTCGAGCGACGTTTTCGGCGGATGAATATCCAAAAACCAGCACCCGGTAGCGATGGCGTCATCGTATCGGTTGGTTTTTTGAAGATCGTCGATACTTAGCACTTTTTCACCCACGATCCGGCGTGTTTCGCGGACCCCAAGAAAAGGACCACTGGTGATAAAATAGCTGTCCTCAAATCCCGGTACCTTGGCTTTCCATTCCCGGAACATCGTCCAGGCGTCTTTGCGCCCCTGCATTTCCGCTCGTGTAAAGTCAGCGGCGCTTGTGGCATCCCCCGGGATACGCGTGGCGTGGACGTAGACTTCGTCTTTTGCAAACGCGTACATTAGTCCCGGCCCGTAAAACTCGGGTAATTCACCGCGCTCGCGTGCATCGATGAGCGCCTTTTTGGCTGCGGCAGCTGCTTCTTTATGGGGAGTCACGTTACCGATTCTGAAATGCATCGTCATGGGCATCAGTGGGTCCATTTTTTCCGTAGGTGACCCGGCCCAATGTGCAAGATCCGCGTCTCCAGTGCAGTCGATGACCTGTTTGGCTTCGACGCGTGTGAGGCCGTCTTTGTTGGCGATCACCACGGCGAGAATCCTGCCGTCCTTGACATCCACGTCGACAGCGAGGCTGTGGTAAAGAGCGCTGAGATTGTCGCTGTGTTTTAGGATGAGGGCATCCGACAGGAGCTTAAACTCCTCGGTATTCGGAATATAAACCGTCGACCAGTATTTGGAGATCAGTTCCTTGCGACAATCATCGATGTGGCTGGCTCCCTCTTTTGCAGCCCCCAAAGCCACCAGTAATTCCTGAGCGATACCCTTCACGACGAAGCGACCAGTAAATTTGTCGATCAGACCGTCAAAATAGGGCAGGCCGACTGCCGTGATAATTCCACCGGAAAAACCGGCGCGTTCGATGAGGAGTGTTTTGGCACCGTTGCGCGCAGAGGCAAGGGCGGCGGCAATTCCGGCGCAGCCGCCACCGCACACGAGGACATCAGTTTGGATCGTTTTCATTAAAGTTGTGGTTTGGAGATTAGCCCCATTCGGGGTGTGCAGACTGGTTCTCGGAACAAACAAGACAGCCTCGCTTGAGCGTCTTTTTGTCCGAGAGTGGCTTGAAATTTTACCGTGGGCTTTCTTCCGCAGGCCCGAATTCAATGTTCTGAAACCAGGTAGCAGTGATCGCTTTTTTCTCGGGATCACTGCCGTGTCCGAACCCAACGC
>CAMCYN010000350.1 GCA_945883955.1 Akkermansia muciniphila
AGGAACTCCTCAAGGCCGGCGCCACCTTTAAACAGCTGTGCCTGTTTTACCTCTTTCAGTTGCCCCAGATCCTCATGATTTCGTTCCCGGTGGGAATTCTGCTCGCCCTGCTGTTTTGCTGCGGGCGGATGTCGCGTTCGAACGAAGTCATCTCGATGCTCACGGCCGGACGCAGCCTGACCCGGGTGTTGCTTCCGCTATTTACCGTGGGACTGCTCGCCTCGGGGTTCTGCCTGGCATTGAACTACGAATGGGCGCCACGCTCGGAAGCGCTTAAACAAAGCCTTTACGAGGACATCAAGAGGGGCAAACAACAGACCGAAAAACGTTCCGGCCAGTTACGTATGCATCTCTTCCGGGACCGGATCAGCGACCGGACCTGGTACATCCGCAAGATGACCATCGGCAGTCCCATTCTGGAAGGGGTCATGATTTTGCAGCAGGACAAGTCGGGCACCATCCTGCGAAAATGGTATGCGAGCCGTGCGATCTATGACGCGGCAACCGGCCGCTGGACACTGCAACGCGGGATGATTGTGGACCTGAACGCCGAGGGGGAAGTGTCCAAGGTGGATAACTTTGAAGAACAGGGACAACGGGTGCTGGAAGGCTGGCACGAAACTCCCCAACGGATTGTGGCGGCCAATCTCGATCCCCAACAGATGACGGTCCCGGAGCTGCAGGAGACCATCACAACCAACGCCGATTTTCCCGAAGCCCAACTGGCGCAGTACAGAACGATCCTGGCCGACCGGTGGGCGCTGCCTTGGAATTGTCTGGTGGTGGTTTTCATTGCCGCGCCACTGGGTGTGGTGTTTTCACGACGCGGCGCCATTCAAGGGATTGGTTGGTCGATCCTGATGTTTTTTCTGATGATGATCAGTCGCAACTTGTTCCTGGCCTTGGGTAAAGGCGCCACAATCCCCGCGGAAGTCGCCGCATGGGGCCCACAGGCTGTGTTCTTCACGATCGGCCTTTTCCTGTTGTGGATGCGGTCGGGTAACCGCGATCTCTCGAGCCTTTTGAGGGGCAAACGATGAACGAAGATTGGGGGATACAGCCGCGCGGCCATCAGTGCGCCATCAGCGGAGAGCCATTCATGGAGGGACAACTCTTTTACACCCTGCTCTTTGAAGAGGCGGGCGTTTTCAGGCGTGAGGACATCAGCACGTCAGCCTTTAAGGCCCGGGCCGAGGATGCGCCGGTACCGATCTATTTGTGGCGAACGAAGTTTGAATTGCCGCCGGCCAAACCGCCCGAGGCCCTTGGAAAACAGACCGCCGAAGATCTGTTACGCCGCTATCTGGCTGAGCAATCCCCGCACCTGGCCAACGCCTGTTACATCCTGGCACTGATGCTGGAGCGCAAACGGATCCTGAAGGAAGTCGAGACCCGGGAAGTGGAAGGCAAACTGGTTCGCATCTACGAACGCGCCAAAACCGGCGAGGTGTTTCTCATTACCGACCCGCAGCTGCGACTCGACCAAGTGGCCGCCGTCCAGATGGAAGTAGCCGAATTGTTAGGAGCGCCCGCGCCAACCAACGCGCCATCCCCTGCCCCCGAACCGTCTCCGGCACCGCCGACGACGGAACCTCAGGCGTAAACCCGGAGCGACTATCCCGCTCCGGGCACGCAAACTTGCTGCAGAAACGGCTAGTGGCTCGCGGGGCCGTGCACCTGGGCGGCAACCTTCAAACGGAGCGCGTTGAGCGAGATGAAGCCGGTGGCGTCGTTCTGGTTGTAAGCCTTGGTGGGGTCCGCCTCCATCGTCGCGATGTGCGGATTATAAAGGCTCACCGGAGACTTGCGGCCGGCGGCGATGACATTGCCCTTGTAGAGTTTGAGACGGATCGTGCCCGTCACGTTCTTCTGACTTTCGGTCACGAGAGCCTGTAGGGCTTCGCGTTCCGGGCTGAACCAGAAGCCGTTATAAACCAGCTCGGCGTACTTCGGAATCAGACCGTCGCGCAGGTGCATCACTTCGCGGTCCATCGTGAGGGATTCAATCTGACGATGACCGAAGAGCAAGATGGAGCCGCCCGGCGTTTCATAAACACCGCGCGATTTCATTCCCACGAACCGGTTTTCGACCATGTCCACACGCCCAATCCCGTTGCGACCGCCAAGGCGGTTGAGGACTTTCATCACCCAGTACGGTGAGAGAAGAATGTGGCCCTCGGCATTGTGCGCCACCGCCCCCTTGTATCCGAGGTCTGCGAGTAACCCTTCCAGAGCACTGAAGCCGACTGCCGTGCAGATGCCCTTTTCAAAACTGAGCTCCACATATTCCGCCACGTCGGGCGCGTCTTCCGGAGACACGGACAGCACATACATCCCGGCGGCTTCCGGAGCCGAAGCGTCGTACCAGGGATCCTCGAGAATTCCGGCTTCGAAGGAAATATGCAACAGGTTGCGATCCATCGAATAAGGCTTCTTGGCTGTCGCCTGAACCGGGATCTTGCGCTCCTCGCAATAGGCGATCATTTCGGCGCGGCCCGGGAACTGGGCGCGGAAAGCGTCCAGACGCCAGGGAGCGATGACCTGTAATTCGGGGGCGAGAGCGGCAGCGGTGAGCTCGAAACGCACCTGGTCATTTCCTTTTCCTGTAGCGCCATGAGCGACGGCGTCTGCCCCTTCGGCCCGAGCGATCTCGACCATCCGCTTGGCGATCAAGGGACGGGCGATCGAGGTTCCGAGAAGGTACTGACCTTCGTAAATGGCGCCGGCCTGGATCATCGGGAAGATGAAATCGGAGGCGAACTCTTCGCAAAGATTGTCGATGTAGATCTTGCTGGCACCGGTTCCTTTCGCCTTGGCGTCGAGTCCGTCGAGTTCTTCCTCCTGACCGACGTCAGCACAGAAGGCGATGATTTCGGCCTGATAAGTTTCCTTGAGCCAGGCCAAGAGGACGGAGGTGTCTAGCCCCCCGGAGTACGCGAGCACAATTTTCATAACGGGCGCGGATGGAACCAGAGTCTGGACCCGGTTCCAACCCCTTTCGGGCCAACTTCCGCCAGAAGCGCCACATTTCACCTCACCGCCAAAATCGGCGCCCCCGTTGGTCGGAGGCACCGCAGGCCCAGACTAACC
>CAMCYN010000351.1 GCA_945883955.1 Akkermansia muciniphila
TTTCAAAGCCAACTCCGCCCTTTCATCCAGATCAATAGGGTAACGGAACGATGTCGCCGCAATGGAGTCCAGGTTGTTGTAGAGCACCATAGCCGCAGGCTTACCTGTGAGCGTCGCTGGCACTCCGGCTTCGGGCTGCTTTCGCTCCATTCGTTTTACGAGAGCCTCGGCGTTCCTGAGGAATGCCTCGTATTCCGCCACACTCTCGCGGCTTTGCTGGATAAGATCTTCCAGCAGCTTCGACATCTCATCGTAAAACTTCGGGTCGCTCAGATGTTCGCGGATGATCGTTTTACGGACGTTGTTGATGATGCCCTCGGCGATGGCGTTTTTTGAGAGTTTGCCCTTCTCGTTCAGCTTTTTGGCGATGGTGTCATGGATCCCTGTCTTGATGATGAGATCCGTGAGAGACAGCTCCGCAAGGTTGCCGAGCGGAGTCGCACTGTCCGCTTGCAGATACGTGTTAATCAGGTGACGCATGTCCGCCTCGTAAGGCTTGATGTCGAGCTCCTCGCCTGAATGCCGCTTAATCGCTGCTCGGATGTCGCTGTAAAATTCCACCTCCTGCCGCAACTTGTCCGCTTCCTCCTCCGAATAACCCGCCTGGGCCAAGTCCTGCGCAATCGAGGCAAAGGCACGCACCAGCGTCGCCACACTTTTGTAGAAGGAGACACGAAGCGGTTCGGTCTGGTTCAGCGCCTCCGGATCGTTGGCGTGACCACAGAAGTAGTGGAGGAATTGCTCCATCTCCCGTGGCCGTAACACCGGCTCACACAGGTAATGGATCGCTTCCCTTGCGCCATCCAACTGCTTCCGGCCCTCTTCCAGCCAGTTCTTGAGGTGGACGTTGTTTTGGGCTTCGCCCCCTTCGTCGATGTCCAGTTCGTCCGAACTATACACCGCGATGGCCTCCTGCACCTGCCCGAACAGTTCTTTGAAATCGACGATATGACCGTAGTCCTTGTCGTCGCCATCGAGACGGTTGGTACGGCAGATGGCCTGAAACAGGTTGTGCTCGCGCAACTCGTTATCGAGGTAAATGTAGCTGCACGATGGGGCGTCGAAGCCGGTGAGAAGTTTGCTCACCACGATCAAAAGTTTAAGGTTCGCGGGCTCGTCGATGAAGAGCCGCTTGGTGTTTTCCTCGTAAGCCTTGGCCGTCTCGCCGCTCTTCAGGACGTGTTTGGTGTACGTGTCGAACTTGTAACGTTCGTCGCTGTTGGCGGGCTCACGGGAGATCGCGCTCGGGTTCGGTTCGTAAGACGTAATGAGCCCGCAGTACTGCCCAAAGGTCGTGTTCTGGAAGAGCCGGAAATAATGACAGGCGTCGTAGATGGATGCCGCCACCAGAATCGCCGTGCCCCGGTCGTTGTTGAGGCGCGCTTTCAGGCTGAAATCCTCGATGATACTGGCGATGATCCGCTGCTTGCGTTCAGCCGCGCTCATGAGTTCTTCCATCGTTGCCCAGCGTTTGCGGAGGGCCGATTTCTGAAAGTTGTTCAGACCTTTTGTCTTTTGTTCAAACCAGGCGTCGATTGCCTTTTGGGAAGTCAGACGTTGGGGCACGTCACGGGCCTCGTATTTGAGGTCCAACACCACTTTATCCGCCACAGCCTGATGAAATTTGTACGTGTGTATGTACGTGCCGAACACATCCCGCGTCATCTGTTTGTCTTTACGAAGAAGCGGGGTGCCGGTGAAGCCAACGAAAACGGCGTCTCTCAGCCAGCGTTTCATCTGGCGGTTCATGTCGCCGCCCTGAGTCCGGTGACACTCATCCACAAACACGTAGAACCGCCCCTGAATCCGGGGCTGGGCACTCTTGAGGTCCGGCTCAAACTTATGGAGCAGCGCACAGAGCAGACGCGGTTGGGTGTCGCCCAGCTTTGTCACAAATTCAGCCCGCGAGGTGATCCGGGGTGAAGGCGAATCACGGCCTATCACTCCGGCGTTTTGCATCACGCCTTCGATCTGCTTATCCAGTTCGTCCCGGTCCGTGATCACCAGAATTCTGGCCTCCGAGTCGTATTCGAGCAGCCACTTGGCGAGCAACACCATCAGGATACTCTTGCCGCTCCCCTGTGTGTGCCAAATCACGCCACCTTCTCGGTTCCGGATCCGTTCCTGCGCAGCTTTGACTCCAAAGAACTGGTGCTGACGCGGCACCTTCTTTTGGCCTCCGTCAAACAGGACGAAGTTGCACAGGATATCGAGTATCCGGGCCTTGTTGCAAAGCTGCGCCAAAGGCCTGTCCAACAACGCCCCTGACTTCAACTCTGAGCTGTCCACGGTTTGGGCACCCGCTTCGTCTTTCCACTCCACGAAAAACTTCTCAGGTGTTCCGGTCGTGCCGTAACGCAGTCCTTGGGAGTCGTTGCCTGCCAACACGAGCTGCACGGTGCTGAAGAAACCCTGGTTGAATATGGGCTCCTGGTTCGTAATGAGTTGCCGGACACCGTCCCCAATCTCGACCGAGCCCCGCTTGAGCTCAAGCACGCCAACCGCAATGCCGTTCAGGTAAATCACGAGATCGGGCCGCCGCTCATGTCCGCCGCGTAAGGTGACTTCTTCCACCAGCGCGAAGTCGTTCCTCTCGGCCTTCTCCCAATCCACCAGATGGACCGTTTCGTGCGCCTGACCCATCGCAGTCTGTACCGGCACACCGTAACGGAGCAGTTGGTACGTGCGCAGATTGGCTTGGTAAAGGGTGATGCCAGTCGAGTCAGCTGCTGCTTCGAGCTTTTGGAGCGCTGCTGAGATCTGGACAGCGGAGTAACCCCGTGAGGTCAGGTTCGCCCGGAGCAGTTCGGGTTCAACGGCCCGGTTGTTCGCACGTTTGCTCCATTCGCCGAGGTAACGGTAGCCAAGGCAATCTGGGCGGTCCTTGTCGGTGAACAGGGAGATCACCCGTTGCTGGGTGGTGCGTTCGGATCGGGGCAGTGTACTCATTGTTTGATCTCCCAATGGCCGCTCTTTTTTGAGCCAACCCGTCTGAGTTTACCTTCCTTGACCAATTTAGAGACCGCTAACTCAACAGCTCGAACAGACTTTCCAAGCTCTGTGGCAACGACCTCTAACGTAAGCTCG
>CAMCYN010000352.1 GCA_945883955.1 Akkermansia muciniphila
GGCGCTCGTCGCTGGATGGCGCATTTTGGCGCCGGAGCGGGCGTGGCAGGCGTCGGCCTGATCGTCGCGGACCTCGCCTTGCCAATCCCGGGCACGCTGGTGATGTCGGCGCTCGGCCTCGCGTACGGGACCTGGGTCGGCGGACTCTACGCGGCTGCGGGGTCGACACTCGCGGGACTCATCGCCTACGGGCTCACTCGCTGGCTGGGACGTCCGCTGGCGCTGCGGCTTGCTGGCGAGGAAGGCCTGCACGCCGGCGAAAGCCTCTTTGCGCGCGGCGGAGCCTGGCTTGTGGCAGGTTCGCGCTGCCTCCCGATCTTGCCTGAAGCGGTCGCCTGCCTGGCGGGACTGCATCGCATGCCGTTCCGGACTTATCTATTCGCGCTGCTGTGCGGCAGCATGCCGACAGGTTTCCTGTTCGCGGCCATTGGCGCGGTTGGCCGCGAGGAGCCATCCTGGGCGCTGGGCTTGAGCGTGGCCGCTCCAGTCGCTCTCTGGCTATTGGCCCGACGCTGGCTGCGACTCTAACGGTGAGTTGAGGTCCTTGAGCCCGGCTCGAGCTCACCCCAGACGCGGCTGACTTCGTCCTCGAACCCGACGTGGCCTTGCAGGTTACAGGTAATATTCGCCCTCTTTTCGAGGGCTGAATTTATCGGCACGCCAACGCCGCCTCCGGGTTTAGTACCCCAACCCGCGGACCTCGCCGGAAGCCATCACCGACCGGCTCGAAGGCCCCGGCAGGGCCTTCTTATTTGTTGAGCCACCAGATGCTGGCGTTGAGCACGGTGGCGAAGCTGACCCAGAGTAGGTGCGGGAGCTGGAGGATAGCCTCCATTTTGTCGACCACGCGCAGCTGGCGGATCCAGATGACGAGCAGCACGAGGTAGGCGAGGATGTCCCACAGGGCGAGGTCCGGCCGGTGGAGCAGGAAGAAGAGCGGCGACCACAGCGCGTTGACGCAGAGCAGCACGAAAAACGTGCGAAGCGCGGGCCTGGCCTCCGGTCGCGACCGTGAGGCTTCCCAGACGCGCCCGGCCGAAAAGCCCATCAGTATGTAGAGGGTGGACCACACCGGACCGAAGATCCAATTGGGCGGGTTGAACGGCGGCTTGTTCAGACCGGCGTACCAGCCGGCCATCTCTGAACGCGTGAGCCCTCCCGAGACCGCCCCGACCGTCACGCAGAGCACGGCGAGTCCAAATACCCGCCAGGACAATCCGTTGCCAAATCGTGCCTTCCGTTCCCTTTCCAACCGCTCGCGCTCATTCTCCATTCCTTCAGCCTAGGTCCCGCTGGGAGGGTGACAAGTCCGCTGGCTGGGACGTCCGCTGGCGCCGCAGCTCTAACGGTGACTTGAGGTCCTTGATCCCGTACACGCCCTGCCAGACGAGTATGACCGGGGTCGGGAAGCGGCCCTCATGACTGAGGTTCCCTTCACCAGGATATTCGTGGCACGGCACTTGTACTCCCGTCCGGGCGCCGGCCTTGGGCTTATTTGCGCCCGCTGCGCTACGAATTCCGCGGGAAGACCAGGTTGCTCAAGACGCCAGTGAACGCGCCGCTGAACCTCACGCTAATGAGACCCAATCGCAAAAGAGGCTTGCGCCTGAGATTCAGTCTCATTAAGAATCCGGCACAGGTCATGAAAATTACACACCCCCACCAACTCAGCCCGGCAAGGAGCTTGCAGCAATCGCTCACACAAGCCTTGGGTTTAGCGCTTTGCACATCGACGAGTGTGATGGCGCAAGAAGCGATCAAAGCGCCGACCTTTCAATTGGAAACCGCCGTGGTGGAAGCCGACAGCGCTCCGCTCATCCAGGAGCCATTTTTAGCACCCGTGACTGGAGTCACAATCAACGCTGGAAAAAAGACATCGGTGATCGACCTGGATTCGTTTCCGAAGATCACAAACAACAACTATCGGCAGGCCTTGGCCAAAACACCCGGCCTTTTTGTCAGTGAAGAGAGCACGCCCTTGGTGAGTATTGGATACCGTGGATTGGACCCGAATCGCGTCCAGTTTACGCAGGTCTTAAAGGATGGAATCCCGATTCACGCGGATCAGTTTGGTTATCCCGAAGCCTATTACACCCCCCCGCTAGATACCGTGGACCGCATGGAGTTTCTGCGCGGAGGAGCAGCGCTCGCTTATGGTCCACAACCCGGCGGCGCGATCAATTACGTGACCAATCGCCCACGCGCGGATGTCCCTTTTGCAGGCAGCACTTCTCACACATTTGGGAGCAATAACTATTTCTCCACGTTTAATCACATTGAAGGAACAACCGGTAGACTTGGGTATTACGGCTATTTCAACCATCGGAAAAGCGATGGATTCCGTACTGCCAATAGCGATTTCGAGCTTTCTGCCGGCAACATCAAACTCGTGCTGGATGGGCAAACCGACAGTCGCTGGATTCTGTCGTTAGAAACCTACGAAGAAGAACACGGTGAACCGGGTGGAGTGTCCCTCGCCACTGGCGCCGGGGTTATCAACTACCAGACCAATCGCAATGGAGCGTCCCGGTTGTTTGACCGCTTCAAGTTGGAACGCACCTCGGTTTCGCTCCAGTGGGAACGCGATTTTAGCGATGACACCAAATTGGTGAGTTCGATGTGGAGCACCTATTACTCACGATACAGTGCACGCCAGGGGGGCGGCGGATTTGGCACCTTGCCTACGGGGGCCGCGGCGGCCACCAACACCATTGAACTTCAACAGTTTTACACCCTGGGATTCGAGACTCGGCTTCGCCACGATTATGACTGGCTGGGCGGAAATCACACGATTGCGGGCGGCATCCAATTTTACCGCACCGAGTCCCCCCGCGAGGGCAGGCTCGGAGCTCGCCCCGACGCAACCGGCGGTGCCCTCCAATCCGACTCCTATCGCGATGTGACCTATTTGCCCTTGTTTATCGAAAACAAGTTCACGTGGGGAAAACTTTCTATCACGCCAGGACTCCGACTGGAGAACGTGTGGCAGGGCGTGGACGAGAAACTGAACCTGGCAAAGACAGGGGCCGGGACGCCACTGGCCTCTGACAGCGAACGTGAATTTGTGCCTTTGGTCGGACTGGG
>CAMCYN010000353.1 GCA_945883955.1 Akkermansia muciniphila
CTCGCTCCAGCCGGCAACTGGGATTGTGTCCGCGCCGCAGTAGCCAACGGGGCGGATGCGGTTTATTTCGGTCTCCCGCGTTTTAATGCGAGGGTTCGGGCGGACAATTTTACCGAGGCCGAGTTGCCGGAGGTGGTGGAGTTTGTGCACCGGCACGGAGTCAAAGCGTACGTGGCTTTTAATACCCTGGTTTTCACAGGCGAACTGGAGGCAGCCGCCGAGGCGTTGCGAATCCTGAGCCGTTCGGGGGTGGACGCCCTGATTGTCCAGGATGTCGGCGTGGTGCGTCTGGCGCGGGTTATTGTGCCGGATCTCCCCATTCATGCGTCTACCCAGATGACGATCACTTCGCCCGAAGGCGCGGAATTTGCCCGCGAACTCGGCGTGGAACGGGTGGTGTTGGCCCGGGAACTCGCCCTGCGCGAGATCGAAAAGTTTGCCGCCAATGAACCGGGGGCGATGCCGTTGGAAGTGTTTGTGCATGGCGCACTTTGCGTGGCGTATTCGGGCCAATGCTTAACCAGCGAGTCGCTGGGACAACGCAGCGCCAACCGGGGCGAATGCGCCCAGGCCTGCCGCATGCCTTACGACCTGATCGTGGACGGGCAGCGTCGGGATTTGGGCGATAAACGTTACCTGCTCTCGCCCCAGGATCTCGCGGCGGTGGACGAAATCCCGAGGCTCATCGAACTGGGGGTTTGTTCCTTCAAAATTGAGGGCCGTCTCAAGGCGCCGGAATACGTGGCCGCAGTCTGTCAGGTGTACCGGAAAGCGATTGATGCGGCGTTGGAAGGCAGGCCGCAGAAGGCGTCCGTGGCGGATCGTTATCAGTTGGAGATGTCCTTTTCGCGGGGGCTTTTCAGCGGTTGGATGCACGGGGTGGATCATCAAGAGCTGGTGCCCGCGCGGTTTGGCAAAAAGCGCGGGCCTTACGCTGGGCGGCTGCTGCGGGTGGGGCCGGAATATGTCGAACTGGAGGCCGCCGTCGGATTGGCGCCGGGGGACGGGGTGGTTTTCGATACGGGCGGCGATACCAACAAGGAACAGGGCGGCCATGTTTTTGAGGTGCGCGGTAACCGGTATTATTTCCAGCACGGGCATGTGGATTTTTCGCGGCTCAAACCCGGCGACCGGGTCTGGAAAACGCAGGACCCGGTGCTCAACCGCCGGTTGCGCCAGTCGTTTGCCGGGAATCTGACGCCACGCCGGCGTTTTGCTCTGGATTTACGTGTGAGCGGCTCCGCCGGAGAGTCGCTGGTGTTGGAAGCGCGCCTCCACGCCGGTGGAAACACAGTGCGCGCCTCCTCCCAGGTTCTGCTGGAGACGGCCCGAAAAGCGCCGCTGAGTGAGGAGCGGCTTCGGGAACATTTGGGGCGTTTTGGAGAGTCGCCCTACGAAGTCAGGGCGTTTGAGGTCGAGCTGGAGGGACCGGTTATTTTGCCCATCTCAGAACTCAACCGGGTTCGCCGGGCGCTGGTGGCCTCTCTGGATGCCGCTCTCCGGGTGCAAAGAGCTGAGCTGGATTCGGATTGGCGTACGGTACTCGGGGAAGGTTTTCCGGACGTGCCGGCCCGGGCGGGTGGTGTTCTGCTTTCGGTGCTTTGCCGGAGTGTGGAGCAGTTGGAAGCGGCCCTAAGCTGTGGGATCACGGACATCCTCCTGGATTTTGAAGATGTGCGGCGTTACCGGGACGCCGTGGCGCAAGTGCGAGCGTCGGGTGCGGCGGCCACGGTTTGGCTGGCGACACCCCGGATTCAAAAAGCGGGGGAAGAAGGGTTTTTCCGGCTTATTGAAAACGCTGCGCCGGACGGTGTGCTGGTCCGGAATCTGGGGGCGATCGACTTTTACCGGGCCTCAGGTTCAGCGCTGCGACTGGTGGGCGATTTTTCGCTCAATGTCTCCAATCCGCTCACGGCCAAGGAATTTTTGCGAAGGGGTCTGGAGCGGGTCACGGTTTCCTACGATTTAACGGTCGAGCAGGTGCTCGAACTGGTCGTGGCGTTGCCTGAGGTCGCACGCGGCACCCTGGAGCTGACCCTGCATCAGCACATGCCAATGTTTCACATGGAACACTGTGTATTTGCGGCGTTTCTGTCCAAAGGAAGCAGCTTCCTGGACTGCGGCCGGCCCTGTGAAAAACACCGGGTGCATCTGAAGGACCGGGTGGGGACGGTGCACCCGCTGCGGGCGGATGTGGGGTGCCGGAACACGCTTTTTAATGCGGTACCACAAACCGGGGCGCAATTCTTTGACTCGCTGGTCCAGGCGGGAGTACGCGCGTTTCGGGTGGAATTGCTCGAAGAGGACCGGCTCGAAAGCGTGCGGGTACTGGGAGCCTATCAGGCGCTTTTGGCCGGGGAACGGGAGGGGGCGTCGTTGTGGCGGGAATTACATGCCCAATCGCAGTTAGGTGTGACGCGGGGCACGTTGGTGGCCAAAGGGTAAGGGCCAGCCGGGCGTGCTTCCCTTGACGCGGGGGACAGGGGGCGGTTTAGTGCAGTCCGTTTCTCTATCCACCCTAGTATCATGCGTTTTTCGGGAGGTTTCCTCGTAGTTGTGTCGGTTGTTCTCGCCTCGGGCTTTTTCACGGGCTGTCGGTCCATGGATCCGCGTTTGAAGGACGATACGGTTTATCTTGGGGGTTATCGTGCCCGGGATGAGGCTCGGGCCAATTTCGACAACTATTCCCATTGGGATGGCGAGGGTGTCTCGGGAGCGCCGAGTGTGCTGATCCGGCTGGGGGAACAGCGGGCTTACTTTTATAAAAGCGGAGTGCTCGTAGGAGTTTCTACGATCTCAACGGGACGTGAAGGATTTGGAACGCCGAGCGGCTCCTTCAAAATTCAGCAGAAGGACAAGGATCACGCCTCTTCGCTATACGGCGATTATGTCGACGCTGCCGGTAATCCGGTAAAGAAAGACATCGATCGCACCAAGGATCCGTTGCCGCCCGGAGCCAAGTTTGATGGGGCGAAAATGCCGTATTTCATGCGGATCGTGAATGGGGTGGGAATGCACGAGGGATTTTTGCCCGGATACGCCGCTTCGCATGGCTGTATTCGGATGCCGCGAGAGATGGCCGA
>CAMCYN010000354.1 GCA_945883955.1 Akkermansia muciniphila
CGCGTTTCCTTTCCTCGACCCGAATCAGTCATTTGGCGCTTTGCAGGCGAAAGCCAAAAAGCAAACGCGCGGATAGCAGGCTGCGATCGTTGAAACCCAACGGCGCTTACCCGGCAAGGAAGACATTAGGAGTAGCCCAGAGCCCCCCCGAAAACCATTCACCCGAAACAAAAGCAGTAACCGGTTATTAAAACCCACAAACCCTAGCGGAAACTTCCAGCTCAAGCTTGACCAACCTCATAGCAGGAATTTCCTTTTTGCGTACGTATGGAGGGGAAGGCTGCATTGCCGCGGCGCGTTAAGTCTCTTTGGGGCGGAAAGATACTTTGACGGGTACGGAAAGGAACTCGGCGTAGGGGTTTGCCTTAGGCGCTTCTGGTCCGAGGACGGTCTTTTCACCCGTGAGGAGAGCCTTTTGGCGGCTCGTTTCGATTTCGATTTCTTGTTTGGCGAGCCGTTTGAGGTCGATGTCCGCCCATTTCAGGGTGAACGGATTGGCGTCTCCGGGACGCACGAAGGTGATTCCATCGGCGCTGACGACGGCCTGATCCGGAATGGGGATAGCGCCGCCTTTGGCTAGGGGAATGGTTCTAGCGGAGGCAAATGTGGAGAGCAGCAGAAAGCAGGGGAGCAGAGCGAAGCGCTTCATAAGAGGGGGCTGCCAGGAGATAACCGACAAAAGAGAATTGGATGTTTTGAGGAGTAAACTCAAGGCGGTATTGTGAGCGCAGGGTGGTCTCCGCGAATTGGGATCAGCTCAGGTATTTCTGAGGCTCTTTTGGGCTGGTTCGGGGCCCACGGTTGAAGGGTGTGGAGAATCGGGTGTTAACATAACCCTTGATTGGGTGCTGAAGCCCTTCTTCAGGCCGATTATGCAATGCCTATGCCTGTATCCACCCCTTCAAACTCGAAACGCGGTATTATTGTCCAAAATCTGGCGCTTACCCTATTGGGGCTGGCCGTTGGCCCCCTTTGTTTTGCCGCGGATGCTCCTAAAGTGAAGGTTTTGGAATCCGGCAAAAGTGGGGATCTCAAGTCGTTGAATCTTGTGGAGACCAAGGTGAAAGTCGTATCGACCCGAGATGCTGATCATACAAAGGTTATTGAAGCGGTGATGGATTATGCGAAACCCGGTGTTTTCCCTTCGATTGGGAAGGGGTTCGCCGTCGGGGAACTCAAAAAATACTCAGCGGTGCGCTTTTGGGTTCGGAGTGATTTCGGGACGGGGTTCGCATTCTCGTTTAACGGGGACTACAAACGGAAAGATGGACGAGGGACGGTATTTTCAATTCGCGACCTGAAGGGTGGCGAGAGCTGGACGCAGATCACGATTCCCATCGAAAAAATTAAACGGAATGGGATCCGAACCTGGGACAAGGACAAAAAGGTGTGGGTCGAGGTCCCTGGCGGCGACTCGATGGATGATCAAGATCTCGCGGGGATTTCACGCTGGAGCATTACCAGCGCTATCGAACGCCGGGGGACATCGACTGTGGGCCACCTCATGTTTGACTCGCTCGAATTGGTGGAAAAGTAGGACTCGTCGTTCGTGGATAAGATCGGGAACTCGATTTCCGTGAAGGCTGGGCAAGATTTGGAGTCTTCAATTTCGACGAGCTGAGAACGGCCAAATCACGTTGTTGTCGATCTCGGCGCGGGTCCGAGGTCGTGGCCGGTCGATTCTTTGTCCGAAAAAAGGGGGGGGCTCTTAGTGGAGGAAGACACGGTTAAACCGGCGTGTCCGGATTTTCCCTAAAACAATGGAAATTGAGGGTGTGTCTGTATTGTCGCGGCGTCTGAACCACGGACGCTTTTGGTTGGTGGAACGGGATACGGCCTATGGTTTGCGTAAGAACTGTTGGGTCCCAAAAATGAAGCCTCCGATTCCAGTTCCGGTGGGAAGGCCATCGGGGGCGATGGCGGATATCATTTCGAAGGTTGGACTTTTATCGAAGTAGGGGTTGCTCCGGTCTGTCTCCAGGATTCCGTCTGCTTTGAGGGTGAGGCCCCATGATTTACCGGCATCGTTCACCCATTGGAGCTTCCCTTTGACGATCTTGATTTCGCCGCTTCCCCAACCGTTTTGAGGTTTGGCCTGGCTGTAGTGTCCAACAACATTTTCAGGGGTGAGCTGTTGTTTTGGTCGCACGATGCGATGGATGAAATATCCTGCTAAAGAGGGTTTTGCCTGTTTTTGAAGGCGTTTGAACATGGCTTCATCGTAGTAGTCCGGCTCGAAGCGACCGACGAAATCGGAGGGCCAAGTTTCTCTTTTAAACCATTGGTGGGAAGTGACCTCAAGTTCGAGCTGAGTGTTGCGGCCGAAGTGATCGTGGAAGAATTCGTGTTGGAGCCAGTAAGGGATGTAGATCTGTTGGGAGAAGAGGGTGGTTGCGGGGTGATCTTTGTCGGGGGTGCGGCGGATCAGACTGTGATCGGGGGACATAAACATTGGGCGATTGGTGCCTGGCATACTGGTCATGCCGCCGGCGGCGCCGCCGATTCGACCGTACATCGCTAGGGTGTACGGATTGGCTGCATCTTTTGGTGGATCAATTTCGGGGTACACGAGCCAGTACCAATCTGTCTGTCGCGCAATTTCTGGAGGAATTGCGGCGGATAATTTTCCGATGTCCTTGCTCTGTTGCGGGGGAGCCGTTTGGTGGTGGACTTCAAACTCCAGGTCTTTCAAGTGCAACGCGTTTAGGCGCAGGCTGATTTTCCCTTCGGTGACGGCGCGATAATACTCACGTGTGAGCCACGCTAGCTCGTGAAGATAAGCCGAGTCATTCGCCAAGAGGTCGGGATCGATCGTTGTGCTTAAGCGTTTTCCAGTGCCGGCTTTGGCTTCTTCATCGTTTGAGGGCATGAAGCCCGAAGATTACTGATAGATGACATGAGGTTGTTGAGCCACGCGAGCTCCCGCGATCTTCAAAGCGATGAACTCCTCAACACCATCCAAATCCAGCCTCTCTTACGAAGCGATCAAACTCGGGATCGACGCCCACGCCAAATATTACTGGGTGAGCCGTCAGGTCGACGGCGCGACGCCGCAGCCGGTGCAGAAGAT
>CAMCYN010000355.1 GCA_945883955.1 Akkermansia muciniphila
TCGAACGCTGGTAGGTGGCGCTTTGAAGAATTGCCCGCATCAGGGCCTTCAAATCGTACTTTTTCTCTACGAGCAACGCACACAGCGCATTCAATAACGCCTCGTTGGTCGCCGGATTGGAGGCCCGCAAATCGTCTACCGAATTCACAATCCCCATCCCAAAGTAAGCCGCCCACACCCGGTTCACTACGGCTCGGGTAAAATACGGGTTGGAAGGCGACGTGAGCCACTCGGCCAGAACCTCCCGGCGATCGGTGCCCTCCGTATCCGGTGCCGGTGGCGCGTCCAGCGGGGCCGCGGGTTGGGGACGCCCGGTTTTGGGCTGTAACAATTCGCCCGACGGAACCGTGTACAGTGTGCGTTTGCCGTCTCCGCTGCGTGCGTCTCCCCCCCACCCTTTGGCTCGGACCCTCGAAAACAGGTTGGCAAAGGCGTAGTACTGGTTGTTGGTCCACTTCTCCAGAGGGTGGTTGTGGCATTTGGCGCAATTAATGGAGAGGCCCATAAACGCCTGGCTCACGTTCTCCGCCATGGCTTCGGGTTCCTGATGCACGGCGAAGAAGTTGGTCGCACCCTGTTCCATGCTGCTTCCCCGCGCCGTTACCACATGGCGTACCAACTCATCCCACGGTGTGTTCTTTTCCACCTCCGAACGCAGCCACTGGTAATAGGATTTCACCGCCTCAGGCCGCAGATGAGCTCCACTAATGAGGAACAGATCCGACCAGCGGTACGTCCAGTAATCCGTAAAATCACGGCTACTGAGTAGTTTTTCAATCAAGGCGTCCCGTTTGCCCGAAGACTGATCTTCCAGAAAGGCCCGCGTTTGCGCCGGAGTCGGCAAAATGCCCGTCGTATCCAGAGAAGCTCGCCGCAGGAAAGTGGCGTCATCAACCGCCGCAGACGGCGTCAGGTTGAGTTGGCGCAACTGGGCGTTGACGTTTTCATCCACCACATTGCGAACCTTCCACACCTCCGGCGAACCCTGCTCCCCCTCGCTCGGAAACGGCGACAAGATACGGCTCATCACAATACGACTCGAAAACCACGCCGTCACCGCGCCTTCCCCGTACCCGGTGACCTCCACTCCGCCATTGGCATCACTCAGGCGCAGCATCGTTTCGTCCGTGGACGAAAATTTGGCCCATCGCGTGACATCCTCCACCCGTCCGTCGCCGTAATGCGCCCGTACCAGAAGCCGGATTTTCTGTCCCTTCTGCAAAGACCAACGAGCCGGAAGCACTTCAATATGATCCAGCCCTGCCTCTTTCGGGAGCGGGCCGGGGGCTCCGGAGGCGATCCATTCGGCCAGCAAACGGTAATCTTCCGAACGCGGGTCCAACCGGCGGCCCCCCTTGTGCGGAGCGGCCGAGGTGGGTTTGGTCAGCAGAAGACTGTGCAGCGGATCGGCGGATTCGATACGCCGCCCGAGTGCATCCCGGGTGATGTTCAGGAAATCGGCCTCCGGATCGTAAGCCCCGAGGCTGAGCCGGAAGCCGCCTTTCCCGGCAAGCGCGCCATGGCAACCCCCGCCATTGCAGTTCGCCTTGCTCATAATTGGGAGCACGTGGCGGTTAAAACTCCATTCGGCCTCGCCTCCTTCCACGCGCACCGTAACGGACGCCGTCGCACTCAACCCATTACATTCCGCCGACACCTTGGTGCTCCCATTGGCGCGCGCCGTCAGAACGCCGTCCTTGGACACCTCCACCACAGCCGGATCGGCAGAGGTGAACACCACTCCCTCGGCCATTCCCGAAGGGAGACCTGCCCTTTCCAGAATCGCCAGAAGCGTCTGGTGTTCCCCGGGGGTGTGCAATTCGACCGAAGTCGGGATTAACCCGAGCTGCCGAGGTGATTCCACCGCCACAAGACTGTGGAATCCGCCCAAAGACAGCCAGCCCAGGCCAAGCAATAATTCGCGCCACATAATGGATTAGGTGAAAAGTTCGCGGATTGGCTGGCGACCGAAGTCCACCAGAGGGAATGGCCGTCCGGCGGGACCGGGCAGATGACTTTCGTGATCCAGCCCCAAACTGTGAAAAATGGTCGCCACCAAATCCCCCGGCAACACAGGCCGCTCGGCGGGGAAACCACCCACAGGATCGCTTTTTCCAATCACCCGCCCGCCTTTGACTCCGCCGCCGGCAAAGGAAACGGTGAAACATTGCGGCCAATGATCGCGTCCGCCGGCCGGATTCACCTTCGGTGTGCGACCGAATTCGCTGAGGGCGGCCACCATGGTATTGGCAAGCATCCCCCGCTGTTTCAGATCCTCGATAAGGGCCGAATAAGCCTGGTCGTACATCGGGCAAACCTCGTTTTTCATACCGTCAATAGAGGTAAATGGTTTGGACCCGTGAATGTCCCAGGTGGTCTCGCCGAACACGGTCAGGAAAGTGTTCAATGTCACAAAACGCACCCCATTCTCCACCAGACGCCTGGCAAGCAGACAGCTCTGTCCAAATCGGTTGCGCCCATACCGGTCCCGGACGGAGTCGGGTTCCTTGGAGAGATCAAACGCGCTGCGAGCCTGTTCGCTTGTCATCAGACGGAAGGCGGCGTGGAAGTTTTCGTCCATCAGCCGGGCGTCTTCGCTGGCCTCAAATTGCTGGATAGCTCCCTCCACGACCTCCCGCATCCGTTGGCGCCGCTCCATTCGAACCGCTCCGATGAGATCGGGAGGCAGAAGGTCTGGCACCTTAAAGTTCGGCTTGGACGGGTCAGCCATCAGCGCAAACGGATCAAACGCTTTGCCCAGAAAGCCACCGGCCTGACCGTTTGGCAAATTGCCGCCGCCACGCCCCATCAGTTCGGGCAGCACCATAAAAGGCGGCAGATCGTTACGTTTACCAAGCAGATGACTCGCCACCGCTCCCATGTGCGGCGTCTGAACCCCGCCCGTAAAACGGCGGCCGGTCTGCATTATCTGCCATCCAGCATCATGAACCGCCGCCCCGTCATGGTGACAGGACCGCACGAGCGAGAACTGATCCGCTATTTTGGCATGAAGGGGGAACCACTTCGCATCCGGAACATTCCAATCGACAACTTTTTTCCAAGGTC
>CAMCYN010000356.1 GCA_945883955.1 Akkermansia muciniphila
AAGGCGTGCGGGACGGGGATCCGCGTTTTGAGCAGGTGCTGGAGACGATTCGGCAGGTCAGCAAGCTGGGAATGGAAGTGTGCGTGACGCTGGGACACCTGACCGAAAGCGAAGCTCACAAGCTGAAGCTGGCCGGGGTGAAGGCCTACAATCATAACATCGATACCTCGCCCGAGCATTATCCGAACATCGTCACGACACATACGTTTGAGGATCGCTTGAGTACGATCCGTGCGGTGCAGGGCGCGGGGATGGACGTTTGCTGTGGGGGTATTATCGGGCTTGGGGAAACCGAGGAGGACCGCCTGAAAATGCTCCAGGTGTTGACCGAATTTGTGCCGGCGCCGGAAAGTGTGCCGATTAATTGTCTGATGCCCATGGAGGGGACGCCGATGGAGGAACATCCTCCGGTGGATATCTTCCAGTTGATCCGTCTGATCGCGACGACCCGGATTGCGATCCCGACGGCCAAGGTGCGCCTGAGCGCCGGTCGGACGCGGATGAGTAAGGAAGGGCAGGCGCTCGCGTTTTTCGCGGGAGCGAACTCCGTTTTCTACGGCGACAAGCTGCTGACTGCAAAAAATCCCGGAGTGGATTCGGATCGGGAATTGTTCCAGGAACTCGACATGGTGCCGCAGAAGCCCTGTTGCGAAACGAGCGCCTGTTCGGTGTAAGGGCGACCGAAAGCAAAACGGGCAGGGGATCCCGCCGATCAAGAAAAGGCCTGGAGCGACGTGTTTGCTCCGGGCCTTTCTGTTTTATGCGGGCAACAAAAACCCCTTCCTCGCCGCAGCAAGGAAGGGGTGGATGGGATCGTTTTCGATAGATTATTTAACGCCGATGGAGATCCCCGGGTTGGTTGCCAGATTCCCCGTGGCCACAGCACTTCCGTTCGCTCCGAGGGCCGACCGAAGTCCATCGGCCGTGAGGCCGGCCGCTGTGATTGCAGCGTTGGTGTTGACCGTACTCTTGATTTCGGTGGAGCCGTAGAAGACGCCGCGAATGAAGTTCACCATACCATTTCTGACAGGGCGATCCCAGCCCGGGTCGGGGGCTACAAGACCCGAGGCAGATCGAATGTTTACATAGGAGCCATCCTTGAACTTCGTGTCGGCGAGTACAACCGTCGACCCGGCCAGGGCAACTTTCTGCGCCTGGGAGAGGTTCACTTTGTTCAGGTTGAGAGTGTTGCCGGCAGTTGCGTTAAACTCGCTGGCGGTGGATGCGCCTGCTGGTAGCTCGTCGCCATTGGGCTGCTGGGGGTTGTCTTTCTCGTCTTTGAGCTGAAGGCCCCGAATCACGACGTTGGCTCCGCCGGTGATGTTTACCTTTTGGGCGACGATCACCTTCTTATAATCGACAATTGTTGGTGTTTGAAGCGCTTGGGTATCGGTGACGGCTTGTGTACTTGCGATGACGTCGGCAGCGTCGATGGTGACATTGCTGCCAGCCGAGAGGTCTACCGTCAGGATTTGTGTATCGGGCGTATCAGTGAGGCCTGCAACCGCCTGAAGTTCGGTATCTATGAGGGTCAGGTTTCGACCTGCTTCGGCTGTGAATTTGCGGTCGCCGACCGGGGTAGAATCCGATAGCGCCAGAACGCCGCTCAGCGTTATGTCGGTTCCTGCGGTTAGGAGCACTGTCTCGGCGCGGATCTCCACGCCAGTCAGCGCGATAGCCTTGCTGGTGGAGCTGAGTTTGACCGAGTAAGCGTTGAGAGTTAGATCGGCTGCACTGGAGAATCCCAACGGCATCACGGTTGGAGTATTGCCTGTGTGCGTGATCGAGAGGTCGTTGGTGGACAGAATTTCGAGGGCACCACCGGCTCGTATCCCGGAGTCGGTCAGAGAGATCGACGGGGCGGTGATCCGGATTTTCCCGGAGGCCGGGGATTCAGGTTCGAGGCCGTACTGGTTAATGAGGCCAACGCCGGTCCAGTTAATCACAGGCAACTGGGTTTCGGGCGCGGCATTCACGGACAGATTGATATCAGACGAATAAGAGGCACCGGCGGCGTAGATTTCGAACAACGGAATATCTGCACGGAGGCTGACTCCGGGGGCGATCCCCAGCGAATTGCCCGCACTGAGCAGGAGCTGGGTTAGGGTCCGGGTCGCATCTGATGGCTGTAATGAAGTCACCCCATTGACGTCCACGAATTCGGTGAAATCGGTGTACGGAGCCGTGAGGTTCAGGAACTCGATGCTGCGGTTAAAATTGAGGCTATTGAGCGCCACAATCGCCGCGTGGTTTAGATCTGAAGGCACGTCGACTGGGGTTGGAAAGAAATTGGCAAAATCAGTGAGAGGAACGGTGGGAGCCTCAAATGTGATGTTGTTTGCCACCAGCGCGGAGTGGGTTCCGGTACCTTCGCGGTTTCCTGGAAGGGACTTGGGCAATCCGAACGAAGTTCCGGGATTCACGCCGCTTCCATCAATGGCGAAGATGTTATCACCGGGAGCAAACTCGCTTGTGAGCGAAAGGTTCTGGATCACGTACTCCACATAGCGTGGGTCGAGTTCGTTGCGGGAAGCAATCTTCTGGGCTTGCTGCTTCTCCTGTATAGGATTGAGGATGATGATGATATCGGGGTCGAGCTTGAAGGCGGTATCGGGCCGGTCGCCGATCACAAGATCGGTGGTGCTTAGCCCCCCCTTGGCAATCTTCTCCTGTTGCTGGGTGATGGCCGCATCAATCTTTGCGATGGAGGCCACCGGCTTGGAGAAGCCGTTGACCAGTTTGGAAGAGCCTACCTGGCCCTTGAGTGAAAAATTAAGAGGAGCCGAGGGTTTCTGACCGGGCATCGCGAAGCTCAACTGTCCCGCAGTGACCCGCACTGGCCGGCTGCCCGGAGCTGTCACTTGCCCTTTCCCTTCGAGCAACATCGTTTTGAACCCGCCACGTGGGTTGGCTCCGACGATGAGGGTCGTTCCCAGTACCGATGCCGTCGCACCTGCACTCTTGATGGTGCCGCCGCCTTTTCCTGTGGGGGAATGAAAGAGGACACTTCCCTGACCGAGATTGATGTCGCGGGTGTTGGCATCCACAGAAAACACAGTGTTAG
>CAMCYN010000357.1 GCA_945883955.1 Akkermansia muciniphila
CAGTCGCGCATGTCCTGAGGCAGGAGAATGGGCGTGGACCGATCTATGTTCACAAAACGTTTTGCCATAGATGTTTATCGGCAGTTTTAAGGGCAAACTTTAGCTAAATCCGCAGAGTCGCACTTGGGGAAGTCCGACAAGCTCCTAGGAATCTATCAAAGCCTCGGCCAGCTGAAAGGTTAAAAAGCACTCAGGCCGGTTTCATCCCCGTAGCAAACACCGTCTGCAAAGCCGGATTCTGCTCATCCCGCGACACCACCCCGACTTCCACCCCTTCAAAACCCGCTTCTTCCAAAAAACCCACCAGCGCCGCTTCGGTAAAACCGAGCCACATATCGGCATATAATTCACGCGCCTGCTCAAATTGGTGCGCCAACAAATCCAGCACCGCCACCCGTCCTCCGGGCCGTACAATTCGAAACGCTCCCAGAATCGCCCGGGCGGGATTTCCCGCGTGATGCAATGCCTGCGAAAACAACGCCAGATCGACGCTATTATCCTCAATCGGCGGCGTCTCAATATCCCCAAGCCGATACTCGAGATTGGTGATGCCATTGTCTCGCGCCAGAACCGAACCGTACTCCACCATCTTTTCGGAGTTGTCGATCGCGATGACCCGCCGCGCGCCCTTGGCCATCAACTGCGACAAATGTCCCTCGCCCGCCCCCAAATCCGCAATCACCAGCGAAGGCACTAGCGCCAGTAACATCCGCGCCACCCCCTCCCAAGTCCGGCCCGGCACATAATCGCGGCCAAACCGGCCTGCCATGCGGTCAAAATACTCCCGGCTCCGGTCCGCCCGTTTCCGGCGCAACACTTCCAGAGCCCGCGCATCGTCCTTAGCCTCGGGGATTTCACGGGCCGCAGCCGTAAGCACCGAGCCGAGTTCGCCCGCCAGCGGATCCCCGTCGAGCACGTAGTAGATATTCTTACCCGCACGGCGGTCGCGCACCATCTCGGCTCCGCGTAACTGGGCGAGGTGAGAGGAGATCCGAGACTGGCCCATGCCAAGAATCTCCTGGATTTCCACTACCGACAGCTCCTCCTGCTGCAACAAAAGCAGCAGGCGAAGCCGGGTTTCATCGGCAAGGAGCCGCAGGGATTTCACGATTGACGCCATGAGGACCCGAGGGCATACATTGACCCATCATGATGCGTCAATACATTCACTAACGCATCCCACCACCCTTACACCCCTCTATGTCCCGTCGTTTCATTTTCTCTTCCGAATCCGTCGGAGAAGGTCACCCCGATAAGGTCTGTGACACCATCTCAGATGCCATCCTGGACGCCTGTCTCGCCAAGGATCCCCTGAGCCGCGTGGCCTGTGAAGTCTACGCCAAGAGCAACGTCGTGGTTGTCGGCGGTGAAATCACCACCACAGCTAGCCCCGACTACACAGCGCTCGTTCGCGACTCCATTCGCGAGATCGGTTACGTCAACAATGACGACGTTTTCCACGCGGACAAAGTGTTCGTGATGAACATCATCACCGCACAGTCCCCCGATATTGCCCAGGGCGTCGACGCCCGCTCGGCCGACGGTAAAGACACCGCCGAACAGGGCGCCGGAGACCAGGGACTCATGTTCGGGTTCGCCTGTAATGAAACCCCGGAACTCATGCCCGCTCCGGTCATGTTCGCCCACCGCCTCGGCCGCGCCATCACCAAGCTCCGGAAAAACGGCGCCGTCGACTGGCTCCGTCCCGATGCCAAAACCCAGGTTTCGGTCATCTACGAAGGACACAAAATCGTCGGGATCTCCAACGTGGTCATCTCCACCCAGCACGCCGAGTCCGTCTCCAACGCGACCATCCGCTCCTTCCTCATCGACGAAGTCATCCGGAAGGAAATCCCGTCCGAGCTGATCACCAAGGACACTCAGTTCTTGATCAACCCCACTGGCCGTTTCGTGGTCGGCGGCCCGCAGGGCGACACCGGACTCACCGGACGCAAAATCATCGTCGACACCTACGGTGGAATGGGACGCCACGGCGGCGGCGCCTTCTCGGGCAAAGATCCTTCCAAAGTGGACCGTTCGGCCGCGTACATGGGCCGTTACGTCGCCAAGAATGTCGTCGCCTCCGGACTGGCCGACCGTTGCGAAATCCAGTTCGCCTACGCCATCGGGTATCCCGATCCGGTCAGTATCCACATCGACACCTTCGGCACCAACAAGGTGGGCGAAGAGTTTATCGAACGCGCTGTTTCCCAGGTATTCAGTTTCAAACCGGCCGACATCGTGCGCCAGCTCGACCTGCTCCGCCCCATTTATTCCAAAACCACCAACTACGGGCACTTCGGCAAAGACGACGCCGACATCACCTGGGAACGCACCGACAAAGCCTCCGCGCTCAAATCAGCCGTCTAAATCCCTGTCCCACCACTCACACCTCAACACTTATGCTTACTGAAACCTGCACCACGCCTGACTTCAAAGTCCGTGACCTGTCCCTCGCGGACTGGGGTCGCAAAGAAATCAACATCGCCGAAAAGGAAATGCCCGGCCTGATGGCGATCCGTGAAAAATACGCCCCTTCGAGCCCGCTCAAGGGTGTGCGTATCACCGGCTCGCTGCACATGACCATCCAGACCGCTGTGCTGATCGAGACCCTCGTGGATCTCGGCGCCAACGTCCGGTGGGCAAGCTGCAACATTTTCTCCACCCAGGATCACGCCGCCGCAGCCATCGCGGCCGCCGGCGTGCCCGTATTCGCCTGGAAAGGCGAAACGCTCGAAGAATACTGGTGGTGCACCCAGCAGGCCGTGACCTTCCCTGAAGGCAAAGGCCCTCAACTGGTGGTAGACGATGGCGGCGACGTCACGATGCTTATCCACAAAGGTGTGGAACTGGAAAACGGCGCGGACTGGGTCAACACTCCGAGCTCCAACGTCGAAGAGCAGGTCATCAAGAATCTCCTCAAGAAAATCCACGCTGAAAGCCCCATCCACTGGGCGGGTGTCATGAAGGACTGGCGCGGAGTTTCGGAAGAAACCACCACCGGCGTTCACCGTCTCTACAAGCTGCAGGAACAGGGCAAACTGCTCGTCCCAGCTTTCAA
>CAMCYN010000358.1 GCA_945883955.1 Akkermansia muciniphila
GGCGGACGCCGTCGGGTAAGCTGAGGGGGATGAAACTTATCGATGGCAAAGCTATTGCGCGGAAAATTCAGGACGAAACCCGCCTTTCGGTCGAAGAACTAAAGGCCCGGGGGCATACGCCCGGACTGGCGGTGGTTCTGGTCGGAGCCGACCCGGCCTCTCAGGCGTACGTGCGCTCCAAGGATAAGACCTGTCACGACCTTGGAATGTATTCCCTCAAATATGAGCTGCCCGATTCCACCACCCAGGACGAACTGATTGCGCTCGTGCGCCAGCTCAACGCGGATCCGGCCGTGCACGGCATTCTGGTTCAGTCGCCGCCGCCGGCACATATTAACGAACGGGCAGTGGTCGAGGCGATTGATCCGCGCAAGGATGTGGACGGATTTCACCCCATCAACGTGGCGAAGGTGGCCCTGGGCGACGCCGATGCGTTTGTGCCATGTACGCCGTTGGGGTGTCAGAGGCTGTTGATTGAAAGCGGGGTGGAAACGGCCGGGGCGCATGTCGTCGTGTTGGGGCGCTCCATGATTGTGGGTAAACCGATGGCCCTGCTGCTGATGCAGAAAGGTTTGGGAGGAGATGCGACGGTTACGGTAGCGCATTCCCGGACTCGCAACCTGGCTGAGGTGTGCCGGTCGGCGGACATTTTAATCGCGGCGATTGGCAAGCCGGAGTTCGTGAAGGCGGACTTTGTGAAAGAGGGAGCCGTGGTGATCGATGTGGGCATCAACCGTGTGCTCGATCCGACTTCGGCCAAGGGCAGCAAACTGGTGGGGGACGTGGCATTTGCCGAAGTGGCGCCTAAGTGTTCGGCCATTACGCCCGTACCCGGAGGTGTGGGGCCGATGACCATTGCGATGCTTATGCACAACACCGTGCTGGCCTGTCGCCGTTTGACCGCCGGCGCTTCTTTATAAGCGAACTGCACATGGGAGTTTGCCCCGCAAAGGTTCTGCGGCAATCTTACCCCTCATTTTAACCACCCCTACCTGTCATGTCTGTCCTAGTCGTTGGCTCCATCGCGCTTGATACCGTAAAGACTCCCGTAGAAGAACACGCCGACCTGCTCGGTGGTTCGGCCAGTTATGCGGCCGTCGGTGCGAGCTTCTTTTCTCCGGTGAAACTTGTGGGAATCGTCGGGGATGATTTCCCCTCCGATCACATCGACTTCCTGAAGGGCCGGAACATCGACCTGGGCGGATTGCAACAGGTTCCCGGCAAGACGTTCCGTTGGTCGGGTGAATACATGTGGGACATGAACACGCGCGAAACGCGTTCGGTGGATCTGAATGTGTTCGAACATTTCACCCCGACGCTTCCGGCCGGCTATACCGACAGTCAGATTGTTCTGCTGGCGAATATTGCGCCGAGCCTCCAGAGCCACGTGCTCGATCAGATGAGCCGGCCGCAGTTCGTCATCGCCGACACCATGGATCTGTGGATCAACATTGCGCGTGCCGATCTCGAAGCGCTTTTGAGCCGCGTGGATATGCTCATTCTTAATGATGGCGAAGCGAGGCAGTTGACCGGCGAAACCAGTCTGATCAAGGCGGGTGCTAAGATCCGCGAGATGGGGCCGAAGTTTGTCGCGATCAAAAAAGGCGAACACGGCTGTCTTCTGTTTGGCGACGGGGAGTTCTTCTCGTGTGCCGCTTATCCGCTTGAGGACATTCATGATCCGACGGGAGCTGGAGATACCTTTGCCGGCGGACTTGCCGGGTATCTGGCCGCTTCGGTGCGTGGACCCGTGGGGTTTGCCCAATTGCGTGCGGCGGTGGTGTTCGGAAGTGTACTAGCCAGCTTCAACGTCGAGGCGTTCAGCCTGGAGCGTCTCCGGACGCTCACCCAGAGCGACATTGATAGCCGTTACCAGTCCTTCCGTTTGATGAGCCAGTTTGAGGTTATCGGGTGAAGTCTGCTCTCCGCGTCCGCCTTTATCTCTACCGGTATCCGGGCCTGGCGATAGCAATGCTGAGCTCGGCATTGTTGTCGACCGGCCTGGTGATTGTTTTCCCGAGGGTCACCCAAATCATTGTGGATGAGGTGGGGAATGGCCGGCGCGAACGGCTCTGGCCGCTTGTGGGCTGGGCGCTTCTGGCTTTCCTCGGGCGCGAGATTTTGAGCGGGTTGCGGATTGTTCTGAACAACACTCTAGAGCAAAAGGTCATCTTCGATTTGCGGAGTGACCTTTATTCGCACATCCAGCGCTTACCTCTGACCTGGTTCGATAACCGGGCCACAGGCGACCTGATGACGCGCGTCATGGAGGATGTAAACTCCGTAGAACGGGTGCTCATTGATGGGGCGGAATTGGGCGCGGTGAGTCTTTTGCAAGTGGTGGTGGTTTCGGCAATCCTGTTTACGTATCATCCTAGCCTCGCGTGGCTTGCGATGATCCCGATTCCTTTTCTGGCGGCGGGTGCGCTGGCTTATACCTTCACGGCCAAGGGCCGCTATCGCGGACAGCGTAAGGCGGCTTCCGCGATGAACTCGCTTTTGCACGACAATCTGGCGGGTATCCGGCAGATCAAAACTTACGTGCGCGAGACCGAGCAGCACGAGGAGTTCAACCGGCAGAGTTCGGCCCTGCAAAACGCTACGCTGGTGGTGATGCGTGTCTGGGCGCTTTATAGTCCGTCGATGTCTTTTCTGACCTCGCTTGGCACGGTGCTGATCGTGGGGTTTGGCGGACAGGCGGTTTTGCGCGGCGAACTGAGCGTGGGAGAGTTGACCGGGTTTTTGCTGTTGTCGGGGTTTTTGTATGAGCCGATTGGGCGTTTGCATCAGTTAAACCAGATCTTGCAGGGCGGCCGTGCGGCCGGGGAGCGGGTGTTTGAAATCCTGGACGAACCCATAGAGCCGGGGGCGGCGGCCGGATTGGACGCAAAAATTGAGGTTGAGGGAGATGTCGAATTCCGGAAGGTGAATTTTTCGTACCGATCTGAGGTTTCAGTGCTGCATGATATCACGTTGCATGCAAGGCCCGGGGAGACGGTGGCGCTGGTGGGCGAAACGGGCGCGGGTAAATCCACGATCGTCCAGATGCT
>CAMCYN010000359.1 GCA_945883955.1 Akkermansia muciniphila
GTGTTTGGACGGCATCTGAGCCTGGCCGGCGAGCGGATCGCCACCGAACAGGCCGCCGGCGAGGCCCCGGTGATCCGCAAGGCGCGCGAGTACATCGAGAGCCATCAACAGGACGAGCTCAGTGTGGAAGAGGTGGCCAAGGTGGTGAATATGAGTGTTTTTTACTTTTGTAAGGTCTTCAAAAAGGCGACCGGCCTGACTTTTACGGCCTATCTGGCCGAGGTCCGGGTAGCCAAGGCGCGTAACCTGTTGCTCAACCCCCATGCCCGCGTTTCGGAGGTGGCTTTTCAGGCCGGGTTTCAGTCGATCACCCATTTTAACCGTCTTTTCCGCAAATTGACCGGCCGGAGTCCGAGCAGTTACCGCCAGACCGTCAGCCAGGAAGCTTAGGGGCCCGTAGAAGGTGTGTCCAAAAAGTCGCGCTTCCGGACTGATCTCGAGGGAATGCCGGCACTTTAACGCCTGACTTCACTTCGAGCCTGTTGGCGGCACGGGAAGTGTGGATTCTGGGGTGTGTGAAGTGATTGACGGGGTGCGTGTTGTTTCAAATACTCCGGGGCAGTTTACTCCCCCTATGAAACATTTCCTTAAATTCCTGCCGCTGTTGGCCTGTTTGATGGTGACTCCGGCTCGTGGAGCCGATGTGCCGAAGGTGAAGGTGTTGGATCAGTTCAACACGATCGATCCCAAGACGCTTAAATCAATAGAAGCGAAAATCAAAATTGTGCCGACCCCGGATGCGGCTCACAACAAGGTGCTTGAGATGGTTGCGGATTTTGCAAAGCCAGGGGCTTGGGTGGGCGTGATGAAGATGTTTCCAGCTGGGACCATCAATCCCAAGAAGTATTCGGCTATCCGCTTTTTTGCCCGCAGTAACAGTGGTACGAGGATGAACGTGGATGTCGCCACCGAGGCAGTGGCTCCGGATGGCGGCCCCACCGGGTACTATGGGGGAACGATCACGGGGACGGAGGAGTGGACGGAAATCACCATTCCGCTGAGCAACTTCAAGCGGCAGGGCGCGAAGTTCTGGAAAGATGGCAAGCAGATGATCTTCCAGGGAGGAGAGCCTCTGGACGATGAGAAGTGTAAGAATCTCAACCGGATTTATTTCAGCACGAGTGTTGAAGGCCGCGGGACAAGCACGGTGGGACACTTCATGATTGACGGATTGGTGTTGGTGGAAAAGTAACGCCGTAGAAATGATTTTCTCAAGGAGCTCGCTCGGTAACACATCCTGTTTTTGTTATATGAACTCCCTTCTTAAATTACTGTCTGTAGCCGCTTTTTGCGGAGGAGTTTCGGCTTTCGGGGTCGACGCACCGAAGGTCAGAGTGCTCGAGAAATTTGACCGGATTGATCCCAAAACCGTCCTCAGTCGGGAGGTTAAAATGAAGATCGTGAACACGCCTGATCCCGAGCATCACAAGGTATTCGAAGTGGTTGCCGACTTTGCTAAGCCGAACGGTTGGGCGGTGGTCCAAAAGAAGTTTCCCGAAGGCACAATTAATCCCAAAAAATACTCCGGAATCCGTTTTTGGGCCAAGAGCGACAGTGGGTCAACAATGGTAGTTTTGGTCGGTGGGGAGAAACCACGCCCGGATGGAAAACGGAACGCCTTTGGCGGAGAGCGGATTAAAGGGACGGAGACCTGGACGGAATATACCGTACCGTTTGCGCCGATGAAGCGTCATGGTGACAAGTTTTGGAAGGATGGCAAACAGGTGATTTTGGAAGGGGGGGATCCGATGGACGATCTGGATTACTCGACCCTCTCGCGTGTGGAGTTCTATTTTCCGCTCGACGGTCGGGGGACGGCGCTTACCTCGCACATGCTCATTGATGGGCTTGTTTTGGTGGAAAAGTAGGCCCGGTTTGGATTCGCCCATGCCACAGCCCGCATTTGCCTCGGTGGCGCCCCGAATCGCTCTTCGACTCGCTGGGCTGTTGGGCGGCCTATGGATTTCGGGAGCGTTTTGCGATGGGGGACCAGGTTTCAATTTGTACGAACAGGGGCGGTACGTCTACGAACGCAATTGCGTGATCTGTCATGGCGTGCGCGGAGACGGGCAGGGAGAGCTGAGCGAAAACCTCCTCCCCAAGCCGCGTTCTTTCCGGGAAGGGATGTTTAAGTTCCGGACAACACCTTGGGGAATGTTGCCCACGGACGAGGATTTGCGCCGGACGATTACCCAGGGGTTGACTGGCACAGCCATGGGAATGTTTTCGGGGCTCGAAGCCACGGATCTCCGGGCCGTGATTGAATACGTGAAGTTTTTCTCCAGGCGGTGGCGTCATCCCGAAAACCGCGCAGAGGCGATTGTGTTTCCTGAACCTCCCCGTTGGTTGGAATCGGCCTCCGAACGGGGGCCTCACATTGCTATGGGCAAGATGCTGTTCTCGACCCTTTGTGTTTCCTGTCACGGGCCGAATGCGGAAGGAAACGGGCCGGCAGCCGGGATGCTCAAGGATGTCTGGGGACAGCCAAGTGCCCCGGCCAATTTACGGCAGGCTCATTTGCGTTGCGGGGACAGTATGGCGGACATTTATCGGGTGCTGAGTACCGGGTTAAATGGGACCCCGATGGTGAGCTTTGAAGGGACGCTCACCGAGCCGCAACGTTGGCAGGTGAGCGCTTATATTCTTTCGATTCGCGCGGAGAACTAACCGCTCTGCAGCCCGATTTTCGAGATGTCTCCGTTCGGAAATCGGGTGGATGTACGGGTTATTTTGCCGGTACCGGAGGAGGAACCGCGCCGTCTTCGGCGGCCACGGGGGGCGCCAGCAACTGTTCGAGCTTCACGATCCAGCCTGCGGCCTCGGGGTGCAGCGGATTGGCACGGATCACACTCAACATTTCGGTCAGGGCCCGGTTTTTATGGCCAATGGCCAACATTTCCTCGGCCCGGCTCCACATGAGCACCGGGCGGCGGAGGGTGGTGAACTTTTCGACCTCAAAAGCGAGTTTGGTCCGAGCGGCGACTTCGGCTTCCCTGTTGTATTTTAGATCCCAGTATTCGAGGGCCTTAGGATCCCG
>CAMCYN010000360.1 GCA_945883955.1 Akkermansia muciniphila
AATCCGTTCGGCGAGACTAACCACACGCGTCGGGTGTTCGGGCAGTAGGAGTTCGAGGGCGGCTTGTTGCAAAGGCGCCGGGCTCGTTTCGCGGAGCGCTGCATCCAACGCTTCCTTCCAGGCCGGGGTGGTCCGTTGTTCGCCGGCCATCAACCGTAGAGCCTCCGCACGTAAGGGGGCGGATGCCGTCTCGTTGACGACAATCGCGGCGATCTGCTCCGGCTGAGCCTTCAGCTTGTATGCGATCAAAATCTCAACCGCCGATTGTTTGAGGGTCTCGTCTTTGAGTCCCAGCAGAGCGTCCAGATTGTCCGTGAGCAGTTCCGTGATCGGGTCGGTCTGGAAGGTGCGTGCGTATCCATCGACCCTGTCCAGGCGTGGGGGCTGTTTCCATGCCAGTAGACAGGCAAGTGCTTCTTCACGAAGGGGAAGCGGTGTGGCTTCATTTAAGGCCAGAGCCAGGATCTTCCCGGCAGACTCGACGGTGCCGAGCCGCAGTCCGGCGTTGAGAACACGGAACAGGGTCGGTTCACTCAGGCCCGGTGTTTCAATGAGCGCGGCTAAACCCGCCAGGGCCGCTGGAACGGATTCGCCGTCGTGAATGGCGCGTGCCGCTTCGGTGACCACGGCGGGATCGGGGTCATGTAGGAAGCCGACGAGCAGCGGCGAGGATTGGCGGCGCAGGGCGACTACGCCGGCCAGACGTACGGCGGAGGCCTTGTGCCGTCGCAGTGCGGCGAGTTCTTGGGCGGTGGCGCATCCGGTCAGGCCTGCGATGGCGGCATGCCGCAGGACGGGTTGTTCCCAGTCGGTTTCGGCAAGTCTCAAAAGCGGGGTCACGGCTGCGGGGACTCGCAAGCGTCCCAGGGCGATCGCTGTCAGGTTGCGCACGCGCGGGGACGGATCGGACACGAGGGGAATCAAGGTCTGGGCCTGTTCCCTGGAGAGTGTGGCTTCGGATAAAACCCGGACGGTCTGGGCGCGGACTTCCGAGTCGGGATCCTGCAGGAGAGCGAAGACGTCGTCGGGAGTGGCGTCGTTTTTGCGTAAAAGCTGGCCGTAACCCCAGATGGCGTGGATGCGGCCCAGCAGGGGCGCAGGTTTTGAGACTGCCGCCGCCAGAAGAGCCGCCGTCTCGCGGCGTTTGACGAGTTCAAACTGGGCACCCATACGGACGCGTTGGTCGGCGTGTCCGAGCAGCTCCACAAGGGCCGGGGTCGGCCGACTCTGGAATCCAGTGGAGAGAAGCTGATAGGTTTCTTTGCGGACGGGCGAGCCGGCGCCGGATGCCGAATCGGCCCGGACCACACTGCCGCGACCGTCGAGCGGATAACCCTTGGCCCAGTCGGTCATAAACAGCGAGCCGTCCGGGTGCCAGCTCATCCCAATGCCCATAATTCCTTTATGGAGCAATTCGGTGCGGCTGCGTTTGAAGGAGGCGCCATCCTGTTCGACCCGGAACCCGCGCATTAAGCCGGTGGGAAATTCGTTGAGGAAGAACATACCCCGTTCGGTTTCGCCCAGTGCTGTGCCTGGATCGCGGGTAAAGCCGGCGGGCCCGTCGGTGGAGTTTTCGATTGGGGGCAGGAGATAGGCGGCTTGTCCGTCCCATTTCGGTTCCCAGAGCCGTTCCCGCATCCAGGTCGTGCGGTTGCCCATATACTGGTAATTGCAGCGCCAGCCTGCGTCGCTGGCTTCGGGAATATAAACGAAGCGTTCCTTTTCTCCTTTGAAGTCCGCGTCGTTGTCCACTCCCAGCAAGTCTCCGAAGTCATCGAAGGCCGGTTCCTGCACGTTTCTGAGCCCGTGGGCGAACACTTCAAAGTTGGACCCGTCCGGCTCGATGCGCAAAATACAGCCTTCGTTTGGATAAAAGAAACGGCGGCCTTCCCGCGAGGTGACGTTCACGCCTTTGTCGCCGATACTCCAATAGATGCGTCCGTCCGGGCCCACCGAGAGTCCGTGCATGTCGTGTCCGCCATAGGCGATGTGCACCCCAAACCCGTGGACAAGACTCTCGCGCACATCGGCCACCCCATCATCGTCGGTGTCTTTGAACCGCCACAGATCGGGGGCGATTGTCGCGTAGACCCAGCCGTCGTGGTAAAGCACCCCGGCGGCTATGCCGGTCACTTCGGTGTTAAATCCCTCCGCAAACACAGTCATCCCATCGGGGATTCCGTCGCCGTCGGTGTCGCGGAGCTGATAAATGCGCTCGGATACGGCCGTGAGATCTTTCCAGTCAATGGAACCGTCCCCGTTGTGATCCTTTAAGCCGCCGCGTGGCTGGCGCTGTTTTCCCGGTGCGAGGGCCGAACGAAAAAAGGCTGCCTTGTCTTCGATGCTGCGGAGGCCGACGTCGTCGGGCACCCACATGGGGTGTTCTTTAATGTCGAGATCGGTGGTTTTACGTCTGGCCGTGGAGCTTACATAGACCCGGCCTTTTGGGTCGACCGAACATGCGATGGGATCGGGGACGTTGATGCCTGCCGACCATTTACTGAAAATGAGGTCTGCGGCCGTGGGGGAGAGGGGCGCGGCGATTTCGGCGGCGCGTTGGGTTTCATCGGCGGCCGTGAGGCGGAGGGCCAAAAGAAAGGTGGTGCCGAGCAGAGTGACGGCACGGGGAGCGGAACGGGAGGGACGCATAAGATGTGGCGAGGCAGGGACTCGGATACTGGGGGAGGATGGAGTTGGGGAACAGGGCAGGATTACGGGGTGGCGGAAATCGTCGGAGGCTAAAAGCCAAAAGGGCCGCTCTTCTTTGGAGAAAAGCGGCCATTGTGGGCGGGATCGGCTCATTGGGGGTGTGCGGCCGCCCGGGCAGCATAGACGGACCCGGTTCCCGGATTCAGTCCGTCTGTTCGCCCCAGTGCTGGAAGGGGTGTACGCTCAGGCGGGAATTGTAATAGCGGATGTCGCCTGTGACTTCCCTGCCAATCCAGGGGGGCAGAACTACCGGTTCCTCGGGGCGCGAGAGTTCCACTTCGGCCAGGACAAGCCCGGCGTTTGGCCCGGCAAATTCG
>CAMCYN010000361.1 GCA_945883955.1 Akkermansia muciniphila
GAACCGCCCATCAGCCCGATACGCTCGGGATTGATCCCAAGCTTCCCGGCGTTGTGACGCATGAACCGGATGGCCGATTTGCAATCGTGTAACGCCGCCGGATAACGCGCTTCGCCGGACAAACGGTAGCTCACCAGTGCCGTCACAAACCCCCGTTGTGCAAGTCGTTCCATCATGGGTCTGTCGGCCTCAAGCTGGCGTTTGGACCATCCCCCCCCATGAATGTCCAGGATGGCCGGATATTTCCCGGGGTTCGTCGGAGTATAAACAAGCAGCTCGACTGTATGCTCGGGATAGGTCGCGACGACATGCCGCGAAAACCGGATTCCTTCCGGTGGCTCCGCACCAACCCGGAGCCCTTTCCATTTTGGCGGAGCCCCGGCGGCTGGGACGGGTGCGCCTACAGGAGCCGTAGTCGGGGCGACGACCTCTTGGGCAGGCAGGGGTTGTCCGAGGGACAGGGTCACCAGACAGAGCGGCAGGAGAAGAGACTTCATGGGGGGGAGAGTATCGTATCGGGAGAGGTTTAGGCGGGTCTGGCGGAGCGTCCGAGGAAGGTCAGTTCGGCGATGCCGGACTTGTCCAATTCGCCGAGCCCGAGTTGTTGCATACGCTCAAACTGCGCTGTGGCGGCCGCCGCGAGCGGAAGCGAAAGCCCCGTTTGCCCGGCTAGTGCCAGCGCAATGCCGCTGTCCTTGGCGGCATGCGCCGCGCTGAAATAACAGGTGTGATCGCGGTTTTGCATGTCCTCGCCGTCGGTGACGAGTACCCGCGAAGCCGCTCCGGTCTGGCCGAAGATTTCGCGGATCATGTTCAGATCCAGCCCGAGGGCGTCGGCGAGTCCGAGTCCTTCTGCCAGGCCGGCAGTGTTGATATTCATGACCATATTCACCAGGGCTTTGACCTTGGCCGCTTCCCCGGCTTCGCCCACATAACGCGGGCTCGTACTCAATGCTTCCAGCACGGGCAGAGCCTGTTCGTACACGGCCCGGTTGCCGCCAATCATGAGGTACAACGACCCCTCCCGCGCCTGGGTGATGCTGCTGGCCATACAACATTCCAGCGCACTGGCTCCAGCCCGGGCACAGGCTGCGTCCACGGCGAGATGCATTTGGGGCGACAGCGTCGCACAGTTTAAAAATACCCGGCCTGCGGCGTCTGCGAGCAGCGAGTCGGTGGGATCGAAAAAGATGGTCTGCATGGCGGCGTCATCAGTGACGACGGTGAGCACGATGTCGGCGGCGGCGGTGAGAGCGGCCAGCGATGTCGGGGCGACAGCTCCGAGTTCCGCCGCAAGGCTTTGGGCGCGGGTCGCGTCGACGTCATAAATGGCGGTGAGTACGAAGCCGCGGTCTTTGAGGCGACGGGCCATATTGGCGCCCATTCTGCCGACGCCAACGATACCGATTCGGGATGTATTCATGAGAGGGTGTGGAGTTTAAAGTCGAAAAAGGTGGAAGAGTTAGAGGCAAAAAGCCGCTCCAGACGGATAACCCAGATTCGACGGGAGTGTGCGTGCAAAGATGCAGGGAGTTGGAAATCGAAACGGCCGGGGCGATGGATCCCCGGCCGCTTGTATCCGCGCCTCCGGACAGGAGTGCGGGAGAGAACGGCGCCTAAAGACGGCAAATGAGCAGTTCGCGTTCGTAGACCATTTCCTTGGGGAGATGATCGTGCAGATCGAGGAAGAGTTCTTCGTGGCCAATGACTTCCTGACGCCAGGCAGCGCGGTCGACCTTTTGTAATTCGGTGAACTTCTCTTTGGAAAACTCCAGACCCTCCCAGTTCAGATCCTCGTAACGCGGCTGCCAGCCGAGGGCCGTTTCCTTGGCCTGGGCGCGGCCCCGCGAGCGTTCCACAATCCACTGGAGGACGCGCATGTTTTCACCGTATCCGGGCCACAGGAAGGTGCCGGAGTTATCCTTGCGGAACCAGTTGACGTTGAAGACTCTGGGGGTTTCTGCGAGCAGCCGTTGCATGCTGATCCAGTGCCGGAAATAGTCACCCATGTGGTAGCCGCAGAACGGCAGCATCGCCATCGGATCGCGTCGCACTTTGCCGATGGTGCCGGCGGCGGCGGCGGTCATTTCCGAACCCATCGTGGCGCCGAGATACACTCCGGAGCTCCAGTTGAAGGACTGGTAAATGAGCGGCGTGGTGGTGGCGCGGCGCCCCCCAAAGATGATGGCGCTAATCGGGACACCTGCGGGGTCTTCCCAGGCCGGATCTATCGAGGGGCATTGGCCGGCCGGAGCGGTGAACCGGGCGTTGGGATGGGCGGCTTTGGCACCGGTTTGGCGCGCAATTTCCGGCGTCCAGCGTTTGCCCTGCCAGTCGAGACATTCTGCGGGCGGTGTTTCGGTCATACCTTCCCACCACACGCCGCCTTCGGGGGTGAGGGCGACGTTGGTGAAGATGCTGTTTTTGGCCAGGGCCGCCATCGCGTTGGGATTGGTCAGAACCGAGGTGCCCGGGGCCACTCCGAAGAAACCGGCCTCGGGATTAATCGCCCGCAACCGGCCTTCTTCGTCGGGTTTGATCCAGGCGATGTCGTCTCCGACGGTCGACACCTTCCAGCCCTCCTTCTGGAAATGGCCCGGAGGAATAAGCATGGCAAAATTGGTTTTGCCACAAGCACTTGGGAAAGCTGCGGCGACGTAGGTTTTCTCGCCCTGCGGATTTTCCACGCCCAGAATGAGCATGTGTTCGGCCATCCAGCCTTCGTCCCGGGCCATGTTGGAAGCGATCCGCAACGCGAAGCATTTCTTGCCCAGCAAAGCGTTCCCGCCGTAACCCGAACCGTAGCTCCAGATCTCGCGAGTTTCGGGAAAGTGAACGATGTATTTGTTGGAGTTACAGGGCCAGGGCACGTCCTGTTGTCCGGGTTCGAGCGGGGCGCCCACCGAATGGACGCAGGGGACGACGCGTTTGTTGTTGAGATCGATCTCTTTAAAAACGGGCAGGCCGATCCGGGCCATGATGCGCATGTTCACCACGGCATAGGGCGAGTCGGTGAGCTGGAC
>CAMCYN010000362.1 GCA_945883955.1 Akkermansia muciniphila
ACTCTGGCAAAACGGAGAGACCCTGGCCGGGGAATTCCTCGGAGCCGATGACGCGCGGTTGACCTGGCGCTCCCCCCTTTTCCGCGACCCTCTGGAGCTACAATGGCAGGCGATTCGACGAATCGAACACCGTTTGCCTGCGGTTCCCACGTCGGATGCGTTCAGCTTTTTGTGTCGGGACGGCAGTTTCTTTTACGGCGATCTGCTCGCCTTAGGAGAGGAGCTTCTTACGGTGCGTAGTGTGCGCCACGGAGAAACCAGCCTTAGGCGCTCGGAAGTTTTGAGTGTACGCAGGGTCCGATCGGGAACGGCTCCTGACGGGAACGCCGGAGCGGCTGGGGCCCGGGATACAAACCTCGTCCTGTCGGGACCGCAGGGAAGCTTGGGCTGGGTTTTGTTAAAAAAGGACGCCGACCAGGCCGCAGACAGGCCCGAGAGTGCGCTGTCCGAGGTCCCTCCGCTGGTGGACGGTCCGGGCGGAGCGCTCCAGCTTCCGTACTGGAATTGCGGTGCCAGCCTGGCGCTCAAATTACCCGAGCGGCTGGAGCTGGAGTTTGCCCTCCAGGCCACTGGTCGTCCTGACTTTCAGATCGCTTTGAGCGGCACCGGCAATTCCCGGCTGGTTCTCGAGACATGGGGCCCGGAGTTGGTCCTAACCGTGGGCGACCAGTTTAAGAGCCTTGGCACGCTGGCCGATGCCGACCGGGAGGTGGCGTTGCGTTTATTCTGGAACCAAAACTCACGGACCTGTGCCGTGTACACGAGGGCCGGGGATCTTGTAACGGAATGGCAGGTGCCCGAGGGGGCGCCGGCGCCTGTGCCGGGTATTGTGTTGCGTAACAAGGGACGGAACCTCTCGCTGAACCTCCTCAAAGTGCGGGTCTGGGACGGGTCGCCGCCGAGCCGGATCGATTTCAAACAGCCCCGAGTGGAGCTGGCCGACGGTCGTGTGCTTCAGGGCGGAATCACCGGAGGTGCTGTCGGCTTCGTTGAGGGCACCTGGCAGCAACCGGGGGGCGAGTCCCCTGTGGCTGTGGAGCGCGTGGATGCCATCGTGTTTTCGAATGACCTTCCGGAGCTGCGGCCAGCGAGTCTGACTTTGGCGTATGCGGATGGGACGTTTCTTTCGGGCCGGCTCCGTGGACTCCAGGGGGGGCGTTTCACGCTTGAGACCAGTTTCAGTCAGGGCGGCTTTTTGTCCGGGGGCGAAGGGTTGGTGCGTTTGTCGAACCTTGTGGCGGTACCGGCCGAGGTGCGTGCGGCGTGGGCTTCGGAAAAGATGTGGGATAGACTTTTGATCAGGGGAATCAGCATGCGCGGAAAGCTGGTCTGTGAGGGCGAAGCTCAGGTGGGATGGCTTCCGGTGGGCGGAGTTCGGCCCGTGGTTCCGACCGGGACGGCGCCTTTTGAAATCACGCGTGTGTTGCCTGCAGCGGTGCCGGTGTTGGGGGCGGCGGCTCTATTTTATACCAGTGGGGGCGATGTGTTGCCCGGAACATTTCGGGGCGTGGATGCGGCTGGGGTGGAGCTGGAGTCGGCGTGGTTTGAGGCAACAAAACTTCCGGCTTCGCAACTTAATGGTGTCCGGTTCGCCCCCGAGGCACAGGTAACGGTGCGGGGTTTTAAGGACGGATGGCTGATTGTGAAGGGGAATGGGAAAACGGTTCGACGGGAGATGGATACTCTAACGATGGAGCCGGGAACCGCTCTCGGGCATCCCTCGGCGATGCAATGTCAGGAGCTCAATTTTCAGCTCCGAAGCGAGGATTTCTCGGGTGTGGGGATCCGGCTATTTTGCGCGGGGCTCGACCCGGCCAGGTCCTCCAGTCTCGTGTTGTACAACACCGGGAATGAAATTTGTGCGGGGCTGATTCAGGCCGACGGGAATGTGGAGGGGCAGACCCGCTTCCCCATCGCGCAGGGTAAACCTGTTGCGGTCCGCCTTTTGGTGAGGAACAAAACGGTGGATCTGTCCGTGAATGGAGCAGCCCCGGTTCCAATTGCCGTTGAGGCGGCCAAACGAGCTGGGAACGGAATAATTCTGGAGCCCGCAAGTATGTGGGGAAATCCCGTGCGAGCGATTTTGCTCTCCGGCTTCTCGGGTGCGTCGGTAGTTGGTGAAACGACGATTCCGGTGGTCAGCGAGGAATCGAAGTCGAAGGCGTTACTTGTGCCACGGTTTCGCCGGGATTCTCCACCGAGGCATGTGCTTGTGGCGGCCAACGGCGACGTGTTGCGCGGGGATCTTGAGTCGGTTTCGGCCACGCATTTTGGGTGCCGCATCGGCCTTGAGAGTCTGGCGATTCCGCGTGAACGTGTGGCGGCGGCTATCTGGCTAAAAGCGCAGGAGGAGGGGACGCCGCCAGTTCCTGCGGCAAAGGCGGCTGCGTTGAAAGCGCTGGAGCGATTGGTGGGGGCGTCGGGGATTCATGGGCGGGTGCAGGAGCAGTTGGAGCATCTGGCGCGTATGGTGCCGGGGCTCAAATTCCACATGGCCGTCCCTCCGGGATCGCGTGCGGTTTTTCTGCGCCTCTCCGCGGGCACTGTCGGGCAGGCTTTGGAGGCGATATGTACGGCGTTCGATTTAAGTTACTCCCTCAATGACGACGGGCTGATTGTTCTCTCGGGAGTGGCGTCGAAGGTTGGGGAAACGTTGCCTGCAAAAATTTATTGGCTGAAGGGAGTGGATTTTCGGGATTCGCAAGAGGCCAGGAATGCGCTTTCGGCCCGGGGAATCACTTTTCCGGAGACGTCGGATGTGTTGGCTGAACCCGCCTCGCGGCAGCTGTATATGCGCAACACGCAGCTCAACCATGAGCGGCTCGCCCGGCTTCTGGATTCGGATTTTGGTGGTGCGTTTGGCTCGCCTTCTCACTGGTTGCTCCTCGCCAATGGCGGGCGTCTTGGGCTCGTCGTGGACCATTTCGGCGCCGATTCGGTCGAGGGACATCATCCCGTGTATGGTCGGTGCAAGGTGCCGCTTTCGGCTGTTTACGCCGTGCGTAATACCAGGCCGGA
>CAMCYN010000363.1 GCA_945883955.1 Akkermansia muciniphila
TACACTCCCCCCTGGATTCCTACCCCCCTCCCTATGAAAACCCTCCTCCCGTTGCTTGTTTTCTCGGCTATCGTAAGCCTGCAAACCATTGCCGCAGAGTTTAATCTGGCCAATTACAGCCCGCAGCAGAATGCCGAGTCGGCCTTGAAACGCTGTTTTGAAGATGTGGCAAATGCTGGCGGTGGAACGGTCACGATTCCCGCCGGGGACTATTTTGTGAGTGGTGGGGTGCCGATCCCGCTGAGTTCGCACACGTCGGTATTCGCTCACGGCGCCCGGTTTCATTTACCCGACACGCTCGGGGACAAGGCGCGGATTGTTCTGTTTGAGGGCACCAACGTGCAGGATTTTTCGTGGACGGGTGGGCACTTCAGCGGCCACTGCTTCGACCACCGGCGCCAGCCCAACATCTGGGAACCAAACGCGAACACGCGAATCCTCGTGTTCAAAACCAGCCCCAAAGCCAAGTCGGGGCGCCTCACATTTCGCGACATCACCTCCGAGCGCGTCGCCGGCGCTATCATTCACGTCGAAGGTGTCCCCAAAGCGCGCAGCGAATCGGAGGTGGAAACATTCGCGACAGACATCACGGTGGAGAACTGTTCGCTCCTAGATTCCGGCAAATTCATGTGGGACTACGGTTTGCTATGGCAAATACTGGTCTGGCCTGAGGAATACCAGCCGGCTGATGTCGCCATGGCCCAGCGTTACTTCCGCAACGAAGTCATCCGGGAGGGAGTCCGCATGGAGTCCGGTGACGACCGCGTCTTTGTCCAAAACACTCTCCGCCCTATCCCCGTCGGCGCACCCCCCAAATCCGCTTCCGACGCCGCACGGCAGGCCCTTTGTTTCTACGGCGACCAACTCCCGTCGAATATTGTCCGCGGCAAACGCTATTATGCTGTCGAGTCGTCCGGGGAGTTTATCAAGGTAAGCGAGACCATTGGCGGCAAACCCATCCAGTTCAGCGGCAGCGCAGGACCGGCTTGCAAGCTGATGAGCAACCTACAAGCCGCCTACTTCGAGCTGTACGCTCCGACCGGAGCCGGCCCGGGCAAAGGCGCCGTGGATATTGTCTGTGCCAAGAACGTGCGAATCAGCGGCTGCAAACTGAGTGCTCTTGGCGACACCATGCATATCCAGCGCAGCGAGGATATAGTGTTCGCCAACAACCAAATCGTGGGTTCGCGAATGGGCGCCTTTTTCCTCGCCGAATATTGCAAAAACGCACTGGTGACCGGGAACATCGTCGACGGCACCAACGGCTCGCGGGTGATCAGCCTCGAAAAATCGTCCGAAAACGTCGTGCTCATGGGCAACACCTTTCGCAATGGCGGACGCGGCAGCTGGATCAACCAACCCCGGAATCTGATCCTTCAGGGAAACATCTTCGTAAACAACACCACCAAGTGCATCCCCGATCCGTGGCAGGGCCGGAAGACATTCAAAACCGGGACCTGGGAAAGTTACCCCGAAATGTACTTCACCCTCCATCAGCCCGAGGGCGAATACGGCCCGGTTATTCTCAAGGACAACTTGTTTGTACTAGGCGAACACGGCGACGCGGAAGGCGTTACCTTCGCCCCCAACGGACACGACATCCAGATGACGGGGAACGTGTTTCAAAAGCGTTCCACACAGATCGTGGTGGATCCGGGATGCCAAAAGATGAACGTCCGAGACAATCCCGGTGCCGACGTACTCGTGAGAAAACCGACCTCGCAGAGCGGCAACTGGTAAACGAAAGCGGAAAACAGGAGCCGCCGACCCATTAATTCGCGGAAGCGAGCAGTTGCTTACTTCCCGGCGCCCGGAACCTCGGGCGCCTGCCGCTTCCACCCCCGGGAGCCTTTAGTCCAACCCGAGTTTGGTCCGGCCCGCCGCCGAAATCCGCTCCGGGCCCCATGGCGGATCCCACACCAACAACACATCCGCGTCCGAAACTCCCGGCAACGTGCTGATCCTCTGACGCGCTTCCGCCGCGAGAGACGGCCCCATTCCGCAGCCCGGTGCTGTTAAAGTCATCTGAACGACGACCTTTTTGCCATCGGCGACATCGGTGACATCCATCGCGTAGATTAACCCCAAATCCACGATATTAACCGGGATCTCCGGATCATAGACCTCGTGCAGTTGGGCCCAGACAAGCGCCTCTTCAAAGGGTCCTTCCGCCACCACCTTCACCGCTTCCGATTCACGTCCGAGCGCGTCGGCATCTTTCCCGGCAATCCGGAACAAACCACCACCCGTGTCCACGTGGACCGTGTAAGAGCCCCCCAGGGACTGGGTAATCGTAACCGGAGTCCCTTCAGGCAAAGTCACCGCGTGACCGCTCGGGATCTGCGTGGCCTCCACAGCCCGGATCAGCATTAAAGAATCATCCATAAAAATTGCCCTCAGCGACTAAAACTCGTCGTCCCGAGTCACGCGCCAGCGGGTTTCCGGATAGATATTCACCTCTTCCGGATCGATTTGAAACCCGCACGCTTCCAACAGGTAAGCGACTCCTTCCTTGGACGACATTGTTTCACGCAGACTGCGTGCGAACAGTTCGACGTATTCCTTGTAACTGTCCAGAGCCAGTGCGCCGTCGGAAACGTAACGGGCCAGTTCGGCGTCGTGACTGTCGATGAGATCAAACAGGGATTTGCGCAACCGCATCCGCATCACCGGATCGACCACCAACCGGAACGGGTTGGCCGAGGGATCGGATGGAATCGGATCGCGGGAGATCTCAAAGGGAAGGGTGGCGAGGTTGTAGGTGGAAAGGGAATCGTCCATGGCGGTGGAACAGCAACGGTACTGTGCGAGGCGAGGTCTGCAAGCTGTCGAAATCCCGGAAAACAAGATCAGGCCAGGCGGCTGCGCCAAAAGCGCGGAGGCAGGGCCATAAAGCCGATCAAAACGAGCTGGCTGACCGCAAACAGCATCAGCCAGGTAAATGCCGACGAGGTGAATCCGTAGGAGTGTAATCCGATCCCGAGCATATTCACGCCAAACCAGGACCAGGCCGTGAT